>CAYSPE010000001.1:0-48876 GCA_964432845.1 uncultured Bifidobacterium sp.
GAAGCATGGTGTATTCCTGCTCGATGCCGTACCACATGTCTTGGTCTGCGTACTTTGCCTGTGCTGCTGCACATGCTGCGCGAGTGTTGGTGGGGTGTGGTGTTCCGTCTACGAGGTACACGTCGCACAACACGAGAACGTTCTTGCCGCCACGAATTGGGTCTGGGCACTGGAACACTGGGCGAAGAACACAGTCGGAAGCGCCGCCTTCGGCCTGGTTGGTGGAGGATCCGTCGAAGCCCCAGTCATCCATTGGCATGTCGGCAACCGCGCCGGCGAAGTCGGGGATGATCTTTGTCTTTGAACGAAGCAATGGTGTTGGCTCGGTTCCGTCGATCCAGATGTATTCGGCCTGAATTGGCATGGTGGCTTCCTCTTATAAGGGGACATGTCCCGTTTTCAATAGGTACAGGATGTCACGGATGGGTTGCTCTTCCTTTTCCTAATTGTGAACCGTTTGTTAAATGGGCTCCTCAACGGGGTCAGAGCCTTGATTTATCAGGGTTTTTGGGTGGCGGGGTTAGCCTTTCGGGGGTGAGCAGCGCTATTTCCACTTCATTTGGCCAGGGCCTGAAGATTGCGCTGTCGCAAGTGAACCCCGTGGTGGGCGATCTGGTCGGCAACGAGGCGTTGATTTTGGCTGATTATGCCCGCGCCGAGGAGTCGGGATGCAACGTGGTGGTGTTCACCGAACTCACCACAACGGGGTACCCGCCCGAAGACTTGTTGCTGAAGAATGCCTTTGTTCGTCAAAACCGTGAGGTGCTGAATCGGGTGGCACAACGCACGGGCGCTTGTGCTGCGGTAGTGGGATTTGTTCACGAAGAAGACGGCGCACTTTTCAATGCTGCCGCCGTGTGTGTACATGGTGAAGTTGCGTACATCTACAAAAAGATGTTGTTGCCGAACTACGCCGTGTTTGACGAAGAACGCTATTTCAGTCCTGGCCCTGCAATGGTCAACGGTGTTCCAGCCGGCATGTGCGAAATCAACGGCGTGCAAGTGGGCGTCTCGGTGTGTGAAGACATTTGGTTTTCGCACGGGCCAGTTGCGGCGCAAGCAGCAAACGGTGCGCGCATCTTGCTGAACCTCAACGGATCACCATTCCACGACGGCAAACATGTTGCGCGCGAAGACATGCTGAAAGAACGCGCCACGCAAACGGGTAGCGCCATTGTGTATGTGAATCAAGTGGGCGCTCAAGATGAACTTGTCTTCGACGGTTCGAGTGTTGTCATCACACCAAGCGGTGAGGTGGCGTGTCGCTTGAAGTCATTCGAAAGCGATTTTGCAGTTGTTGAAATTTCAGCTGACGGTCACGTGGTTGCATCACGAATTGAGGAATTCGATATCGACCTTGATCGCGTGTACAACGCGTTGGTAGTGGGTACACGCGATTACGTTCGTAAGAACGGGTTCAGCAGCGTGGTCATTGGATTATCAGGTGGAATCGATTCGTCCATCATTGCCGCCATTGCTGTTGATGCCTTGGGTGCCGAAAATGTGCACGGTGTTGCAATGCCATCGAGATACTCCAGTCAAGGTTCTCTTGATGATGCGGAGAAACTAGCCAACACGTTGGGTATCGATTATCGAGTTATTTCCATTGAGCCTGCATTCAGTTCGTATTTGGAAATGCTTGCGCCATCGTTCACGGGCAAAGACCCCGATCTCACAGAAGAGAATTTGCAAAGTCGTTGTCGCGGCATGACGCTTATGGCGTTGTCGAACAAGTTTGGCTGGATGGTTCTCACCACAGGAAACAAGAGTGAGATGGCCGTTGGCTACTTCACTATTTATGGTGATTCTGCAGGCGGCTATGCACCCATCAAAGATGTGCTGAAGACTCACGTTTTCGCATTATGTCGTCGCATCAACGATCGCACCGGCATTGAAATCATTCCGGAAACGGTGATCAACAAACCACCGTCAGCAGAACTACGTCCTGATCAACGCGACGACCAGAGTCTTCCTGCGTATGAAGATCTTGATCCCATATTGCGTCACTACATCGATGATGATCTCACCATTCCTGAAATCATCAATCGCGGTTTTGATGCTGCCGTTGTCACGCGCATCGCACGATTGGTTGATGTGAATGAATACAAACGACGTCAGTGTGCGCCGGGTGTACGCATTTCCACCAAAGCATTTGGCAAAGATCGCCGCATGCCAATTACAAACGGTTATCGCAGCGAGCGTTTGTAACTGCTTATTGCGAGCACGGTGATTGCCGACAGTGAAGCTGCCGTCAATGACGGGCCAATTGGCCCTACGTGTTCATACAAGGAAGTGGTGATGGTGCTGAAGACGGCGCGACCACACGTGCCAGCTCCCACGGTGAGACCAAGGCCGATGCCACCTGCGGTGGGCACAATGTTTGCCGCGAGTGGAAGCATGCTCACCAACGCAAACTCAAATCCCAATATGAACAACACCAGCATGGGAACTGCGATATACGAAATATGAGCACCGATTCCCATCAGCAACGCCGACACCACCATCAATAGTGCACCGCGACGCACGCTGTTTTCTTTGCCCCACCTGTCTGTCACACGTGAACTACTAATGCTGCTGGTGAGTTCAAATAATCCGAGAACAATCACCACGGCAATCAAAGCGCCGCTAGAGAAATGGAACTCATCTTCAAACCATGGACCAAATGTGATGCCTAGGCATTGGGTGGCGGCCATGAGAAGAAATGAACACGCAAACACCAAATATCCGTTTCGAGGTATGGATGCTCGAGCATGTTCGGACACAGGTGCGTGTGCTTCATGACGTGGTAACGCAGCCACGATGAGCGACCCTGATACCAACATGCCAATTGCACCCACCGCAAATCCAACGCGCCAAGAAAACAACGCCGTTGCGGCTCCCATAATTGCCACACCAATGAACAATGACAATGCCCACGAGGTTTCGATGACGCCCACAATGCGTCCGCGCCGTTCGTATGGCACATGATCGTTCACCCACACAATGAGTGCGGTATCAAAAAGAACTTTGCTTCCACTCATGAGGAGCATGGCTATGGCAAATTGCAGCAACGTGGTGGAGGTTGCTGCCACCACCACAGCACCCGTGATGCCCACCATGCCAATCATCATGGAGACAATGCGATTGTTTTTGTCAACGAAGCGGCCGAGCAATGGTGAACTGAGCCCTGCAAATTCTCCGACGGTAAATGCAATACCCATTTGCGTGACCGACACGTGTAGCCCGCGTGCAATGACTGCAATAAACGGTGGCGCAAATCGATAACACGCGTTGGAGATGAGACGTCCCCAAATCAACCGGTCAAGGTTCTTTCGCACTGCTGGCGCGTACGACGAATCAATAAAGCGAGAAAACATTCGTTACAGCTCTTCGCCCTCTGTGAGCACAGGGCGAGCGCTGTTGGAACGAAGGAATTCATCCGACGCGAAAAGATCTACTACTTCGTGAATCTCAATGGGCGTGTGGTGCCGAGGTGTGATGGTGTAGTAGCAGCCGCCGAGGTTGGTGATGCGCGTGTCAGCGACCCCGTGTGCTCGTCGCATCACTCGAATAACGCCGGCATGAGCGACACACAACACCTCGCCGCCAGGAAATTGTTCGGCAAGGTCAAACAAACCTGCGGAGACGCGTTCGATGATTGATTCATCGGATTCGAATCCAGGTGGGCGCTGATGCGTCTCCAAATAGGTGGGCCAGTCGCGTTCGATCTCGTCGTGAGTGAGGCCTTGCCATTCGCCCACATGCGTTTCACGGAAGCGTTGGTCGGCTGGAAGAAGTCCGACCCCTAAACCTTCAGCGATGATGGTGGCGGTCATTCGCGCACGACGAAGGTCGCTGGAGGCCACGGCATCGAACATGCCTAGTTTTTCGACGGCGCGACGGGCCTGTTCGTAGCCCAAGTCGGTGAGCTCAATATCGGCCTGACCTTGCCAGCGCCCAGCCGCGTTCCATTCGCTTTGGCCGTGGCGCAGCATGAGGATGCGGGTGGGGGAACTCACCCTGTAATTGTAGGTGCGGTCGTGGCTCGGGCCCGCCGTTACCATGCATTCCGTGGCCGTCGTTCGATTTTTTGCCCAGGCCAGAGAGGCCGCAGGCACTGGTACCGCAGTGTGCGGTGGGGCAACGGTGTCCGAGGTGCTCGCCACCGCAGTAGCCACTTACGGCGCTGGCCTCGAGGCAGTGATAGCCATGAGCAAGGTATGGGTGAATGGTGAAGAGGTACCCCGCTCGTTCGCCGTCACCGATAAAGATGAGGTAGCCGTTTTGCCACCAGTATCAGGAGGAATGTGATGTCGAGCGAACAGCCACTCACGCTTGCTGAAATTCGTGCACAGCGAAATGCATTGCAAGGCGAAGAAGACGCCATCTCTTTTGTTCGCCGATTGGCACAAGGTCGACTTGATTTGGCCCAAGACGAGCAACGACGTCGCGCCAGCGGTGCTGATGCACCAGCAGAATCCTTGGCGGAACGTTTGGCTGATGTGTTCGGTCAACAGCACGGTGGTGGCAGTGCACGTCCGCCACGCGAAACCAACATTCCGGCTGATCATCCATTGGTGCAAGAACTTGATGCTGTGTGCGCGCACTATCAATTCGAGAATATGGAGAATCTCGCGGACAAAGATCTTGATGAACTCATCAATGCACTCGGAATGTTTGAAAAAACTTGCTCACAATTGCGACATGAGTTGTTCGACAAGATCGATGCACTCACCGCAGAATTGGTGAAGCGAGTACGCGAAAGCGGTGCTGGCTCTGTGGTGCAGGACAAGTAAGACACATGGTGTTACACGACGTGGGCGAGTTCATTCGCCAGCAACGCGAATCAGCACAGAAAAGTATTCGTGATCTTGCGAAGTCCGCCGGTGTTTCAAACCCATACTTGTCGCAAATTGAAAGAGGCATTCGCCGCCCGTCAGCGGATATTTTGCAGCAGATAGCACGTGCACTCGAGATCTCGGCGGAGACGTTGTATGTACGTGCCGGCATTCTCGATGGAGCTCCGCCTGTTGCTAGTTCAGTTCCCGAAGCAATCATGAATGACGAGCGATTGACCAACGAGCAAAAGGCCAGTTTGTTGTCTGTGTATCGCTCGTTTGTTGGTGTTTCTCCTGAGGCAGAACCCTCAGGGCAAGGGAATCAATAGCGCCCTAGATAGGTTGAGACACGCATGCGTCGTGTTGCCATTCTCTCGCTTCACACTTCTCCGCTCGCCCAACCTGGCGTGGGCGATGGTGGGGGCATGAATGTGTACGTTCGCGAATTGGTCTCTGCGTTGGCGCATGCTGGGGTTGACTGCACTACATATACGCGTACGTGGCACAAAGATCTGCCGAAAGAAATATTGGTAGAGCCAAACCACAAAGTGGTGCACATACCGGCCGGACCTGCAGATCTGCCGAAGGAACACCTCATTGATGTGGTTCCAGAGTTCACCGACAACGTGTTGCAACACATCAACGCTCACGGCGGAACTGACATTGTTCACGCCAACTACTGGTTGAGTGGATTAAGTGGTCACAGCATTAAGCACGAGCTCAATGTGCCCTTAGTCAGCACATTCCACACGTTTGCCAGAGTGAAAGCACTTGGCGGTGATCCAGAACCCGAACTGCGTGAAAAAGCGGAAACCGAAGTAATCGGTTGTTCCGACGCCATTTGTGTGAGTTGTACCGAAGAAGAGCGACAATTCATTGAGCTCTATGGCAATCCACCAGGACGCATCGAGATTGTTGCACCGGGCGTGGAGCATGCATTTTTTGCACCTGGTGATAAGCGTGGTGCACGTCGCGCATTGGGCCTTGGTGATGGGCCCGTGCTGTTGTTTGTCGGTCGCATTCAACCGTTGAAAGGCGCCGACGTGGCAGTGCGTTCGTTGGCCGCGTTGAATCGCCCCGATGCACAACTTCTTATTGTTGGTGGTGCAAGCGGTACCGATGGTGAACGCGAAGTGCATTACATCAATTCGCTCATTGATGAATTCAAACTGAATGATCAGGTACGCATGGTGGAACCACAGGCACATCACATGTTGTCCACTTATTACCGCGCCGCCGATGCCGTGTTGGTACCAAGTCGCAGTGAGAGTTTCGGGTTGGTGGCTCTAGAGGCAGCAGCGTGTGGAACTCCGGTCATTGCCAATGCAGTGGGTGGCTTGCTCACCATTGTTGAACATGGACGCACTGGTTATTTGGTGCCCGACCGTAACCCTGACTTGTTCGCACGCCATATGGCCACCATTCTCGATGACAATTCGTTGGCAACACGTATGTCACGCGATGCAGCGGAACGTGCTCGCGGGTACACGTGGAGTTTTGCTGCTGCTCGATTGCGCCGTGCATATGCCGATCTCACATCGCGAGATCGAGTGGTTTGTAAGTAGTTGTTATGAGTGAATTGTTCGGAACCGAAGACCTTGATCTGTTGGAACTCAACATCACGTCGTGGCTCGCAAGTATTAAGGAACGGTACGACGTCATTGTTGCCGTTGACCAAGGGGAACCGGGAGAGCACCGTTGGTACGTGCGTATGCGTGGCGACGAAAAAGAGTTCACCACGGTGTGGCTGCACTTAGGTCAACGCACCTTGAAGTACGAAACGTACGTCATGCCTGCGCCTGAGGAATACGCGCAAATGTTGTACGAAAACTTGTTGCGTCGCAATGAAACGTTGGTCGGTGCGCATTTCTCCATTGGCGTGGAAGATGCAGTGTTCTTGCGTGGTGAATTGCCGATACGACTCATTGACGAGGAAGAACTTGATCGCATTATTGGCACTTTGTACGCCTACGTCGAACAAATCTTCCCCACCATCATCAGAATCGGCTTTGCCAGCAGATTCGAAAAGTAATCGTCCATTTCCCCGTCGTTTCCGCTGACATCCACATTCATGGAGCCGGGGAAGGATGGTCGGGGAAGCCGTCCAACCTCGGCACTTGCACCATTAGTCTCAACGTATGGCTACTGGCACTTCACAACTTGTCATCATTGGTGGCGGCAACATGGGCACCGCATTGGTAGGTGGGTTGGTGAATGGCGGATGGACACCCACCGACATCACAGTGGTGGAACTAGATGCCGCCAAGCGAGCCTCGTTAGAAGCCGAATTCGGAGTACGTACAAGCGATGTGATTGTGGGCGGAGACGGTGCCCTCATTGCAGTCAAACCAGGCGATGTTGCCAATGTGTGTGCGCAAGCTGCGGGCCTCGGAATTCGTCGTGTGTTATCCATCGCTGCTGGTATTTCAGTGGGCACATTGCAGGAAGCAGCCGGATCAGGAACTCGCGCAATTCGTGCAATGCCGAACACGCCTGCACTTGTTCGCGAAGGGGTCACTGCCATCTGCGGAAGTGACTCGTGCACAGAAGAAGACTTTGTATGGGCCGAGTCCATTCTCAATGCAGTGGGCATTGTCGTGCGTGTTCCCGAATCGCAAATGGATGCGGTGACAGCAGTTGCTGGGTCCGGCCCTGGCTACATCTTCTTGATGGCCGAGTCGTTGTTAGCCGCCGCAATCGATGCAGGATTGCCTGCCGATGTTGCTGATGTATTGGTACGACAGTTATTCCGCGGCGCTGGCATTTTGTTGGCGGACTCTTCCGAAAGCCCTGCCACATTGCGGGAGCGTGTGACATCTCCTAATGGCACAACCGCCGCCGGACTCGCAGTTTTGGAGGCCGCAGGACTTCGTGAAACGATGCACAACGTAGTGAAGGCTGCAGCACATCGCAGCGCCGAAATGGGCAAATAGATTTTCGAAAATTTCCTGAAGGGGATTTCGTAATTTGTGCAGGACAGGTGTAATCTGTGACACAGGTCACCAGAACTGGGAAACCAAGTCTGGGAGTCGCGCTCAGCAATGAGCAGCGCCGAGAGGGCCGGTGCCGTCGGGGGGTTGGCACCGGCCCTCCTCGTTTTTCTCCGCTCATTTGGTTTGCGCCGAGTACCAATAACCTCACGCCATGCATTCGCACATCTCACTCCTCACTGATTACGGAACGAACGATGAGTTCGTGGGCGTAATGAAGAGTGTCATTGCAGATATTGCTCCGCATGTACGCATCACCGATCTCACACATGGCATTCCAGCTTTTGATGTTCGAGCTGGTTCTCTTGCGTTGGCGCGCGCCATTCAATATGTGCCAGAAGGTGTAGTGATTGCGGTTGTTGACCCTGGTGTTGGCTCCAATCGACGCGCTATTGCGATTGAAGTAGCCGGCGGAAAAGGCGTGCTTTTGGGGCCAGATAATGGTTTGCTCACATCAGCTGCTGCCATGGCGGGCGGTGCAGAAAGAGCATTTGAACTCACCAATACCGAATTGCATTTGCCAGCACCCGGATCCACTTTTGCTGGCCGCGATGTGTTTGCCCCTGTTGCTGCCTTCTTGTGTAACGGTGGCGCCATTGAAGAGGTGGGCGCCGAAATTGATACGGCATCGGTGATGCCTGGTTTGGTGCCCATTCCCACCGAGACAACGCACGAAACGTATGGCAACGGCGTGAAGTGTGAAATCACATGGGTCGATGCCTTTGGGAATTGCCAGGTCAATGCGGGCCCACAAGATGTGGAGCACTTCGGGCCCGTTTTGCGACTGGTGATTGACAACGATGTGCGTAGTGCACGGGTGGTCAGTCACTTCGCTGAAATTGAGGGCGGAGCAATCGGCGCAGTGGTGGACTCATACGGCATGATCGCCTTGGCAGTGGACCGAGGTTCGGCTGCTGCCGAATTACGCCTGCAGGCGGGCGACTCCTTGGTCATTTACGCAGGAGATTCGGGGCCTTCTGCCTCTGCCGTCACCCTTCGTACAAAACAGTAAGGTTCGGTTGTGCGACCAGCCACCACTCTTACCATCGCTCTTCTCATCGGGGTCATCATGGCCGCCGGCATCATTAATTTGTTGATGATGAAGTGAAGGATTTCAGCACGTGAATCTTGCCCACATCATTGATACCCATCCTGATGATTCAGTTGCGCTCATCAGTCGAGGTCGCCCAACTACATATGGTGCATTGCGTGAACAAGTGGGATCACTGCGAAATGAGTTCACCAAACTCGGAGTTGGTAAGGGCGATGTCGTTGCATTGTTGTGCGGTAACAGCCGTTATTTCGTGGTGTCGTATTTGGCTGCCATTGGCGTTGGCGCCATTGTGTCGCCACTGAATCCCACCAGCCCCGCACCAGAAATTGAAGGCGAACTCAATGTGGTGCAACCCACTGCTGTTGTCATTGAACCTGCAGCGGCTGCGATGTGGGAATCAATTCCTAGCACTACTCGCTCGGCCATTCGAGTTGTCATAGCTACCGAAGGTCACGATATTGCAAACGCAATTACCTTGGATTCTCTGTTGCACGGTGATTCAACGCCAATTATTGAGGTAGAAGCATCGCATCCGTGTGTGTACATGTTTACAAGTGGAACCGCAGGAGCACCGAAGGCCGCAATTCTCACTCACAACAATTTGCTCACCAATATTCATCAAGCAAACGTGGCAGAACATCTCACATCGAGTGATGTGATTTTCGGCGTGTTGCCGTTGTTCCACATTTTCGGACTCAATGTAGTGATTGGTACGGCACTAGCAAGTGGCGCGTGCATTGTGCTCGTTCAACGATTCGATGCAATCTCCACAATTGAAACAATTGCCGAACGCGGCATCACCGTTATTCCGGGTGCACCAAGCATGTGGATGGCACTTGCACAATTGGATCACCCCACAAAGGATTCATTTGCTGGTGTACGCCTTGCATTGTCGGGCGCAGCAAAATTGCCCGAACAAGTGAGCCAATCACTGAGCGCACGATTTGGGTTACAGGTGTTCGAAGGTTATGGCCTTACCGAAGCATCGCCAGTGGTCACTACGGCAATCGGTTCTGAGTGGATTCCTGGTTCCATAGGTCGACCTGTGCCCGGCATTGAAGTGCGCCTTGTTGATGACAACGGTGGTGATGTGCTTGTTGGCGATAGCGGCGAAATCTGGTTGCGTGGCGAAAATATTTTTGCCGGCTATCTCAACGACCCAGAAGCAACCGCGCGGGTGTTGTCTCGCGATGGTTGGTTGCGCACCGGTGACATTGCTGTCATTGATGATGACGGACATCTGTTCATGGTTGACCGCGCAAAAGATCTCATCATCGTTTCTGGTTTCAACGTGTTTCCAGCAGAAGTTGAGAACGTTCTCTCTACTCATCCCGATGTAGCGGAAGTTGCGGTAGTCGGAACAGCTCATCCTCACACAGGAGAAACAGTTCGCGCGTACGTGGTCGCGCGAAACGGCGTTCACCTCGATGAAGATTCGCTCATTGATTTCTGTCGCAGCAAACTCGCTCGGTACAAGTGTCCGTCAAAGGTTTTGCTGGTGGATTCGCTTCCGCGCAATGTCAGCGGAAAGGTGCAGCGCTTCGCGTTGAAGTAGTTGCATTGCTGGCTACTAAGAAGCCGGCGAACAAAACACTGATACCAATGGTGAGTGTGATGGCGAATGATTTGTCTGCGCCAAGTCGTCCCGAGAAGGCACCACTTGCAGAAAGAATTGCGGCACCGGTTGCGATCAGAATGTTGCCCAGTGCCAGCAACCGAGCAGATCGCACCATGCGAGTTGCCGATGATGTGAGCGCCGGAGTCGCTCCGCGCACAACGCGATATGCAGACCACGCTGCTCCGCAGAAAATCACCATCGCCGGAATTGCCGAACCCACAGCAGCAAGAATGCGGGGGAGTGCATCGAACATGTCAGAACCCTTGGGGAGTTCGTGCGGATCAATGGAGCCATGCATGGGCGCGGTAAACACCACTCCGGCGGCAAAGCCACTAAAGACAAGTAAGACACGAGTGGTCACCCGTCCTGCCGTGGGACCAGCCAAGAGGTATACCGAGCCCAACGCCAGCCAAGGAACATTCACGATGGCTCCAAAGGTGAAGAACATTCGGAAAGAAACCGTGCTCCAGCCCCGGGCCTCGGCCCACCATAAGGACATCGCAGCGATGGCAAAGAGTCCCATTGCGATAGTCCAGGCCAATTCGTGGGGCCGGCGCCGGCGGAGCCACCGGTCGAGGGTGCTGAGTCCGAAGGCAACCGAGATGATGGCTGACATTGCAGCCAGGGCAGTGTTCAAGGTCACGCCCATAAAGGCTAGGGGAGGCCCAACGGAGTTCGTGAATGTATGCACTAGGTAATAGCGTGGATTGGCATGTCGGACTCCCCCCGCCGCCGTATTCCTGAGGCTGCTCTCGGACGCCTCCCCATCTATCTGCGCATCCTCGTTGACCTTGCCAACGACGGAACGAATCAGGTCTCAAGTGAACAACTTGCTGAACTTGCCGCAGTCAATGCCGCAAAGGTGCGAAAGGACTTGTCGTACCTCGGTACTTACGGAACCCGTGGCGTTGGCTACGAAGTGCAGTTCCTCACGTACCAAATTCAGCGTGAGCTTGGATTGAACCAATCATGGCCCGTCATCATTGTGGGCGCAGGCAACTTGGGTCAGGCGTTAGCAAATTTCACCGGAATATCTGAACGTGGGTTCCACATCGTCGGTGTGGTCGACAAGGACGATTCGAAGATTGGTCAACTCGTCGGTGGTGTGCGCGTTCGTCATGCCGATGAATTGCAGCAAATCGCATCTGCAAAGGCCGTGAGCATTGGCATCATTGCAACTCCGGCTCAACACGCGCAGGAAGCTGCAGATGCCCTGGTGCGCGCAGGTATCGGCTCCATCATGAACTTTGCTCCAACTGTGATTTCAGTGCCTCGAGGTGTCAATGTGCGCAAGGTGGACCTAGCACTTGAACTACAGATTCTCAGCTACTACGAACAGACCCGTAACAACGGTCTGCGCTCAGTGGAGACGGGCAACAACTCTGATTCGGTGAGCGCGTAGGCACTTATGTCCATCGTGGTTCTAGGCATCAATCACCGCACAGGTCCTGTGCAGTTGCTTGAGAAGTTGATGATCCACGAAACAGCCATGCCTCATGCATTGCGTGACCTCACGTTGCGCGACGATATTCGCGAAGCAGTGGTTCTCTCCACGTGCAATCGCACCGAGGTGTACGTGGTGGCCGAGCGTTTTCACTCCGCCTACGACGACATCTGCGAGTTTCTTCGCGAAACAAGTGGAATACCAACAGCCGATATCACGCCGCACTTGTACAGCCAGTTCGAAGACGAGGCCGTCAAACATTTGTTTGAGGTTGCTGCGGGTCTCGACTCTGCAGTGCTTGGTGAATCTGAAATCATCGGTCAAGTTCGCGATGCATGGGAAACCGCAATGAGCGAAGGTGCATCACGTAGCTCGCTCAACTTGCTGTTCCGATACGCGCTGGAAGTTGGCAAGCGAGCTCGTACCGAAACCGGAATCAGCCGATCAACAGCCTCAATGTCACATGCCGCCGTTGAAATGGCAGAGGACATTCTTGGTTCACTCGCCGGTAAGCGCGTGCTTGTGGTGGGTGCCGGAGAAATGGGTGAAGGTGTTGCGGCTGCTTTGTCGCGCGAGGGCGTTTCTCACATCACTGTTGTGAATCGCACAGAAGCGCGCGGTGTAGCACTCGCAGAAAAAGTTGGGGCACGCGTCTCGTTGTTCGAAAATTTGGAAACCGAACTTTCTGCGGCTGATGTGGTCATTGCATGCACCGGTGCAGGTTCAACAGTCATCACCTCCGAACTCATGAAGAATGCACGTGTCGGAATCGATTCCCCACTACTTATCGTCGACATCGCATTACCTCGCGATGTTGAAGCCACTGTTGCTGAATTGCCCGGCATCACGTTGCGCGATCTTGATGATCTGAGCGAATGGGCACAGCGCGGAATTGATTCACGCGCCAATGAAGTAGAGCAAGTGCGCAGCATCATCACTGAGGAAGTGCAACGTTTCAACAACGACCAGGTGCAACGCCAGGCCGCGCCGCTTGTGGCTCAACTTCGTGAAGTGGTGGAGGGCCTACGCAGTTCTGAATTGGAACGGTTTGGCTCTCGGTTGGCAGAACTCACTCCTGAGCAGCGTGAACTGGTGGAATCCGTTACCAAGGGCATCGCCGCAAAACTGCTGCACACGCCATCGGTACGTTTGCGTGAAGCGGCAGGTACGCCACAGGGTGAGCGATTGTCGGCGGCCGTGCGAGATTTGTTTAATCTCGACTAGATACCTCTATGACAAATCTTCGTATCGCTACTCGTTCCAGTGCACAAGCCCGTGCGCAGTCAGAATTTGTGGCCAAACTCATCACCTCTACCTCGCCACATGTATCAGTGGAATATGTGTATGTCGATACGCAAGGCGATCTGAATGCCACCACGCCACTTCATCAAATGGGCGGTCAAGGGGTGTTCGTTAAGGAAGTACAACGGGCCGTCCTTGATGGCCGTGCCGACATTGCCATCCACTCGGCGAAAGATTTGCCCTCTCAATCGGCCGATGGTTTGGTGATTGGGGCCATTGGTGAGCGCCGCACACCAAACGATGCGCTGGTGGGCAAAAGCTTGGATCAACTAGCGCACGGAGCAACTGTTGCAACAGGGTCTGTTCGAAGAAAAGCACAGTTGATGCGCATGCGACCAGATCTTCAATTCATTGATCTTCGTGGAAATATCCAGACTCGATTGTCAAAGGTGCCCGAGGACGGAGCGATTGTTATGGCAATCGCGGCACTTGAAATTCTTGGGCTCACCGAACAAATTGCTGAGGTTCTTCCCATCGACGTTGCCGTGCCAATGGTGGGGCAAGGATCAGTCGCTGTAGAGGCACGCGATGGTGATGCCAGCACGTTGGAAATACTGGCGCTGATTGATCACGCAACTAGCCGTCGTTCCGTCGAAGCAGAACGTGCATTCCTGGCTGAACTAGGAGCAGGTTGCTCTCTCCCTGTCGCTGCACACTTCACACCCGCCGGAGTATTTCACGCGTTTATGGCAACTGACAATGGCGAACACACGGTGCAGATTGAAGGCACTGTTAGTGACAGCGATAATCACATCGCAGTTGGCATCGGTGCAGCTGTCGAGTGTCGTCGATTACTTGAAGAACGAATAAGTAGTAAGTGATGACAAGTGCGCTTAATGGTCGCAAGGTGGTAATCACACGTTCCATTGCGCAAAACGAATCACTTCGTCGATTGCTCGAGGCTCGTGGTGCGAGTGTGGTTGAGGTGCCGCTCATTGCTATTGCCGAGCCCGATGATGAAGGTCGCGAACGTGATGAAGTCCTTCAGCGCTTTCACGAATTTGATTGGGTGGTAGTCACATCTCCGAACGGAGCCGAGCGAGTAGCACCATTTCTCGCTGCTGCTAATGCAGCTGGGGATGAAACCAGGTTTCCTCAGTTTGCAGCGGTTGGTGAAGCAACAGCACGATCACTTGGGGTGAGTGTCTCGCTTATTGCAGAACCTGCGCGTGCAGAAGTACTTGTTCAGCAATTTCCAAACGGAATTGGAAATGTTCTGGTGGTGCAAGGAAATCTTGCAGATGAAACTGTGGCGCACGACATTGCAACCAAAGGGTGGGATGTCACTCGAGTTGTTGCCTATCAAACTGTGGCATTGCGTCCAACGGAAGAATTGCGTGAACCTGCTCTCACTGCCGACGTACTGATGTTGGCGTCGGGCAGTGCTGCTACTGCATGGTTCGACTCATTCGGCACCAGCACACCCGCCTGCGTGGTAGCAATCGGTCCCTCTACGGCCAAAGCTGCCCACACAGTAGGGATTGACCTTGCAGCTGTTGCCGATGACCAGACGCTGGAAGGGCTCATTCAGGCCGCCGAGAGAGCACTCGAGAACCTCTGACCCTTACTGCACACTGAGTTGTGCATTTTGTAAACCAACAGTCTGCGACTACTAGTTTCCGGTCGAACGGTAGGATTTGAGGAATCACTGTGGTCAGTCCAACCCGTCTCCGTCACGATGCGAGCAACCCCAAAGGTTCTCGTTTCCGCACCGTCGTGCGCACACGACGGTTGGTGTTCGGTGCTGTCATTGGTTTTGGTGTTGCGCTTGCAGCATGTGGTGGCGGGAGCGCGATTGATCTCAGCCCGGTGGCCACGAAAGTGCAAGTGGCGCAGAACGGTTTTTCATTTCCAAACTTTCCCGCTACCGCGTACAAGGACGAATTCGACGCGAGTGACGTCACCAACATGTTCGGCTCGGGACCTGCTGTGTGTGTCAGCGGACGAGGTGAATCGTGCGAACTCACAGCAGAGGCAGCTGCATTTGCACGCATGGTGAACCAGTCGCGAGCATCGGGGCATTGCGAAGGTCTCGCTGCAGTTGCGCTCACTCGATTCGATACGTCGGCCGATCCACCAACGGTGAAACTGCCCGACCAAGATGAAACTATCCACACCATCATGCGTGCATTCGCAACCCAGTTTGTGCCGGAGGCTCAGGCTGACGTGGAGAAGTGGCTAAGCAAATCACTTGATGAGAAAATTTCTGCGCTCGTCGAAACTTTTAAGACCGGCAAACTCGACTACACATTGGGTCTGTACATTCCCGAAGGTGGTCACGCACTGCTCCCATATGCAGTGGAGTTTCCTTCCAAGGACAACGCTCGCATCATGGTGTATGACACCAACTGGCCGGGTAAGAACCGCTATGTCGACGTTGACCTCAAAGCAAAGAAGTGGCGCTTCTCGTTCTCTGGAGAAGACCCCGAAAACGATCCAAATGAGTGGACTGGTGGCCCCGCCGATATGGATCTCACCGCTTTTGAGACGCGCAATGGCACATGTCCTTTTTGTGGAGACGGCACAAAGACAAGCACCACCACCATGTTGGTGCGAACCACCAACCTTGACTGGTCGGTAGAAGCCAATGGGCAAACGTTGAAGCCTGGCGGAGTTGTTACCCCAGGTAGCGGTGTTGTGGTGAAGCCAGTGAAGGGTCTCAATTTCCCTGGCAGTGGATTGTTTAGCGCTACGAATTCACGTTCGGCATACGACTACCTCATTCGAATTCCCAACGAGCCAGCTAAGGCGGGGCAAAAGAAAACTCGAAGCAAGTTGAAGTTCTCTGGAACTACCAGTTTGTTCGCGGTCACCCCAACAGGTATCGCACAAGTCAACACTCCCGGTAACCCAAACATCCCGGTTGAGGTTGGTGAGACATCCATTGTTTCAAAAGACCCCGCGGTGCAGCTCACGCTCGCGTCCGGAAACTTGGTGGCGTCGGCATCAGGTCCTGGAGCAGTTCTTGAAACATCAGCTTCCGGAACCGTTGAAGTCACGGTTACAACTTCAACTGGCCAAGTGGTGAAGCAAGAAGTCACACCCGATGCGCCGGCAGCAAAAGTAACGGCCGACGCAACAGGTGGTGTCACTGCATTGGTGGCAGCGGCAAGCGGCGAAGTACTGAAGCGTGAGGTGTCAGCAACTGGTGTTGAAACAAAAACTGTCACTACAGAAACACTGGACCTCAACACCACGAGCTTCAAAGCACCTGCCGGACTTGAAAGCAAGCCCATCGAAGCCTTGCCAGCACTTGACAAGCGCAACCTTGCGAACCCTGATTACAAGGCAGATGAGCCGTATGTTGCGCCAACCACCACAACCACTATTTCGGCCAAGAACAAGGCCATTGAACCTACGAAGGCAACGATCAGCAAGTTCATCATTGACCCTGCCGTCTTTGGAGACTCACCTTTCACGCTCACAGAGCCAACGTCGAACTCCACTGCAGATTTCACTTATTCGTCGTCCGATCCGTCAGTTGCCACCGTGGGTGCAACAACCGGCAAGGTCACCATTGTTGGTGCTGGCACCACCATGATTACGGCGTCTCAAGAAGCCACAACAGGATTTACTTCAGCCTCAATTACAACTCCGTTCAAAGTGGCAAAGGCTGCAACAAAGATTGCAACAGTCACGCTTCCGAAGAAGACGTTCGGTGATGACCCATTTGTTGTGAAGCCACCGTCTTCTAATAGCACCGCTGATTTTGTATTTGACAGTTCAAATGAATTGGTGGCGAAAATCGGAGCGACAACCGGCAAGGTCACCATTGTTGGCGCCGGCAGTACCACTATTTCTTTCTCTCAGCCTGCGTCAGCAAATTACGAAGCGGCAACATCAAAGGCAACTCTCACGGTGTCGAAAGCTTCGTTGACCTTTGCTTCTGCCGTGCTTGACGACGTGGTGTACGGAACTGCTGATTTCTCGCTTACACCGCCAACGTCGTCAAGCAACGGTGTGATTACATACTCCACAACCACACCCGATGTGGCCACTGTTGATGCCGTTACTGGTCGTGTGAAAATTGTTGGTGTCGGAGCCGCGTCACTTCGTGTCAGCCAAGCTGCCACTACAAACTTTGAATCAAGTGTTCAGACCATTTCTTTCTCGGTGAAACGCGCTCGACCCACGCTTGCTCTTGCCAGCCAATCTGACAAACCATTTGGCTCACCTGATTTCACGTTGGCCGCGCCAATCACCAATAGCACCGGGGCAATCTCGTATTCCTCGGTCACCCCAAGTGTTGCCACCATCAATTCATCCACCGGGCTCATTCATTTGGTGGGTACTGGCACCGTCACCATTCAAGTGTCAGTTGCCGCCACCAATAATTACGAATCTCGTTCAGAAACTGTTTCATTCGTTGCGCGTAAAGCATTGCCAACGTATGGCAACTTCGCCATCAGTTCCATCGTGGCAACCGCGGGAACATTGCAGGTGCCCGCAGTGACATCAACCAGTTCTTCGCCATTTACGTATTCATCCAGTGATGCAAACGTGGCAACGATCAACGCCAACGGACTCATCAGCATTGTCAGCGCCGGCACCACAAACATCACAGTGTCGCAAGTTGGCAATGCACTCTTCGAGGCCGGATCCGTCTCTACGAGTTTCACCATCACTCGTGCAACTGCCGTCTTTGGTCAATTCTTCATTCCCGCCAAAACCTACGGTGATAGTCCGTTCGCAGTGACGCCGCCAGTGTCCACAAGTGCCGGTGCATTCAGTTTCACTTCCAGCAACTCCGCGGTGGCCACAGTGACGCCTGATGGAAGTGTCACCATTGTTGGCGCCGGTACTTCGGTGATTACAGCAACACAAGCGGCTACCGGAATTTATAACTCTGGCTACACGGTGGGCACGCTTGCTGTTGCCAAGGCCACTCCGGTCTACGGACCATTCTCTTTCGCTGACCACGATGCCGACGGCGCAACCATTGTCGCGACTGTTCCTACCTCTACAAGTCCTGCACCGTTTACATACGCATCAAGCAATACTGCCGTTGCCACCGTGAATGCCACAACAGGCGCTGTCACGGTGGTTGCACCTGGCACCACCATCATCACCGCATCGCAAGCGGCAACCACCAACTTCACTGGTTCGTCTGTATCGGCACCTCTCACAGTTCTTTCGCCAAGCCCAACACTCGGACCTCTTACTGCCACCGCAACAACTGAAACACCCGGACTCATTGGCACTCGTTATGTGGGTTTCTATAACGATGACCCTTTCTGGTTTGCGACGGCGACTCCTCATGGTGACACCAACGTCATGACCAATTTCCAGTCGTTCAATTCGCCAAACTCCGACTATTACTCATGGGAGTGGACCGGCGCATTCAAGGCTTCAGTCTCTGGCACGTACCACTTCTGCACCACGTCCGACGATGACAGCTTTATTTGGTTTGGAACGTATGCATTGACGAGAAGCGCGCTCAGTAACGCCACAGTGCAGAATCCAGGTCAACACGGAATGTCGGAGCGTTGTGGTGACATTACGTTTACAGGTGGCACTACATACCCCATGCGCATGGTGTTTGGCGACGGTTGTTGCGGAGATGGACTTGAGGTGTATTTCACTATCAATGGTGGAAACCGCATTTATGACGGCGCCGGGTACTACGTATCCCAGCAGCCTTCTCGTGTGGGCGATGCCAATTACACAGTGGCGCATCCATCGTCCAATAGTTCTGGTGCATTCACGTACACAAGTAGTAACCCTGCAGTAGCCACCATCAACTCCGTCACTGGCGAAGTGTCCATTCTCACTGCAGGCATAACAACATTTACGGCCACTCAAGCAGCAACCAACAACTACCGATCCGCGTCGGTGTCATCAACAGTCACTTTTGAAAAGGGTCTCCAAACAAATCTCACTGCGCTGCCAAGCACATGCGCCACTGGTGGCACGTGTGCGGTGGGAGATATCGGGCCTGGAGGCGGAACAGTTATTTACGCGCCATCTACACCGTTCACTTCTGCAGCCGACTGCGGCTCAACGTGTAATTACCTTGAAGTTGCTCCTGTGAATTGGAATGGTGCATCAAGTGATGCGAACAACAACTTCACCTGGGATTGCGCCGGTACTTTGCTGAGTTCCACCAGTACAGGTATTGGTGCTGGATACGCAAATACCGTGGCGATGGCAACAAATTGTCCGCAGACAACTGCTGCGGCCACCATCGTTCGCAAACTCACGTGGGGTAATCAAAACGATTGGTACATTCCGTCTTCTGAAGAGTCGGCCATCATGTACGGCCAACGTTCGCTTATTGCCAATTGGTCCACTACTGGTTCTTATTGGACGTCTACTGAAGTGTCGGCAACAACTGCGTTCCGGCAACAACAATCAACACTCACCAGTACGGTGAAAACGAGTAACGGAATCATTCGACCGATACGCGCGTTCAAGTCAAATGGCCTTGCAGTTCCATTCATTGATACGTCTGTAACGCTTGTGCCAAGTGGCGGGTCGGGTACAGGTGCTCGTTCAATTCAGTTGGTCAGTGCTGGGTCTGCATCGTGCACGTTTGATACATCCACCAATGTCTTAACTGCGGCTATGTCTGGAACGTGCAAAATCAAGGTGTTGCGCGCAGGCGATGCAAACTGGCAAGAGGGTGTATCTAGCAATCTCGAAGTGTCGTTCTATGGACCACCGTTGACCAGTGTCAGTGTGGGCGTATACGACACATGTGGCATCAACATCAACGGTGGCGTGTCGTGTTGGGGTCACGGCGATTGGGGACTTTTAGGAGACGGCTTGCGTCAGAGTTCCACTAGTCCCGTCACTGTTTCTGGCCTCACCTCGGGAGTCACATCGCTTGCAGCCGGACAGCACCACAACTGTGCTCTGCTCACCGATGGGTCAGTGAAGTGTTGGGGCTACGGCGACAACGGGCAGTTGGGTAATGGCACCACCGGTCAATACTCCACTCCAATCGATGCAACCGCACTCAATTTCAAAGCCAAGCAAATCGTGGCTGGGCATCAACACACATGCGCACTCACGGTGACCGGCGGCGTGAAGTGTTGGGGTTGGAATGGATACGGACAGCTTGGTGACGGAACCTACGACAACAAGTTCACACCGGTAGACGTGATCGGATTGACTTCGGGTGTTACTCAGATTTCGGCCAACTTTGGCGGAACGTGCGCGGTTCTTGAAAACAACAATCTGAAGTGTTGGGGTCGAAACGATTACGGACAAATCGGCGACGGAACAAATACCAATCGAAGTGTTCCCGTCACCGTCACAGCGTTGAACGGAACAGTGAAGTCTGTTGCTTCTGGTGTGTTCGGAACATGCGCAATCACACTCTCCAACACGTTGATGTGTTGGGGTCACAATGGTTGGGGCGACCTAGGTAATGGAAACAACTCCTCAAGTACTGTCCCGATTGCAGTGCCAAGTCTGAACAATGTGGCGAAGGTGGTGATGGGTGAGGGCCATGTCTGCGCACTTACCTTTAGTGGCTCGCTGAAGTGTTGGGGTCGTAACGAAGCTGGTGAATTGGGTGACGGCACCCAAACGAATCGAAACACACCTGTTTCTCCCATTGAAATAAATGGAGTAGTAACAGATGTATCCGCGGGCATCTTCATGCACACATGCGCCATCATTGACGGCGGCACAGTGAAGTGTTGGGGCAAGAATGACTGGGGTCAACTTGGTGATGGCACCACTATCACGAGAAGCACTCCAATAAAGGTGCTTCGTATGCGCGGTTCACATCAAACCGCCACCACGTTGGGTGCTCTCAATTTGCCTACTGGTGTTATTGATGTGAACACCGCACCGTTCACTATCGCTGCACCAAGTGCAAACCGCGCAGGAACAATTACGTTCACCAGCTCGAATCCATCTGTGGCCACCATAAACGCCGTCACCGGTCAAGTGAATGTGGTGGCCGCAGGTCAAACATCAATCAGCGCAGTTATGGGCGGCACTGGTGAGTACTCCGTTGGAAGCGCAGTTGTGCAGTTGAAAGTTCGACCTCTGAATCCGCAAAGTCTCAGCGCCTGTCAACTTGCGCTTTCTTGCAATGTGGGAGATATTGGTCCCGCTGGTGGTCGCATTGTCTATGTCGACACCAACGATGTGTATCCAGGTATTGATTATCTTGAGGCTGCACCAGCAGACACCGCATCTGATCAATGGTGTGACGCTAACCATTCAGGCAACTACACATATGGTCCGCAGGTCACCGGCATTGGTATGTACAACATGCAAAGTGCTCTGGCCATGTGCTCAAGTGGCGCGTCACGACTTGCGGCTGCGTACACGAAGAACGGATATGCCGATTGGTATCTGCCCACGCTGACGGAAATGCAGTACGTCATTTCGGCATTCACATCAGCTACCAACGTCAACAACGCAATTGCACCGCTTGCTGCAAGTACCGCGTATTGGACGTCAAACGAAGTATCAGGAACTCACGTTCTGGCCGTTAACTCAGGAACAAATGGCTCAACTGCCGACCCGAAGACTGCGGTTCATAACATTCGTCCGATTCGCGCTTTTATTTCCCTCTACTCACCAAAGATCACAACGGCACTCACTGGTTACAGCCTGGGCACCTCTTCATATGAGTTTGCGCATCCGCCATTTGATGTTCAGCGACCAACTTCATTGAGTGCAGGATTAGTGCGGTTCACTTCTAGTGCTACTGCAATTGCGTCCGTTCATGAGTTTGCCGGAACTGTTACGAACAACTTTGTTGGCAACGTCACATTCACTGCCACTCAATCTGCATGGGCCGGATTTGTTGGGTCAACAATGACTGCCAATTATCAAGTTGTCGCATCCACTCCGGCTATTACGGGCTTCGGAATTCCTGCTGGAACTTTCAATTCAAGGAGCGCGGCGTTTGCTGTTACAACGCCTGCATCGCCGAGCCCTGGTGCGTTTACCTACTCCAGTAACAACACGGCCGTCGCAACGGTGGATGCCACCTCTGGCATTGTCACCATTGTGGGATCGGGACAAGCAGTGATTACCGTGACCCAGGCAGCAGTTGACCCATGGACGTCTTCAACCTCTACCGCCCTGCTCAACGTGGCCAAGGCGTGTGCTGATGGCGGAGCATGTGTTCTCGGAGATACCGGACCAGGTGGCGGCAAGATCTTCTTCGTATCATCGGCGAAGCAATCCTGGGGTCGCTATTTAGAGGCGGCACCTGCTGATCTTTCAACCATGTACGCGTGGTGTAACAACGGATCGCAAGACACATTGGGTGCACGGGCGCTAACAATTGGTACCGGCCAATCGAACACCACTGCAATCATCGGGTCGTGTACATCCGGTGCCGCAAATGCTGCTGATGCATTCACAGTGAATGGTGCCTCTGACTGGTACTTACCATCGCTTGATGAGTTGACTCAGATGTACAACAACAAGGCGTTGGTTGGTCAGTTCGACACAACGATTGCGTACTGGACATCGAGTGAAGACTCAACGTCTGCCGCAAAGACCATTCTCTTTGGCACCGGTGCAGTTGGGGCCAACACAAAGCTCGCTAGCTACAAAGTTCGTCCGATTCGCTCGGTGGAAGGTCCTGCAGATGGACTCACTGCAGCAACTGCTGGTACTTCAGCGAGCCAGTTAATGGTTGATAACGGGTACACCGGCACAGGCAATTACTTCATCAAGCCACAGGGTTATACGGGTAATGCGGTGCAGTTGTGGTGTGATTTCACACATCTAGGCGGCGGTTGGGCGCTCATTGGTAAGGGCCGTCAGAGCAATGACTACACCGGTGGTTGGTTTGGTACCGAGAATGAACTCAACACAAGTGGGCTGATGCAAGCGAACGCAGCCGGCCCCGGAATTTCAAAAGTGAGTTCGGAGTTTGTGAACTATTTGATGAACGGCACGGCAAATGGTTGGGTCAATGCCAATTCGAACAACTATCTCATTGCGAATCGAATTGCTACAGCAACCGATGGTCTTGGTGGTGTGGGCGACAGTTGGAAGATAAAGATCACTAACCAAACGCAGTTCAAGTGGATTCGTCAATTTGGTGATGCAACTGTGAACACCCAAGCGTCGACTGGAACGGGCATTGTTCAACGCTGGGACGCATTATGGCTCGGCGGAAATCGCAACTATGACTGGGTCGATGTCCGCGTGAATGACCTGGGAGAAAATGATGCCCGACGTCTCTTTACGTGGCACTGGGATGGTCATGGTGACTATCACGGGTGGTCTGCAGGTAGCAGTGAAAACCGGGGATTCATGAATGGCAGCGAAGCCCACCCCATTCAGTTCGTACAACTCTGGGCACGATAAGGGGGAGGGCGCTACAGCCCATAACCTAGAGGCGTGAGTTTCCCCGTATCGCGTCCTCGTCGACTTCGTACCACTCAAGCCATGCGCGAACTGGTGGCCGAAACCCGACTCAACGTCACTGACTTGGTGGCGCCTCTATTCGTGCGCGAAGGAATCAGCGAACCCCAACCCATCGTGTCGTTGCCTGGTGTCGTTCAGCACACTGTTCCGTCCTTAGTAGAAGAAGTACAAGAACTTCGCGACCTCGGGGTGAAAGGCATCATTCTTTTTGGTGTCCCTTCCACGAAAGACGAAATTGGATCCGGTTCCTTCGATCCGAAAGGCATCGCGCAGGTGGCCTTACGCGAAGTTCGCGCGGCTGTGGGTGATGACATGGTCATCATGGCTGACTTGTGCGTTGACGAATACACATCGCACGGACACTGCGGAATTGTGGGTGCCAATGGCGACGTTGATAACGACGCAACCCTCGAGATCTATTGCAAGGCCGCTGTAGCGCAAGCTGATGCAGGTGCACACGTGGTTGCCCCTAGCGGAATGATGGACGGTCAAGTCGGTGCCATTAGACAAGCACTCGATGATGCAGGTCACGAAAACGTTGCGATTATGGCCTATTCAGCCAAATACGCATCGGCACTCTATGGTCCTTTCCGCGACGCAGTTGATGTACAAATTGCTGGTGGTGGACACCGCAAGGGGTACCAACAAGATTGGCGAAATGCTCGTGAATCAATGCGCGAAGTGTTCGAAGACATAGAGCAAGGCGCTGACATTGTCATGGTGAAACCTGCGTTGTCCTATCTCGACGTGATCGGGCAAGTTAGAGCATCTGTTGATTATCCGGTCGCTGCGTATCACGTGAGTGGCGAGTACTCAATGATTAAGGCCGCAGCTGAACGTGGATGGATTGACCACGATGCAGTTGCGCTTGAACAACTCACTGCCATCAAGCGTGCCGGTGCCGACATTATTCTCACGTATCTCACGCGTTGGTTCGCTGAGTACGTCTCGAAGTAAGGGGTCGTCATGACCACACCAATTCCACTGTGTGATCCTGTTGCTTGCGTAGCTGCTCAGTGCACGGCAACCGTTTGCCGCGGGGCAGGAATCGCCTCAAATCAGGCAATGTTTACAAGGTCTTCCGGAGCAATTCCCGGTGGAGTTAATTCATCCATTCGTGCATTCAAGTCAGTTGGTGGCACACCATATTCCGTTGCTCGCGCAGAAGGTGCACGAGTGTGGGATGTTGAGGGGAATGACCTCATTGACTTGGTGCAAAGTTATGGCGCCATCATCTTGGGTCACGCACATCCCAAAGTGACCGAGGCAATTCGCGTGGCTGCCGGCGATGGCACTTCGTATGGCGCACCAACGCCACGTGAAATGAAATTGGCCGAAGCGATAGCCGAACGAGTTTCATCGTGTGAGCGCGTCCGTTTCATGAACAGCGGTACCGAGGCAACAAGTACGGCAGTTCGACTTGCTCGTGGTGTTACTGGCCGCAAACGAATCGTCACCTTCCATGGCAATTTTCACGGCGCAACTGATGCATTGTTGGCGGCTGGTGGAAGCGGCCTTGCAACACTTGGTTTGCCAGGAACAGCTGGAGTGCCAGAAGAAGCGGTAGCCAATACGTGGGTCTTGCCGTACAACGTGGTGCCTCAACTTGATAATGATGTTGCTGCTGTATTTGTTGAACCCGTGGCCGCAAACATGGGACTTGTTGCGCCTGCACCTGGATTCTTGGAAGGTCTGCGGGCAGAGTGCGATCGTGTCGGCGCGCTGTTGGTGTTCGACGAAGTAATTACCGGTTTTCGTTTGGGAGCAGGTGGCGCGCAAGCAAAGTACGACGTACGGCCTGACCTCACTTGTTTCGGAAAAGTAATCGGTGGCGGATTGCCTATTGGCGCTGTGGGCGGTCGTAAAGACATCATGGAGAACCTCACACCACTTGGTTCGGTGTTTCATGCCGGCACGCTTGCCGGGAATCCACTTGCCACTGCTGCTGGGCTTGCTGCACTCAACGAACTCACTGACGATGTGTATATGGAGTTGCTTGCACGAGCACGTAAAGCATCGGCCATCTTGCGCGATGCGTGTGCCGATGCTGGAGTGCCTGCGCATTTTCCAGTCGTGGGCACATTGGTGGGTATGTACTTTGGCGATGCATTGGGTACATCACTCCCCACCAATTTTGAGCAAGCAAAAACCACAGATGAAGCCCTATACGCGCGTGTTTTCCACGCAATGTTGAGCGGTGGTGTTGCTCTGGCACCGGGTGCATACGAAGCCGTCTTCGTTGGCCTCGCACACACAGATGATGTGATGGACGAATTGGCAACACGTACAAACACTGCGCTCCGGAGCATTGCAGTTTGATTCGCAACCGTCGCGTTCTTGTAATTATTGGTGCGGTTGTCGCATTGGCATTTGCTGGCACTGCGTTTTCCCACACAGTCGGAACTCGATCAACAAAGTCATCAACTCAGCAACACAAAGTTGATCTCATCGCGAACGTCAACACCATCAATCTCGACAGTGGATGGTCCGAGAGTGGTTCCACAACAAGTGGTGGCGCAATGCGCCTCACTCTTGATGACTTGCGCGTGCTCACTATCGCCGAAGGAACAATGGTTGACAACTATTCATTGGTTCCTGCATGTACCGACTTCAACACTCCGCACGCTTGCGTACTACTTGCTGACATGCTGGGCGATGCAGTGATTTGGTTTGCGTTGGTGCCGGCCGACTCAACTGACGGTCAAGAATTTCTCACACTGCCAGGCCTAGTGGATATGCAAGCAAATGGTGATGAAGGTGTACTGGCCAACGACTGGGTGGTGAAGTTGGCAACGCCCGTGAAGCGTGAATGCGGAGATGTAGATACGTCGTCGCTGCGCGATTTCATTACGCGGTTTCCGAATGCTGCAAGCACATCGACGGTGAATCTCACCGCCGACAATATTGTTGCTGTTACGTGCGCTCAGTAGCGCGCAAACTTACTTAGCAATTGAAGCGCGTGGTGTCGTGCCCACTGCGCCTGGCTTCACTGGCAATGATGCGAAATCCTTTTCGATGGTGTCGAAGCTGGTGCTACCTGCTTCCAACGCTTTGAAGATTTCTGAATCAGGTGAGCACCATGTTTCGTACTCGTCTTTGTATTGCTCAGAAGCGGGGTCTGCACCAGCAATGGTGTAACGCTCATGACATACGACGCCGAGAATTTGTGCTTCGGTCAATGCGCCACCGGCTTTTTCACCCTGCATAGGCATGGGGTTGCCGTTGTATGAAAGTGGTGCATGTGCGCCACCATCACGGTTGGGGTTGCCGTAAATCTTGAGGCCAGCTGCTACGTACTTTTGGCTTCCGTTGTATACGAAGTTCAACATGTCTTCGATGCGTGGGAATGTCTTCAACACTTCACCTTGGTACAACGGACGACCGGCGCCACCTGCACCATCTGCACCGTGACAGCCAGCGCATGATGCGTATTGCGTGGCGCCAATTGACAATGGTCCTTCAACAACTTTTTCTGCTGGCTTCACAGAAATGAGATACAACGCAGCCCATACGGGCAACAAAGCAAGACCAGACATTGCCCAGAAAGGAATCTTGTGGCGGGTCTTTGCAGCCTTCACGTACACAGGATCTTGTGGAGCTGGTTTTGGCTTGGGTGCTTCAGCGGCCTTTGCAGGTGCTGCAGAAGCGGTAGTTGCTGGCGCGGCAGCAGCGGGTGCGCTGTCGCCTGCGGCTTCACCCGACGCGGCGGCGCGTCGTGCTTTGGAGCGATTCAGAAGGTGCTCGGGGATCTCGGTCACTGCTCTTACCTCTCGGGAGACCAATCAGGCCCAGACAGTGGACGGATTGCCCACCGAATTGGAATCTGACTTCCCCACGATAGACAACCAGCAGTGCCCTCAGGCAATTAATCCGAGCCTTCCCCGAGGATGTTCTTCGTCACCTCGCTATCGAGACCCATCAGCCCACAGAATTTTCACAAATACACAAAGTCTGTTGATATTGCACAAAAGCACGAGGTCTCAAGCACAAAAGCACAACCTCCCGCTGGTCAAATCGCCGCCCGAAGTGACGAATGTCGGAATTCGGGGATTGGGTGTTCAGGCACCGCCGATGGCTATTGTTCTAAGTGCTTAGGCACCTGCCCCAGGACAAAACCGTCACCAGGACCGGAGAAGAGAAACTGTCCATGCTCGCGATCAACATCCTCAAGTGGCCCGGAATGAATCAGGCTTTCCTGTTTTCATTCATCGTGACCACAGCAATGGCTCTCGCCGCTATTCCATTCGGTAAGCGTCGCCCCAAGGGCACACCAACAACATGGGGCGAAGCAATGCTTGGCAGCGTGTACGCGTTCTTCGTGTGGTTCCTTGCGTTCGGTGTGGTGCCTCACCAATTCATTGACCATGCCGACAAAAACCTCGGCTGGCGTAAAGACAAACTTCTCAACGGCCCCTTCGACATCTTGAAGGCCAAGGTGAACGGTGGACATTTCCCGTTCACGCTCAGCTACGAAGCATTGCGTGACATTCTTGTGGTGCTCATTCACGTGTATTTCATCGGCTTGCAAATCTTCATTTTCGTGTGGTGGCAAAAGCGCGATGAAAAGGCTGCAAAGGCCGACACCACTTCTTCCTACGGCCGTCCGTTGGTGCGAAAGAGCTAATTAGTCATGGCACGTACTGACGCAAACCCACCAATGCCGGAGTGGTCGACCGAGTATCAACTCGTTGAAGTCGACGCCGACTACCTGGGTAAGGCTGTAAAGCCCAAGCAATTCATTCACATTGATCAAAGTGAATGCATCATGTGCGAAGGCTGTGTTGATATCTGCCCATGGAAGTGCATTCACATGGTGTCTCCAGATGCAGTGGCAGAAGCAACCGGAACTGAACTTCCTGGCGAAGACCCTTCCGACAATGTGATCTTCATCATCGACGACGATGTGTGTACTCGTTGCGCACTCTGCGTCGATCGTTGTCCTACGGGCGTCATCATTTTGGGTAAGGCCGGCGCGCCTGATCCAGAAGGTGACTCCCATACCCGAACAAACAACCACGGCTACGGCTACGGAATGCGCCTCTGAGGTGAATGAACATGGCAAAAGTTCTCGATAATCCACGTCCCACACTGAAAGAACGGGCAGCCAAACTTGGCGGCCAAATTCAGGGCAGCCAAGCATGGAACTCCATCTTCCGCCCTGGGTCAATCTTCCGTAAGGGATACACCGACAGCCCACGTAACCGGTCGTACGTGATCATGAACTCGGTGCTGTATCACTTGCACCCAGTGAAGGTGAAGCGACATGCGGTCAAGGTGAGCTACACGCTGTGCCTTGGTGGACTCAGTTTCTTCTTGTTCATCATCCTCACGGTCACGGGCATCTTCTTGATGTTCTTCTATCGACCAACAGGTGCCAACGCGTGGCAAGACATTCAAACGTTGCAGACCTCCATCACGTTTGGTTTGCTTGTGCGAAACATGCACCGATGGGGTGCGCACCTCATGGTGCTTTCAGTGTTCTTGCACATGGCGCGAGTGTTCTACCACGGTGCATACAAGCCACCACGTGAGTTCAACTGGGTGATTGGTGTTGTGTTGCTCACACTCACACTTCTTCTTTCGTTCACCGGCTACTTGCTTCCATGGGACCAGTTGGCACTGTGGGCTGTAACGGTGGGTACCAACATGATGGGCTACACGCCTGTTCTTGGTTCACAAGTTCGATTCGTGTTGTTGGGTGGTGTCGAAATTGGTTCCGACACATTGCTGCGTTGGTACGTGCTCCACGTACTCATGCTTCCTTTCACCATCGTGATCTTCATGGCTATTCACTTCTGGCGCGTCCGTAAGGACGGCGGCATTTCCGGACCTTTGTGATTAAGGGAGCATTCCAATGACTGAAATCCCAGAACACCTCCTCAAGCGAGCACAAGCAGCTCGCGACAAAGCAGCGGGTGCATCAAGCGGCGCATCCGCAGATGCAGGTGCGTCACGCATCCCCGACGAATTGCTGGATCGCACGAAGGCAGCATCTAGCGGTGGTGTTGCCGTTGCAGAAAAGGGCGCAGCTGTTGCAGCCGCACCTGGTGCTGGCGTGCCCGTCGGTGCAGGCCCTGGTGGACACACACAACGTTTGCTCACCGTCGTTAAGTCGGGCTCCATTCAGGAAGCAAAGTCGGCACCCGTCGACAAGGTCCACACGTGGCCACACCTTCTTGCTGTGGAATTTGTTGCGGGACTCGCGACCACCACTTTCTTGTTCATGTTCTCTTGGTTCGTGAACGCACCGTTGTTGCACGCTGCTGACTTCAACAAGACACCAAACCCTTCAAAGGCTCCTTGGTACTTCCTTGGTTTGCAGGAATTGCTCACCATGTTCCACCCGATGATTGCTGGTGTGACACTTCCAGGTATGGGTCTTGTTGCGCTCATTCTTGCTCCGTACATCGACCGCAATGCATCAAACAAGCCAGAAGATCGCAAGTTCATGGTGTCCATGATGACTTTGTTCCTCATGTTCTGGGCAACGTTGGTCATCATCGGCTCATTCTTCCGCGGACCTGGATTCAACTTCACGTTCCCGTGGAAAGACGGAATCTTCTTCGAGCTCTAATCGCTCGCGCTATCACTGAAATTTTTGGAAACGACAAAGGAACAAGGAACGTAAAGGCATGAGTACCGGATTCGTAATAGCGATCGTGGTGGTCGCAGCGGTCGTCTTCGGCGCGATCGTGGTTCTCACCACGTCTCGCAGCACCGAAGTGCGTGGTGCTGGCGCGTTGTCGCGTGAAACACGATCACGTGATCGCAAGGCAACCATTACCAGTGGTGCAGCGACAGGTCGCGAAGTAGAAGCTGCTGCACGCGCAGCAGAAGTAGTAAAGGCTCCAACGGTTGAAGTTGCGCCGTTCGTTGCACCAGACGAAGAAGCACTCGGTGTTACTCGTCGCATGTTCTTCAATCGCACCATCTTCACGTTGATGGCTGCAAGCCTTGGTGCATTCGGTGCATCACTTGTCGGATACTTGTGGCACGGTTCGTCCGGCGGTTTCGGTTCAAAAATTTCTGCTGGCAAGCTCGAAGACATCATCCAGAGCATTCGCTCGAACAAGGGTTTCTTCTATATGGCTGAAGCTCGCGCATGGATCACCGAGTATCCAAAGGATGCATTGGGCAAGGGCAAGGCAATTTACGGAAAGCAAGGCCCCGTTTTCACAGGTATGGAAAACGGCATTGTCGCGTTGTACCAGAAGTGTCCACACCTTGGTTGCCGCGTTCCCGAGTGCAAGAGCTCGCAATGGTTTGAATGCCCATGCCACGGTTCGCAGTACAACCGTGTTGGCGAAAAGAAGGGTGGACCAGCTCCTCGCGGTATGGACCGCTTCGCTGTGTCAATCTCCAACGGCGTTCTCACCATCGACACTGGTTCTGTCTTTGCAGGTCCAGCAATCGGCACTAACACCACCGGCCAAGAGGCCGAAGGCCCGCACTGCATCGGTGCGGGAGGAGGACATCACTAGTCATGATTGCATCAACTAGCACTTCCATCGCTTGGGTCATCCTCCTCATCTCTTTGGTGGGTTGGATCATCTATGCAATCTTCAATGTGCGCGCAGGTCGCGCCGAAGTTGGTTCTGAAATTCATCTTGCTGCAAACCGCAAGCCCTACTACGACGATGAAGTTCTTGAAGGACGTCGCCTTGAGCGCGTGCAGTTCATCGGCATCCTGTTCCTTTCGGTCATCACTGTTGCACTTCCTCTGTACTGGGTTCTTGAACCACACCGTCAAGAAGAAGCGCAGTTCGGTTTCGAAAAGCGTTTCACCGAGTGGGGAGCAACATTGTTTGCACCAACTGCTGACGGTGGATATAACTGCGCAGGTTGTCACGGTGGCATGAAGGCAACCGGTGGTGTTGCCGCATATTCGGTCACCGATCCAAAGACTGGTGAAGTAAAGGCAGTGTCTTGGAAGGCACCTGCACTCAACACGGTGATGTACCGATATTCAGAAGATGAAGTTCGCTTCATTCTCAACTACGGACGCCCGTTCTCACCAATGTCGGCTTGGGGCACCATCGGCGGTGGACCAATGAACGATCAGTCCATTCAAACATTGATTGATTACTTGAAGTCGATTCAGATTCCTCAAGAGAATTGCACCGAGAGTGGAACACGTAGTTACTACAACCCCACATGTCTCGACGGAAAACTTCCGGCAGCTACAAACAAAGACATCATGGCCGAGGCACAACGACTTGTTGATGCAGGAACTTATGGCTCATTGGGTGAAGCACTGTTCAACCTTGATTTGAACTCGGGCGCGTACTCATGCGCACGTTGTCATACAAAGGGTTGGTCATACGGAGATCCACAAACAAGCGGTGGTGGAGCACTTGGCCCCAACCTCACTGGTGGATCATCAATCCGTCAGTTCCCCAACCAGTCAGACATGATCGAGTTCTTGAAGGTTGGCTCTGAACTGGGCAAGCGTTATGGCGAGCAAGGTCAGGGAAGCGGACGTATGCCTGCATTCGGACAGATTTACACCGACGAGCAATTGAAACTGATCGTCGAATACGTGAGGAGCTTGTGATGTTGAACGCGATTCTTTCGCTGGCCTGGGAGCCCGAAATCCGTGGTTGGATCATCGTTGTTATCAGCGTTACCGCACTCATGGGTTCTACATACCTTTTGGTCGGAACAAACGTTGGTGCACGTCTTGGTTTCCTCATCTCCATCGCAGCCATTTCCGGTTGGATTATGTCGATGTGCATCATCTGGGCCATCTACGGAATTGGTCTGAAGGGGCCGATGCCAACATGGAAGCCCGCTGGGCCCATCACCATTGTTCGTGATGGCGCCAAGCTTGATGTGGCCAATGTGGTTGATTCACCCATCGATATCAAGGGACTTGAGCCAGTTGCTGCAGCAAAGAAGGTGTCTGACAATCTCGTTTCCAACGGTTGGACAATCCTTGCTGAATCAGACCCTGGTCGTGGACAAGCGGTTGCTTCTGCTGATGAAATCATTCAGGTCGAGGCAAAAGAGTTTGCTGCAGGCGAGTACCAAGCAGTCAACGTGTATGACAAGGGTGGCGAGCGTTATCCAAAGTTGGGTAACTCCATCGACTTCATTGCATTCATGCATAAGCCTCACTACGCAGTAGTGGAAATTGCTCCACTCGTTGCGCAGCGTTCTGAGCCTGGCCGCGCACCAGCTCGTGCACAAGTCGACACCACACAACCTCACCGTTATGTGGTCATGATCCGTGACCTTGGCGCGCGTCGTCGCCCTGCCTTCCTTATCGGAGCAGGCGCCGGCCTCATTTTCTTCCTGGTGTGTTGGTTGCTTCACCGTCGTGAGACATACCTACGCAAGAACCTCGCACTCAAGGCGTAACTGCAATGGGTCAGTACCTTCCAATCGTCGCGCTGACGGTGCTGGCCGTTTTATTTGCGCTACTAAGTCTTGTTGCTTCAAAGCTGTTGGCACCTAATCGTCCCAACACTGCCAAGGAAGCTCCGTACGAGTGTGGAATCGTGCCAAGTCGCGAACCGCCCGAGCGTTTCCCCGTCAGCTTTTATGTGGTCGCAATGTTGTTCATCATGTTCGACATTGAAATCATCTTTGCCTACCCATATGCAATTGACCATGAGTTCTTGGGCTCATACGCCTTCATCGAGATGATCGCATTCAGTGCGGTTTTCTTTGTCGCTTTTGTGTACATGGTTGCGCGCGGAGCTCTTGATTGGGGTCCAGTACAACGTGCAAACGGCAGTAGCGAAATTTCTGATGCACCCGCGCTCACGCCTCGTGGTTCAGTTCGCGTCGTTGGGTCTGAGGGTCGCAATGTAAAGAATGGTGAGGCTGCGTAATGGGTCTTGCACAAGACGTACTCGACGATGGCCTTGGTGGCATCGCACACAACGTTGTTACCGCACGCATTGAAGACTTGGTGAAGTGGGCACGCTCTCGCTCAAGTTGGGGCGCATCTTTTGGTCTCGCATGTTGCGCCATTGAAATGATGGGAACTGGTGCTTCGCACTACGACATCTCGCGTTTCGGTATGGAAGTGTTCCGTGCATCTCCAAGACAGGCAGACATCATGATCGTTGCTGGTCGCGTCAGCCAGAAAATGGCACCCGTATTACGCCAGGTGTACGACCAAATGATGGAACCCAAGTGGGTCATCTCCATGGGTGTGTGTGCGTCAAGTGGTGGCATGTTCAACAACTACGCCATCGTGCAAGGTGTCGACCAGATTGTTCCGGTTGATGTGTACGCACCAGGTTGTCCACCAACGCCGGAAACTCTTATCCACGCCATTGAAACGCTGCACCAACTCATTGAAGACGGTGAAATCATGCGTCGTCGCAATCAAAACAACGGTGGTGCAGCCGTTGAATTGTCATTAGAAGCTCCTTCAGCAGTTTCTGTAGCACTCGGAACGAAGTAATCATGAGTGATGTCGTAGAACCTGTGGCGGAGACTGTGGTTGAAGCCGTTGAGATGCAACACGGTTGCCCTGTTATCGATTCATGCGGTCAGCGCGTGTTGTTGGTTGGTCGTGATCAATACGTCTCTGTAATTAAGGCGTTGGCCGATGAAGGATTCGACATGTGTGTCGACCTCACTGGTGTTGATTATCTCAACGTAGACAATCGTGTTGTCGGCGCAGACGTGGCACCTGAACGTTTTGAAGTTGTGGTGAACCTGTTGTCACTCACTCGTCGCGAGCGAATTCGTTTACGTGTGCAGGTTCCTGCTGATAACCCCACCATTCCTTCGTTGTTTGACGTTCATCCAGGCACGGAGGCACACGAACGCGAAACATTCGACATGTTCGGCATTGTGTTTGAAGGTCACCCCGATCCCACACGCATCTTGATGCCCGAGGATTGGGATGGACATCCGCTTCGCAAGGATTACGAACAAGGAAAAATTCCTGTGCAGTTCAAAGGGGCGCATTCATGAGCACCACCGAGCACGCATTCGCCGCTGCAGGCACCTCTGAGGGCGGTCAAGAACTTCTGTCACGCAGTGAACTCACAGCAAAAGAGTTGTTGCGCGAAGTTGGTTCCGTATTGCGAATGAGTGAATCGGAAGCCGCTGCGTTGGGCGCAGTGGAGCATGAAGCTCCAGAAGATCAAACAATGATCATCAACATGGGTCCGCAACACCCATCAACACACGGTGTGTTGCGTCTCATGTTGGAACTACAAGGTGAAACAGTTCTTCGATGCAAGCCGATTATCGGTTACTTGCACACCGGAATGGAAAAAACCGGTGAGGCACTCACATACATGCAAGGTGGCACCAATGTCACTCGCATGGATTATCTGTCGCCTCTGAACAACGAACTTGTTTTCTCGCTGGCAGTAGAAAAACTCCTCGGAATCGACGGAGATATTCCAGAGCGCGCGGTGTGGATGCGCATGCTCTTATCAGAACTCAACCGTATGAGCAGCCACTTGTTGTTCCTTGCCACAAACGGCATGGACATCGGAGCGGTATCAATGATGTTGTACGGATGGCGCGAACGCGAAGAAGTGTTGCGCTTTTTCCAAAAAGTCACTGGTCTTCGAATGAACCACAACTTCATTCGTCCTGGTGGACTCGCTGCCGACCTTCCAGCAGGGTGGCGCGACGACGTGCTTGCCATCTTGGAAAATCTTCCTTCACGACTTGAGGAATACGACATCCTCATGACGGGTCAGCCCATTTGGCGCGAACGCCTTCAAGGTGTTGGTGCCATTACGGCACGCGAAGCAATGGCGCTTGGTTGCACCGGGCCAATCCTTCGCTCCACGGGTGTGGCATGGGACTTGCGTCGCGACATGCCGTACTTGCGTTACGACGATGTTGAGTTCGACGTCATCGTTGGTCAATACGGTGACGCCTACGACCGTTACGCAATTCGCTTCAACGAAATCCGTGAATCCATGCGCATCGTGTACCAGATTCTTGATCGCATGCCATCGGGTGACTTCCGTATTCAAAACAAAAAGGTCACCCCACCGCCACGTGCTCGCATCGATGAATCAATGGAAGCGCTTATTCACCACTTCAAGATCTTCACTGAAGGGTTCAAAGTGCCTGAAGGTGAGGTCTATGTGGGTATCGAAAGTCCACGTGGAGAGATTGGTTGCTACATCGTGAGCGATGGTTCATCAAATCCATATCGCATGCATATGCGTGCACCTTCATTCGTCAACATTCAAGCTCTGCCACACATGATGCGCGGCGGACTTGTTGCTGACGCAGTTGCTGTTATTTCATCTGTTGACCCAGTTCTGGGGGAGGTTGATCGCTGATGGCACGTCTCACAGAAGAAAACGTTCGTTTGGCTCGCGAGATTATTTCGCGGTACCCCAAGCCTCGTTCTGCAACAATTCCGTTGTTGCACCTTGCTCAAGAACAAGATGGCTTCGTCACCAATGAAGCAATGGAACACATTGGTGAATTGGTCGGGGCAACCTCGGCTGAGGTGTACGGCACTGCATCGTTCTACGAAATGTTCAAGTTTGAACCAGTAGGCAAGTACCTCATCAATATTTGCGGAACCATGTCATGTGCCCTTATGGGTGCAGAGGAACTCATGCATCACGCAGAAGCTCGCCTCGGTATTCACATGGGTGGCACAACGCCAGATGGTCTCATCACGCTTGAACGTGCCGAGTGCCAGGCCGCGTGCACCGAAGCGCCATGCTTGCAAGTCAACTATCGCTACCGCTTCCGCGTCACCGCTGAAAATTTCGACACTCTTGTCGACCAATTGCAGTCGGGCGCATTGGAAAATGAGATTCCTGCTCACGGAACAGTGGCTGCCGTTCGCCAACACATTCCTGCCGACAAGGCAGTGGGGGCAGTGCCACCAGAAGATGTCACTGAAGGTCCTGCATGGCTCGACGGAAAGGCTGCGCTATGACCAGCAATCCCGGTGGCACATGGGCACACGCACCTGGGTATTACACGGGTGATCGTCCCAAAATTGTTACATCACGTTTTGAATACGAAGACTCGTACACGTTGCAACGCTATGAAGCCACCGATGGCTACAAGGGTTTGCGCGCAGCGCTCAGCAAGCCCGCGCAAGATGTGCATGAGGAAGTAAAAGCGGCGACGGTTCTAGGTCGAGGTGGCGCAGGTTTCCCCGCTGGAAACAAGTGGGGTCTTACTCCTCAGGGCGTATGGCCTCGTTATCTCGTTGTCAACGGCGACGAGAGCGAACCAGGCACGTACAAAGACCGACTGCTCATGGAGCGCGACCCTCATCAGTTAATCGAAGGTTGTCTCATTGCCTGTTACGCAGCAGGTTTGTCACGTTGCTTCTTGTATATCCGCGGTGAGATGGCGCTCGCCCAAGAGCGAGTCGCCGCAGCGCTCAACGAAGCGTATGCAGCGGGATACGTGGGCAAGAACATTCTCGGTTCGAAGTTCTCTGTTGACATTGTGTTGCACTGGGGAGCTGGTGCTTACGTCGTGGGCGAGGAAACTGCGCTCATCGAAAGTCTTGAAGGCAACCGTGGCATGCCACGTTTGAAGCCTCCCTATTTCCCAGCAGCAATTGGCTTGTACGGTCAGCCCACAATTGTGAACAACGTAGAGACCTTGGCGAACTTGCCGTGGCTTGCTCGTAATGGTGCTGCCGCTTACACAGCAATCGGTACTGCAACATCTCCTGGTACGCGCATGGTTGCCGTATCCGGACACGTCAAGCGACCTGGTGTATACGAAATCATCAATGGCGTTACCACTTTCCGTGATTTGCTGTACGGAGAAGATTTCTGCCAAGGAATTCGTAACGGAAATGAATTGAAAGCTTTCGTTCCCGGTGGCGGTTCTGCTCCTTGGTTCACTGAAGACCAATTAGATGTTGCATTCGAAGGACCACAAGCAGGTGCAGCTGGATCCATGCTTGGCTCCGGCGCAGTCATGGTGATGGACAGCACCACCGATATTCCTCGTGCGGCTCTCACCCTCACACGTTTTTACGCTCATGAGTCGTGTGGCAAGTGCACACCGTGCCGTGAAGGCGGTACATGGCTTGAACGCATTTTGTCGCGCGTTGTCGATGGCAAGGGCACCGACGCAGACCTTGATCAACTTCTTGAAGTTGGTCAATCAATCTGCCCGGGTGAATTCCCTCACGCGAGCAATGAGAAACTCGGTATTTCTGCAGTGCCGTTCCCATATCGCATGAACACCATCTGTTTCGTCGGACCATCTGCATATGCACCTGTGCATTCGGCGCTCACGTTGTTCCGTTCCGAATTTGAAGCACGCGTGACCAAGCGCAACCTCATTCCTGTAACGGCGGTGACGCAATGACAACCATCGACAACTCAGCAGAGGTAGAAAACACACCTCCCGTTGACCCCAATGCAGTCACCATCACCATCAACGGACGAACCGTTGCTGCGCGAAAGGGCGAACTCATCATTGCCGCAGCCGACCGCGCCAATGAATACATTCCTCGGTTTTGCTATCACCCACGCATGAATCCAGTCGGCATGTGCCGTCAGTGCTTGGTAGAAATCGAAGGACCACGCGGTCCCATGATGGTTGTTAGTTGCATGACTCCAGTGGCCGATGGCCAGGTTGTTCGCACTGATACCCCGCAGGTGAAGCGTGCACACGAGGGAATTCTTGAATTGCTTTTGGCAAATCACCCTCTTGATTGTCCAGTGTGCGACAAAGGCGGCGAGTGCCCTCTTCAAGACCAAGCATTCAGCCACGGTGCCGGTGAAAGCCGGTTTGTTGAAGAGAAGCGTCACTACGAGAAGCCAATTGCAATCAGCGATTTGGTGTACCTCGATCGTGAACGATGCATTCTGTGTGACCGTTGCACGCGTTTTGCAGACGAAGTCGCCGGCGACCCACTTATTAGCTTCACTCAACGCGGCAACAACACGCAGGTGATGACATTTCCTGATGAGCCTTTTGCTTCGTACTTCTCCGGCAACACAGTGCAAATTTGCCCTGTGGGTGCATTAACTGCGCAGCCATACCGATTCAAAGCACGTCCGTGGGACCTTGAACAACGTGAGAGCACCTGTACCACTTGTTCCGTTGGTTGTCGCACCGTCGTTCAATCAAGTCGTGATGAACTGTTGCGTTATCAAGGTGTAGACAGTGACCCAGTGAACTGGGGATGGTTGTGCGACCGTGGTCGTTTCAATTTCCAGTCGGTGAACTCTGAAGACCGTTTGGTGTCACCGCAGGTGAAGTCGGGTGACTCATTTGTTTCCACCTCCTGGAACGACGCTTTGGAAAATGTTGCTCGCGCACTCCGATTGGCAACACCGGGCTCCGTTGCAATTCTTGGTGGAGCTCGCGGCACTAATGAAGATGCATTTATGTGGGCAACATTGGCCGATTCATTGGGCGTTACTATGCGTGACGCTCAGATGAATGACGGATTGCCCGCAAGTATCTTCAGCTACCCGCAAGCAACAATCGACAGTGCGTGCGCTGGTGGGACAGTCATTCTGCTGGCTCCCGATCTGAAAGAAGAGTTGCCTGTCCTGCATTTGCGTTTGCGCGATGCCATTGACAAGAAGCGCATTCGCGTCATCGAAGTTTCTTCCCATGAGTCGGGGCTCACGAAACAAGCCTGGAGATCTGTACGCGCTGAGAGCGGCACCATTGCGAGCGCTTTGAGTTCACTCCTGGCCGATACAACGGTTGCGTCGCAGTTGGCAAGTGGTCCTGTCACCATCGTGGCTGGACGTGCAAACCTGGCTGAAGCCGCCGAGCTCACCATGGCTGCTGTCGACGCGGCCATTGCCGTTGCGCCAAACGCAACGGTGTTGCCCGTGCTTCGACGCGGCAATGTTCGTGGTGCGTTGTCTGTAGGCCTTGCTCCACAAAATGGAAAAGATGCCGTAGCAATTCTTGAAGCAGCAGCAACCGGACAAGTTGACTGCTTGGTGCTATTGGGCGCCGACCCACTGAGCGATATTGCCGACGCAGATCTTGCGCGTCGCGGTATTGCAGGTGCGAAGTTTGTCGTTGCCATTGACACGTTCCTCACACCAAGCGCCGCTCACGCAGATGTTGTTCTGCCAGCTGCTGCGTACGGCGAGAAGGATGGCACCACCATGAACCTTGAAGGTCGCGTCACCAATGTGGTTCAAAAAATCACACCTCGCGGAACTTCTCGCGCTGATTGGATGATTGCCGCCGAGTTGGCTGATTTGGTTGGTCACGACACCGGAGTCACCACACTTGCAGACGTACAAAAACTTCTTGCGTCGCGGATCAGCGGTTTTGGTGCATCAACCACAACTGTTGCGGTGAAGCGCGATGGAGTGGTTGTTTCCGTGCCGACTCCTACTCGTACATCGCTTGCAGTTACTTCTGCTCCACCACGCAACTCATACGAGTTCCGTTTGGATCTCAGCCGCAAGTTGTATGACCGTGCTGTTGCCACCATCACCAGCCCTGCACTTGCAGAACTTTCACCTGGCGCGTCCGTATGCATTCATCCGCTCGACCTTGAGCGCGTTGGCGCATCAGAGGGTGCAACAGTTCGTGTGTCTAACAACCACAGTTCCATCACATTGCCGGTTCGTTCATCCGAATCGGTTCCCCGTGGCACTGCAGTGGTTCCGTTCAACCAACCAGGCGCCGATATTCGTGAACTAGTTCGTCACGGCGATTCGGTGGTCGATGTACGAATCGAGTCCATCTAATGAGCACTCTCTTCGCTCTTGATCCGCTTCTTGACGGCAAGTTGTTGTGGACTCCGCTCCTCATCATCTTGGTCAAAGTGCTCATCGTGTTCGTGGTGGGACTTGTCGCCACCATGCTCATGGTGTGGTTCGAACGCAAAGTTATTGCTGGCATGCAGAACCGAGTCGGACCTAACAAGGCTGGCCCATGGGGCTTGTTGCAAACACTTGCCGACGGAACCAAGTTGTTCTTCAAAGAAGACCTCATCCCCGAGCGTGCAGATCGACTTGTGTTCAAACTTGCGCCGTACATCGTGTTGGTGCCAGCGTTCCTGGCGTTCGCCATCATTCCGCTCGGTGGAGATTTCCGTGATGGCAAGGGTGGAATGATCACACTGTTCGGACATCAAACCAGAATGCAGTTGGCTGATCCTCCCATTGGTGTGTTGTTTGCACTCGCAATTTCTTCTATCGCGGTGTACGGAATCATGCTTGCTGGTTGGTCAAGTGGTTCTAAGTACCCGTTGCTGGGTTCGGTTCGTGCATCTGCACAAATGGTGTCCTACGAAGCATCACTCGGTCTTTCACTGGCTGCCGTGCTGTTGGTGTCTGGCACTCTCTCCACCGCTGGCATTGTGAATATGCAGTCATCAGTTGGCAGCTGGAATGTGGTGGCAACCGGATTCATTCCGTTCTTCATCTTCATGATCTCGGCCACAGCAGAACTCAATCGTCCGCCGTTTGACCTGGTGGAAGCAGAGCAAGAACTCGTTGGCGGATTCAATACTGAATACTCATCGATCCGATTCGCTTTGTTCTTCTTGGCTGAATTCATGAACACCATCACAATGTCGGCGCTTATCGTCACCTTGTTCTTTGGTGGTCCGCAGCCCATTTCCATCGGAAGCACAACGCTTGACATCCCGCTCATTCCGAATGGAATCGAAGGAACGGTGTGGTTGTTGCTCAAGGTTCTCGTGTTCTTGTACGTATACGTATGGTTCCGTGCAACGCTTCCTCGTTTCCGCTACGACCAACTCATGGACCTGGGTTGGCGCATGCTGATTCCAGCATCGCTTGGTTGGTTCATGTTGTTGGCCGCACAGCGTGTTGGCCGCAGCGCTGGCTGGGACCAGATTGTTGTCACTTTGGTATCGGCGCTCGTATTGATCGGTGGTTATGCATTACTGCAACGCGCACACAAGGTCAGCCGCGCAAATCGTGAGAAGGACGGAGCAAGCTTCTAATGGGTTACTTCGGCGGATTCCTCGTCACCATGCGTCAACATGGTGCACGTAACAAAGTCACCACTGAGTATTCAGGTGGTCGTGTGTTTCGTCGCAAAGGTCGCGACGACATGGACGAAAAGATTGAGAAGCCTGAGCGTCTGCATGGCCGACATGTTCTGAACCGTTACGAAGACGGTATGGAAAAGTGCATTGGATGCGAACTGTGCGCTGGCGTTTGTCCTGCAAAGTGCATCTATGTGCGTGGCAAAGACAACGATCCCGATAACCCCACCTCTCCAGGCGAACGTTTCGGATTCATGTACGAGATCAACTATCTGCGTTGTATCCACTGCGATATGTGCGTAGAGGCCTGCCCCACCGAGGCGATCACCGAGACCAAGTTGTTTGAATTCTCATTCACTAACCGTCGCGATGCCATTTACACCAAGAATGAATTGCTCGTTGATGACAACGGTCAGCCACAGCACTTGCCATGGGAAGACTGGCGTGAAGGCGAAGACCTCAATACATCCGGATGGATGCGCGCCACAGCTCCAGCTGGTGATGCCGATTTTGAAGGTGTTGTCTCGTGGAGTGGTGAATTGGGTTATGGCGTTCGTCAACCAGAGCCCGTTCAATCCGAGCGTGACGCATCAGAGGTGAGCGAATAATGGAACTGTTCGTTTTCGTTGTTGCCGCACTCATGGTTCTTGGTGGAGCTATTGGTGTTGTCACACGTTCCAACCCGGTGCATGCAGCACTGAGCTTGGTACTCACATTGTTCGGTGTGGCCGTCATGTTTGTTTCCCATGAAGCTCATTTTCTTTCGGCCGTTCAAGTCATCGTGTACGCGGGCGCCATCGTGGTGCTCTTCTTGTTCGTCATCATGCTTTTGGGCGTTGACCGCAGCGAAGATCTCAGCGTTGAACCCATCACCGCACAACGCCCTTTGGCCGCAATCATCGGCGTGGGAGTTACCGGAATCATTGTTGCCGCGCTCGTCTCATCGCGCTCAGCCATCAACGTGTCGGGAGACGGAATAGACGCCACCACCGTGGAAGCCGCCGACGCAAACGTTCGCCAACTCGCTCGTTCCATCTTCAGCAATAACGTGTTTGCGTTTGAAGTCACTTCGGTGTTGCTCCTTGTTGCAGTCATCGGAACAGTTCTTATGGCACGCCGCATCAAATTGCGCGAGGCCGGAAAGTGAACGCCATGATCTCCACCATTGCGCCCACAAACATGTGGTACCTCACGGTTGCCGCTGTGTTGTTCGGCATTGGCACCATCGGAGTCATGGTGCGTCGCAATCCACTCGTCATGTTCATGTGTATTGAACTCATGCTGAACGCTGTGAACCTCACCTTTGTCACCCTGGCAAAGTCCATGGATGACATCAATGGTCAAGTGGTGGTGTTCTTCGTCATGGTGGTAGCTGCCGCAGAAGTGGTAGTTGGCCTCGGAATCATCGTGTCCATCATGCGCCGTCGTACAGCCGCGACGGCCGATGATTTGTCGGCATTGAAGGGATAGGGCAGAACATGTTGAATCTCGTGTGGCTCATTCCTGCTCTGCCGCTTGCAGGGTTCCTCATCAACACACTGCTTGGACGCAAGTTTGGTGAACCAAAGGCCGGTGTTGTCGCAACACTGATGACGGCTGCTTCTTTTGTCGTCACTGTCGGTGTGTACTTCGACCTTCTCTCGCGAACATCTGAAGATCGCCATGTGGTGTACACGTTGTTTGAGTGGCTGCCAGTTGGTTCATTGAAAATAGACATGGCATTGCTTGCTGATCCACTCAGCATCACAATGGCACTCTTCATCACTGGCATTGGCTCCCTCATTCACCTATATGCCATTGGGTACATGCACGGAGATCCAAAGTTCCCCAAGTTCTTCATGTACCTCAACTTGTTCGTCTTCTCCATGCTCATGCTGGTGCTCGGAGAGAACTTGTTGGTCACTTTCCTCGGATGGGAAGGAGTGGGTGCATGTTCATACTTCCTCATTTCTTTCTGGCACACCCGCGATTCAGCCGCTACGGCAGGCAAGAAGGCATTCGTCACCAACCGCGTTGGCGACTGGGGAATGATGACCGCAATGTTCCTGGCGTTTTCGTCGGTGGGCACGTTGTCGTACAGCGGAATCAATGAGGCTGCTCACGGCGGTCACCTTGCAGCGGTGACAGCTACTGGCATCGCAATGATGTTGTTTGTTGGTGCTTGCGGCAAGAGCGCACAGTTCCCGCTGTATTTATGGTTGCCCGATGCCATGGAAGGACCAACGCCTGTTTCGGCACTCATTCATGCCGCCACCATGGTTACTTCCGGCGTTTTTCTTCTCACCCGCATGTCGCCGGTATTGCACGCTGCCTATCCGTGGTCGGGCACCGTTATTGCGTCAGTCGGTGCTGTGACGGCACTGTTTGCAGCCACCATCGCCGTTGCCCAAACTGACATCAAGAAGGTTCTTGCGTATTCCACTGTTTCGCAGTTGGGATTCATGTTCCTGGCAATTGGTTCCGGTGCATATGTTGCCGCCATCTTCCACATGATCACGCATGCGTTCTTCAAGGCTCTGTTGTTCCTTGGTTCTGGCTCGGTCATTCACGGCATGCATCATGAACAGGACATGCGCAAGATGGGCGCATTGCGCAAGGTGATGCCCATTACAAGTTTTACGTTCATCATTGGCTGGTTGGCCATTGCTGGTGTGCCGCCGTTTGCTGGTTTCTGGTCAAAAGACGAAATCTTGTTGTTCGCATTTGCCAACAATCGACTGCTGTGGCTTGTTGGTGTTGTCACCGCACTGCTCACTGCGTATTACATGACACGTCAAGTCATCATGGTGTTTTACGGTGAAGCTCGTTGGCATGATCATGCCGACGAGCACGGCGCACACGGTGACCACACACCACATGAGAGCCCTTGGATGATGGTGACTCCGCTTGTGGTACTTGCTGGCCTTGCAGTAGTGGGCGGAGCAATGCAATTGCCGTTTACGCACAGCACGAAGTTCCTTGAGCATTGGCTTGAACCAATTGTGCACCACAGCGAGCGCGACATCGCAGGCACTTGGGCCGACAACAACAAGTGGTTGTTGCTGGTATTTGCTGTGGTGATTGCCAGCGTTGGAATTGCTGCTTCAATCGCCGTGTATGCAAAGGGCAAAGCAAAGCCTGTAGAACCGCAACTGTTGGCCGATGGTTGGCGGTATGACTCCACCATCACAAAGTTCATGGGTGGTCCTGGTCGCCAGGCATTCCAAGGCATTGCATCATTTGACGCTCATGTAGTTGACGGCGCAGTGGTAGGTGTTGGCAAAGAGGTCCGCGCCGCCAGTGGAATATTGCGCAAAGCTCAAAATGGTCTCGTTCGATCGTATGCAGTCATCGTTGGCATTGGCGCCGTTGCGATGCTTGCTTGGTTCCTCTTGAGGGGAGTGCTCTGATGCACCTGTCCACCTTGCTTGCTAACGAATCGGCTGCTGCAACACATGTGGCATTCCCCGTTCTGTCTGCATTAATTCTCGTGCCTGTGTTGGGCGCGATTCTTGTTGCTGTCATGAGTAACAAGCGCCCTGAATGGGTGAAACTCACCGCCACCCTTTTCGCAGTGGCAACGGGCGGAATGTCCATTTGGTTGTTGGCATCTTTCAAAACGCATGAGGCCGGTTTTCAGTTTGTGTCACAACACGATTGGATTTCCTCGTGGGGCATCTCATGGCACCTCGGCGTCGATGGCATCTCACTTTTCTTGGTGGTACTGACGGGCATTCTTTTCCCACTGGTCATTCTCGGCGTTGACCCTCATCACGATGAGAAGCCATACCTCGCGTGGTTGTTGTTGTTGGAAGCCGGAGTGATGGGAAGCTTCCTCAGCCTCGACCTCTTTCTCTTCTTCATTTTCTTTGAAATTGTTCTCGTCCCCATGTACTTCCTCATTGGTGGTTGGGGTTACGACAAGCGCATCTACGCAGCCACAAAATTCTTCCTGTACACAATGTTCGGATCGGCGTTCATGTTGGTCGGAATTATTGCAACAGCCGCACTCGCTCGTCACGATGTTGGATACTTCACGTTCGACTTGGTGAAAATTGCGGAGCACGCGAATTTTGCAACAAACACTGCCCGTTGGCTCTTCTTGTCGTTTGCGATCGCGTTCGCAGTGAAAGTTCCCCTGTTCCCATTGCACACGTGGCTGCCAGACGCACACACACAAGCCCCTACAGGCGGCTCAGTCATTTTGGCTGGTGTGTTGTTGAAGATGGGAACCTATGGTTTCCTACGCTTCGGTTTGTACCTTTTCCCTGCAGCAGCAGTGTGGGCAAAACCCGCATTCCTTACATTGGCAACCATTGGCATCATCTACGGGGCCATTGCAGCCACCATGCAAACTGACCTCAAGCGATTGGTTGCGTACTCATCAGTTGCACACCTAGGTTTCATCGTTCTCGGCACCTTCGCCATTACATCGCAAGCCCTCAGTGGCAGCGTGATGCAAATGATCAACCACGGTATTTCGACTGGCGCGTTGTTCTTGATGGTGGGCATGATCTACGAACGTCGCCACACTCGCGCTATTGCAGAGTTGAAAGGTATTCAGGCTGTTGCGCCAATCTTCGCTGCTGCATTCATGGTGGTCATGCTGTCGTCCATCGGTGTTCCGGGCCTCAACGGATTCGCCGGTGAATTCCTCATTCTCATCGGCTCATTCGAAACATCTCGATGGTGGACAGTGGTTGCCGCAACCGGTGTCATTCTTGCTGCGCTGTATTTGTTGTGGGCGTATCAACGCGTGTTCCACGGAGAGCCAGACGAAGCAAATTCATCATTCCCTGAACTCAAGGCTCGCGAAGGCATTTTGTTGTTGGTATTCATTGCCATCATTGGCTTCACCGGTTTGTATCCAAAACCAATGTTGAGCCGCATCGAACCAAGCGTCGACAAACTCATCACACACGTGGAAGAACACTCCAGTTTCAAGGCTCCAGTTGCTCATCAGCCATCGGTTGAAGCAACAACACATTCCGAGGGAGGAGAATGATGTTGCTCGCAGCTTCATTGGTCGGGCCAGATATTCCATGGTCACTCCTGTTGCCCGTTCTGTTCTTCTTGGGCTCAACATGTGCACTGTTGCTTCTGGGGTCGTTGCTTCCGTCGTGGGCCCGCATTGGAAATGCGGCTCTCACCATTGCAACAGCGGTTGCTGCTATCGCCGCAAGCGCGGTCAAGTGGAACTACTTGCATTGGCACAAGGGAGATACCTACATCGCTGATGCGATCACGGTGGATCGATTCTCGGTCTTCGCCACCATCGTTATTTCGCTCGCGGTTGCGGGTGCTGCTTTGTTGTTGTCCGCATATCTTTCGCGTACCGACAACGAAGGTCCCGAGTTGTATGCACTTCTCATGACCGCTGCCATTGGTGCCATCGTCATGGTGTCGGCCAACGACCTCATTGTTTTATTCCTCGGACTTGAAACGCTGAGTCTTTCCCTCTATCTCTTGGCAGCTAGCAATCGCCGTCGCGAAGAGAGCCAAGAAGCAGGCCTAAAGTACTTCGTACTTGGTGGTTTTGCATCGGCATTCTTCCTGTACGGAATTGCGTTGGTGTATGGCGGTTCGGGCAAGCTCACCATCACCTCTATTAGCGAATCGCTCACTACATATGTGTCCTTGCACAACACCGACGCAATGTTGCTGGTGGGTATTGGCCTATTGATGGTTGGTCTTGCGTTCAAGGTGTCTGCAGCACCATTCCAGGTGTGGACCCCTGACGTGTACGAAGGTGCACCAACACCTGTCACCGCATTCATGGCCTCGGCTGGCAAGGTGGCTGCATTTGCCGCCATGTTGCGCATTCTTACCGTTGCGCTCGCATCTCGAGCAGACGACTGGCGACCAGTGGTGTGGGTGCTAGCAATCCTCACCGTGTTTGTCGGTTCCACCATGGCTGTTGTGCAAACAAACGTGAAGCGTATGTTGTCGTACTCATCCATCAGCCACGCCGGGTTCATCTTGGTGGGTGTTGAAGCAGCTGGTCACTCAAAGGGCAATGGTCTCAATTCATCAATGGCCTACCTTGCTATTTACACCGTGTTAGTTCTCGGGTCATTCGCAATTGTGTTGGCACTGTCCGGAACAAATGACAGCAACACGTCGCTCGATGATTTCAAGGGACTTGCCAAGCGTCGTCCCGTGCTTGCCCTTGCATTCAGTGTGTTGTTGTTTGCACAAGCAGGTGTTCCGTTCACCGCAGGTTTTGTCGCCAAGTTTGGTGTTATCAAGTCCGCAGTTGAAGTGAATTCATACGCCATCGCCGTTGCGGCCATGGTGGCAGCCGTCATTGGTGCATACCTGTACCTGCGCATTGTGGTGAGCATGTGGATGGAAGAACCCACCACATCTGATGAACTGGTCATCGCTACTCCGGTGCGCGCTGTTATTGCAATCTCGGTTGCGGCAACTTTGATTGTGGGCATATTCCCGAACGTGTTGCTGAATGCAGCAGAGTTAGTTCGCTTCGCGCCTCGCTGAAACTAGCGCTGCGCTTGGCGCACTAGTTCGTTGAATAACCCCTGATTTGGCGCGTCATTTTCTGCGGTGTCCTCGGGGTGCCACTGAACGCCAACAATCCACTGAGCCGTCGAGTGTTGCACGGCCTCAATAGTGCCATCATGAAATGTGCCCACCACAGTGAGTGACTCTGCAACACGATCTATTGCCTGATGGTGGAAAGAGTGCACGAGTGGAGTGTGAGTTGCCATCGCCAATGCAGGTAACGAGCCAGGCACAAGTTGTACCTCGTGCATCACATCGCGATGTTCTGGTGTTGTATCTAAATGTTGAATTAACGAACCACCCAAGGCAACGTTGAGAACTTGGTGACCACGACAGATCGCAAGAATCGGGATATTTCGTGAGACGGCATAACGCACGGCCTCGATTTCAAAGTCATCAATGAATTCATCGACGCCGAATAACTGTGAACGCTCAGTTTGCTGATACTTGGTAGGGCTCACATCGCCGCCACCCAACAAAACCATTGCGTCGCAACGGTCAATTGTTCCGCGAATGACTTCAGAAGAATCGGTGGGAGGCAATACCACGGGTAACCCACCTGCACGTTCGACGGCGTCAGCGTAGAAACGTCCACCACTTACAACTGGTGTACGGTGCCCGCGAGCTTCGGCACTACGGCGACCAGGAATAACAACGAGCGGGGTCATTACTTCGTATTGACTTCTTCAATTGGGTAACCAGCATCGCGTGCGGCTGCCAATACCGAGTCGGCATGTTCGCGCCCACGAACTTCGAGTACCACCTGCACACCAGTTTCGCGAACATGAAGTTGTACGCCTTCACGTACGTGTTCCACCTCAATGAGGTTTGCTCCATTTTCGGCGAACAATGCAAGAAGTCGAGCAAG
>CAYSPE010000001.1:48976-75673 GCA_964432845.1 uncultured Bifidobacterium sp.
TCTTCTTCCACCACAACTACTTCATCAACAAACTTCTCAATGATGGGTCGTGTGAAATCGCCTGGTTGCTTCACGGCAATACCATCGGCGAGCGTCACGATGGGGCCGTCGGCAGGAAGCGAGCCTGCGTACGGAGCACATGCGCGAACTTGCACGCCAATGATTCGAATGTTTGGGTTTGCTTGCTTCACTGCAATTGCAACACCGCCCGTTAATCCTCCACCACCAAGAGGAATAATGACTTGAGCGAGATCGGGAATGTCTTCCAATAACTCGAGCCCCAATGTTGCTTGACCTGCAACAACCATCGGGTCGTCAAATGGGTGACAGAAGTTCATACCAGTTGATTCTGCACGCGTGCGCGCTAAAGCAACCGCATCGCTCAGCGTGTCACCGCCTTCGCTCAATGTTGCGCCATACGCACGCACTGCTTCCATCTTCGACAGTGATGCACCTGCGGGAACAAAAATTTCACATGGCACACCGAAGTGTTTCGCTGCGAATGCAATTGCTTGCGCATGGTTGCCAGCGCTTCCGGCCACCACACCGTTCTTCACTGCATCTCCGAGTGAGTGCAGTTTGTTCATCGCGCCACGAATCTTGAATGAGCCCGTTCGCTGTAAGTTCTCGGCCTTGAGAACGATGTTTCCGCCAAAACGTTCACTCAGAACAAAGGACTCGGTGATGGGGGTGTGCTTCACCACGCCTTTGCCAGCAGCACGAGCGGCGGCAATTGCCGATGAATCAAGCGGGAAATCGGCCATAGGTCATCTACCGTAGTTGTCATGCGCGCAGCCCTGATTGCGAATAGAGACGATGCCGACCCCGGACACGTGGGCAAAGCATTACGACGCCGGGGGTATTCCTTCGTTGAGTTCATCCGCGAGGACCACCATCAATGGCCCAGTTTGGATGGCATCGACTTGGTGGTCGCCATGGGGTCAGCCTGGAGCACATACTGGGATCATGTGGCCGAGCCAGTTCGGGCCGAGCAACAAGTACTTGCTGATGCAATGACCCGGGGAATCGGCGTATTGGGCATCTGTTTTGGGGGTCAGCAATTGTCGGCCACCCTTGGCGGACAAGTCACAAAAGCACAAAGTACCGAAATTGGCTGGTTTTCGGTGGAAAATGTGCCTGAAACTGCACATTTAGCCCCCAAATGTCTGACCGAGGGGCAGTGGATGCAGTGGCACTTCGACGCATTCAGCGTGCCTGCCGGGGCCACGGTCCTGGCTCAATCACCAGCCGGACCCCAAGCCATGGTCTGTGGCACGGCCCTCGGGCTCCAATTTCACCCTGAAGCCACCGAATCCATCGTGAAATTCTGGGCTTCGGGCACCGGAGAAGAGGAACTTGCCTCGCTGGGGCTGAGTTCGGTCGAAATCATGGACGCCACCCGACAGCAGGTGGACGATGCGGCACGTCGGTGCGATGAATTGGTCGAGTGGTTCTTGACCAATGTCGCACAAAGGCACATGGAATAAGGAATTCCGCCTGGGTTGGAGCCCCCGTGTGACAAGTGAAGTTGGGGTCAGCAATGTCGCCCGTAGTAGTTTCGGAATCGATGTCTCCGTTTCTGAGGTCCTATCTCACTGTTGTGTGGTTCGGACTGGCCGCCTTCCTGATCGCTGGATTGTTGCTGGGCATTTCTGCGCTCATTCGTCCGAATAAGCCAAACGCAGAAAAAATGCTCACCTATGAAAGTGGTGTAAACCCCGTTGGTGATGGTTGGTCACAAAGCCAGATTCGCTACTACGTGTTTGCGTTGCTCTTCGTCATCTTCGACGTTGAAGCGGTGTTTATTTTCCCATGGGCCACACAGCTTGAGCGCTACGCCGGTTTTGGTTTGGTGGAAATGGGTGTGTTCGTCGCGATTTTGTTGCTCGGACTTGTTTATGCATGGCGCAAGGGCGTCTTGCGCTGGGTATAGGGACAAGGTTTTCGTATGGGTCTTGTAGATCGTGGTCGGCTGCCGAAGCCACTCACATCGTTGTTCAACCTCGGCCGCTCATATTCCATGTGGGTGTACCAGTGGGGTCTTGCTTGTTGCGCCATTGAAATGGGTGCAGCTTTTGGTTCGCCTCGTTACGACGTGATGCGCCTCGGAGTTATTCCCTTGCCAGCATCACCACGCCAGGCCGACCTTGTTGTTATCTCCGGAACTGTTACCGACAAGATGGCGCCAGCAATCAAGCGTTTGTATGAACAAATGCCCGACCCTAAGTACGTCATCTCCATGGGCAGTTGCGCAAACTGCGGTGGACCATATTGGGACAGTTACTCAGTAACCAAAGGTGTCGATCAGATCATTCCTGTTGATGTGTACGTGCCTGGTTGTCCACCACGTCCAGAAGCATTGCTTGAAGGTGTTGTTCTGTTGCAACAACGCATCAAGAACGAAGACATGGGCGCACGTTGGCGCGGTGAAGGCACCAAGCCAATGACCGTGGTTGACCATGACGCCGTTGAAAGAGGAGGTGTTCCCGTTGTCGTCAACAACTGACACCACCGAAGCACCACGTGACGAGCGCCGCGAAGCCGAATTGGCACGCGTACTTGCTGCATTGGGCAGCAACGTTGTCGATTCATTGTTGAAGCCAAACGATGACATGTGGATTCGCGTCACTGCTGACACATGGCGCGAAACTGGCGAAACTCTCAAGTCGTTGGGTTACACCTACTTCTGTTTCCTTTCAGCCATCGACTGGATGCCATCACCATTTGGTAAGGGCGAGGATGATCCCACCGCTCCACCGGTAGAACGCGACACCACTATCAAGCACGGATACACCGGTGGCGACACTCGCTTCCAAGTGTTTGCTCGCGTCACTCAGCCATTCACCACGCTTGGTATCAACGTCAAAGTCGACATTGATGACTCATCGCCTGTTGTTGATTCATGGAGTGGTGTGTATGCGGGCGCCAACTGGCACGAGCGCGAAACACACGAAATGTTTGGCATTGGCTTTAACGGCCACCCCGACCTTCGCAACATGTACTTGCCCTCCGACTTCGAGGGCTATCCATTGCGCAAAGATTTCCCACTGCTTGCTCGCATCGTGAAGCCATGGCCTGGCATCGTCGATGTTGAGCCACTTCCGGGAGACGACTCAGAGGAAGGCGAAGCATCATGACCATGCTCGGCGACCGTCAACAGTTGGCCTACATCGCAGCGCAAGCAGCAGATGCACGAGTCAATGTTGAACTCGAAACAGAGGGCATGACCCTCAACATCGGACCACAGCACCCCGCAACGCACGGCACACTGCGCATCATTGCTCGCCTCGATGGTGAGCAAGTGGTGTGGGCAGAACCATCTGCTGGCTACATGCACCGCGGTTACGAAAAGCTCACCGAGGTTCGCACCTATCCACAAGTCACTGCCTTGGTGAATCGCATTGACTGGCTCGGATCATTTGCAAACGAAGTGCCATTCATTTTGGGCGCCGAACGTCTCATGGGTGTTGAAGCGCCAGCTCGCGCACAACACATTCGCACCATCTTGTTTGAACTCTCACGCATCGCAAACGTGTCATTGTTCCTCGGTGACTTGGGCGTGCAGCTGGGTGCAGTAACTCCAGTGTTCTTTGCATTCCGTGATCGCGAATACGTGTTGAACCTCATCGAAGGTGCAACAGGTGGCCGTTTCCACCCCAACTTCGACCGCATCGGCGGATTGAAAGACGATTTGCCTGCAGGCTTCATTGAAGAAACACACAGCGTCATGAAGAAGCTTCGTGACTTCTGTGACGAAATCGAAAACCTGTTGTTTGGCAACGAGATTTTCCAATCGCGTACTCGCGGCATCGGTGTCATTCCAAAAGACATCGCACTGCAATACGGATTGTCCGGCGCAAACCTTCGCGCCAGCGGTGTTGACTGGGACTTGCGTCGAGACCAAGACCTTCCAATGGCATGGAACAAGGTTGATTGGAAAGTCATCACTCACCCAGATGGCGACTCGTTCGCTCGTTGCTGGGTACGCCTTCAAGAGGTTCGTGAGTCAACGAAGATTGTTGATCAATTGCTCGACACTCTGCCTTCTGGTCCCGTCATGGCCAAAGTGCCCAAGATCATCAAAGTGCCAGAGGGTGAGGCATTCGTGTCCACCGAAAACCCACTTGGTGAAATGGGGTACTACGTCGTATCTCAGGGCGACCAAGGTCCGTTCCGCGTCAAGATTCGTAGCGCGTCATTCAACAACATTTCGATTGTGCCGTGGGTATTGAAGGGCGTATACGTTCCCGACATCATCACCATCCTCGCTTCGTTGTACTTCATCCTCGGAGATATTGATCGCTGATGTTGTCCGCACTTCTCTCATCCATCCCGTATTGGGGTCAATCGCTGTTGCGCGTTTTGGGCGGCCTTGTTGCTGTTCTCTTGCCAGCGGGCACCGTGGTGTATCTGTTCTTGTTCAAGATGATGTCCTTCATGCAGTCACGTCTCGGACCAATGGAAGCTGGTCCGTACGGCTCCATGCAGTTGTTCGCAGAAGTGGGCAAATGGTTGCAAAAGGAAGACATCGTTCCCGAAGCAGCACGTCCAGAGGCACGCATTTTCAAGATGGCGCCGCTCATCGTTTTGGCAAGCACCTTCCTGTTGGTTGTTGTCGTTCCATTCGGTCCCGACGCGTGGTTCACCAACTTCGAAACGGGCATCTTCTACGCATTGGCAGTTTCATCTGTTTCTGTGCTCGGCATTTTGATTGCTGGTTGGTCAAGCGCCAACAAGTACTCGCTGTTGGGCGGATTGCGCGCTGCAGGTCAGCTCATCGCATATGAGTTGCCCATGGTTCTTGCAGTGGTGGGTGTTGTCATTCAGGCCGGCACCATGAACCTGCAACAAATCGTTGTCGCACAAAACACAGGTTCCATTTTTGGTTTCGATGGCATTGGCAACCCATATGTCATCACCCAGTTCGTTGCGTTCCTGGTTTTCATGATTGCAGTGCAAGCTGAACTCACTCAAACACCGTTCGACATGCCTATCGCTGAATCAGAACTCGTGTCTGGTTACATGACCGAGTACTCGGGTTTCCGATTCCTCATTTTCTTCATTGGTGAATTCGCCACTGCTGGTGTGTTTGCGATGATCGCGTCCGTGTTGTTCCTCGGCGGTTGGGGCGTTCCATTCTCATGGTTCGGCTGGACCACCATTGACAGCATCGACAATTGGATGAACGTCGGCGGACCACTCATCTTGTTCACCAAGATGCTTGTCCTCGTGTTCTTCATCATGTGGATTCGATTCTCGTTCCCACGTTTCCGTGAAGACCAACTGCAGCGCTTTGCGTGGAAGGGTCTCATCCCCATTGCTCTTGTCAACATCATGTTGACGGCCGTTCTGAAGGTGGCGTTCTAATGGCGAAGCCCAAAGTTCCCGGAATGTTCAAAGGTTTGGGTGTCACGTTTGCCACCCTCATGCGTACGGCAAAAGATGGTGCAAACACCATTCAGTATCCGCACGAAAAAGAAACACCACCGCTTCGTGCCCGTGGCGTCATCGCGCTCCACGAGGACAACTGCACGTCATGCATGCTGTGCGCCCGTTCCTGCCCGGACTGGTGCATCTACATCGAAGGTCACAAAGAACTCGCACCTCCACGTCGTGCAGGTGGAGCACCTCGAAAGGTCAACAAGCTTGATCGTTTCGACATCGACTATGCACTCTGCATGTACTGCGGTATCTGCGTTGAAGTGTGCCCATTCGATGCGTTGTTCTGGAGCCCTGAATATGAATATTCAGAACCAAGCATCGCCGACTTGTTGCATGACAAGACAAAGTTGGGTGAGTGGATGCAAACAGTTGCTGAAGCACCAGAACTTGAAGCTGGCGCAGAGAAGAAGGGCAAGAAGTGATGCTCGCCTCTGACATGCTCATTGCTCAAAACGTTGGGTTTTACATCATCGCCGCAATCATGGTGGTCGGTGCATTGCGGGTGGTCACCACGCGCAACGTCGTACACGCTGCGTTGTGGTTAGTGGTTGTGCTTGCAGGGGCTGCAGCTCAATATGTTTTGCTCGCAGCCGAATTCGTGGCCATCACTCAAGTAATGGTGTACATCGGTGCCGTCATGGTGCTCTTCTTGTTCGGCACCATGCTCACTCGCGCACAGATTGGCGCTGAAGACAATCTCAACAACAAGAACTGGTTCATCGGAATCCCCGTTGCAGTTCTCATGTTGGCCACCATGGTTATTGCGCTAAGCGACGGTTTCGGAAGCGAAAAACTTCCCGTAGACGCTCCAGTCACCACTACTCAGCAAGTTTCCGACCAAATCTTTGGCGCTTACTTGTTGCCGTTCTGGGCATTGTCGTTTGTGCTTCTTGCCGCCGTCATCGGAGCCATTGTGCTCGCGAGGAGGGACTAGTCATGTTGCTGAACGAATTTCTCATGTTGGGTGCAGTGCTGTTCTGCATCGGTGTGTACGGAGTCATCGCGCGCAAGAACGCCGTCATGGTTCTCATGTCCATCGAACTCATTCTCAACTCGGTCAACATCAACTTGCTGGCCTTCTCGTTGCGTAATGGTTCCACCGACGGACACACGTTTGCTCTCTATGTCATTGCTGTTGCCGCTGCCGAAGTTGGCGTTGGCCTTGCAATGGTTCTCCTTATGTACCGCAACCGTCGTTCCGTTGGCCTCGACGAACTCTCAGAGATGAAGGGCTGATCGCATGTTTGCAGAAGCTACAGAAGTCGCCTTGAAGTCCGGTTGGTTCCTTGAGCATGCATGGCTCATTCCCATCATCCCTGCAGTTGCATTCGCCTGCATCATCTTCTTTGGCAAGCGCATGCCTCGCAAGGGCAGTGAATTCGGTATTGCATCAATGGTTGGTGCCTTGGTGTTTGCCGCTGGTGCTGGTTATCAGTGGATCCAACGTGTCAATGGTGCAGCCGAAGAGGCGTATGTCGCCCCAGTCATTAAGACCTGGACATGGTGGCAAAACGGTGGCATCAAGCTCACTATCGGTCAACACGTAGACGGCCTCACCGTCGCGATTCTCGTTGTTGTTGCATTCATCTCATCATTGGTGCAGTTGTACTCAACGGAATATCTGCATGGCGATCGTCGTTACACGCACTTCTTTGCTGCACTCACGCTCTTCTCCGCCGGCATGTTGAACATGGTGATCGCCGAGAACATGATCCAACTCATTCTCGGTTGGGAAATCATGGGTCTGTGTTCATTCATGCTCATTGGTCACTGGTGGGAGGACGGCGCTAACAGTCGCGCTGCATTGAAGGCTTTCTTCACTACACGTACTGGTGACATTGGTTTGCTGGTGGGCACATCCATCCTGTACTTCTCGGCTAACGAATGGACACAGAAGACGCTTGGTCTTTCTGGTTTCTCCATCCGCGGTTTGTCCGCATGGGCATTGTCAGGCAACCCAAGCCATGTCGCCATTACCGCAGGCGCGGCCATGTTGTTTGTTGCTTGTATCGGCAAGTCGGGTCAATTCCCATTGCACACATGGTTGCCCGATGCCATGGCTGGCCCAACTCCTGTGTCATCACTGTTGCACTCATCCACAATGGTGGTTGCAGGTGTGTTCCTCGTTGCTCGTTTGTACCCCGTGTTCTTCAAGGGCATGAACGTGTTCCACAGCAGTGCAAACTTCATCGTCATCATCGGTGGCATCACCATCGTTATTGCAGCTGCACTCGCATTCGTGCAAACAGACATCAAGAAGGTGCTCGCGTACTCCACTGTTTCGCAGTTGGGTTACATGATGATGGGCTTGGGCGCCGGCGCATGGTTGCCTGCCGTGTTCCACATCTTCACTCACGCATTCTTCAAGGCTTGTTTGTTCCTTGGCGCCGGCTCCATTAGCCACAGCGCATCTCACCACTCGTTCGACATGAAGAAAGACATGGGCGGCCTTCGCAAGTTCATGCCCATCACATTCGGCACCTGGGTCATTTCAACACTCGCACTGTGTGGCGTGTTCCCATTCTCCGGCTTCTTCTCGAAAGACGAAATCATCGACAACGTGGGACACAACGGTTACACGTTGTTCATGGTCATCGGTCTTTGTGGTGCATTCCTCACTGCTGCCTACATGACTCGCGCTACGTACCTCACATTCTTTGGCGAGCCTCGCGGTGCAGCAGCTGGCGAACACCATGATGAGCACGATGCGCATGCATCTCATGACGCACATGACGCACACGCTGATCACGACACAGACGCCGATCACGGTCACGATGCACATGGTCATGATGACCACGGTTCGCACGGACCAAAAGAATCGGGCCTCATCATTACGGTGCCACTTATCATCCTGGCCACACTTGCTATTGGTTCTGGTTTCCTCAACGCAGCACCATTTGGCGAGAAGTGGGAAAACTTCAAGAAGTGGGTTGAGCCACGCGCAGAAGTCATCAGCGCCACCGGCATTGCAGCACCAACTGGCAGTGTTGGCGAAGCACGCGTTGCTGCCGACGAAACAACAGACACCACAGTGGTGGCCACCGAAGACATGGCAACCACTGGGGAACCAGTAGTTGCTGACGCAGAGCCAATGGCCACTCAAATGAAGTCTGCGGGTACTCCATCGGAAGAACATGCGATGGATGGTGAAGTACCGCACGAATCGCCATGCGGTACCGAAACACCCGAAGGTGGCATTTGTGTTGCGCCACAGTTGCACCATGCACCGTTCAAGTGGTCAAAGGCAGCAATGTCCATGATCATCGTGTTTGCTGGCATGTTGCTCAGCTGGTTGCTCTGCATCCAGTTGTATGAGAAGAAGAACAAGGCACTTGTTGGCCTCACCAAGCGCAACAAGTTGTTGGGTGCTGGTTATGCCTTCTTGGCCAACAAGTACTACCTCGACGTTCTCTACGAAAAGATCATCGTTCGTTCCATTGCACACCCCATCGCAAAGGGTGCGTATTGGTTCAACCAAAACATTCTCGACGGCATTGTCAACGGAGCCGGTCTGGTTTCAAAGACAGTCGCAGGTTGGGTCTATCGCAATGTCGATCAAGGAATTGTCGACGGAGCAGTGAACGGTGCAGGCTCTGCAGCACAAGGTGCTGGTAGCGCATTGCGTCCCGTTCAGTCCGGAAAAGTCAATCAGTACGGAGCATTGTTGTTCGGCACAGCCGCCATCGGTGCACTCGTACTCGTCATCATCAATAGCTGAGGGAGCAAATCGGCATGGAAGTCCTAAGCGACCACAATTGGGTGCTGACAGTCGGCACATTTTTGCCGCTTGTCGGCGTACTCATCATGCTCTTCATACCGAAGGCAGAAGAGGCGCTAGCAAAGTCGGTGGCAATCGGCACTGCAGTCGCAACGTTGGCAGTGGGTGTTTACACACTCACGCAGTTCAACTTTGACAAGGCCGGCACGATGCAGTTCGTGGCTCAGCATGACTGGATTTCAGTCATCAAGTCCACGTATTACATCGGCCTCGACGGCATCAGCTTGCCGCTCTATTTCTTGTCTATGGTCATCACCCTTTTGGTCATGATCTACAGCTGGGACCATGTTCCCTCTCCAGGAAACGCAAAGGCCTTCTTCAGCCTCATGCTCATCCTGCAAACTGGAATGGCCGGCACATTCATTGCTCGTGACTTGGTGTTGTTCTTCGTGTTCTTCGAACTCGTGTTGCTGCCCATGTACTTCATGATCGGTGTATGGGGTGGCGAAAATCGTCAGTACGCATCACTCAAGTTCTTCTTGTACACCATGTTTGGTTCAGCCCTCATGTTGGTGGCGTTCCTTGCATTGTTCTTCAAGACCGGAGCCGAAAGTTTCTCCATTCCGTACCTCATCGAGCACGGCATGCAAATTTCGCGCACCACCCAAATTTGGATTTTTGCTGGCATGTTCGTGGGCTTTGCGGTGAAGGTGCCGATGTTCCCATTCCACACCTGGTTGCCCGACGCGCACACGCAAGCTCCCACTCAAGGTTCAGTCATCCTTGCTGCCATCTTGTTGAAGCTCGGTACTTACGGTTTCGTCCGCATTGCAATTCCTGTGTTGCCAGAAGCTGCAAAAGCTTGGGCTCCATACATTGGTCTGCTCGCAGTCATCGGCATCATTTACGGTGCGCTCGGATGTCTCGCTCAAACCGACATGAAGCGACTCATCGCGTTCTCGTCAGTTGCACACATGGGTTATGTGATGCTCGGCATCTCCACCCTCACATCATTCGGCATGAACGCTGCAATGTTCGGCATGGTGGCGCACGGTCTCATCACCGGCATGTTGTTCTTCCTTGCTGGTTCCGTAAAAGAGCGCTATCACACACTCGAAATCAAGCGTCTCTCTGGCATGTTGTTGCAAATGCCAAAGCTCGGTTGGATTCTCGGATTCTGTGCCATGGCATCACTTGGTCTGCCTGGTCTTGCCGGATTCTGGGGTGAATTCCCCGCCATCTTGTCTGCGTACAAGCCCGCTGCTGGTCTCCCTGTAGAGACCTACCGTGTGTACATGGTTGTTGCTGCAATTGGCACCGTATTCGCAGCTGCATACTTGCTGTGGCTCTACCAGCGAACCGCATTCGGTGAACCAAACCCAGAATTCGCATCACATGGTCATGGCCATGACGATCATTCAGATATTCACGACGTCAACAAGTTCGAATGGATGGCATGGACCCCATTGCTCATCGCCATAGTTCTGTTCGGTGTTGTTCCCAACCTCATGTTCAAGGTTCTCGACCCAGCAGTGGCCGTAACCCTTAAGGCTTTCGGAGGCTAAACCGTGCTCAGCGCAATCGCCGCCGCTGCATCAGCGTGGACTTCACCATCGGTTGATTACCACGCGCTCGCACCCGAGATCATTCTCGGGGGCGGCATCGTGCTGCTCCTGCTTCTCGACCTTTTTGTATCCGATGCAAAGAAATGGATGCTGACGCCTGTTGCCAGCTTCACATTGCTCGGCGCTTTCATTCCTGTACTCACATTGGCATTGAATGATGCAGGTGCACGTTCATTGTTTGACGGGCGTTACATGGTGGACGACTTCAGTTTGGTGCTGAAGGGTCTTTTCTTGTTATCCGGTTATGTGGTGGTGTTGTTGTCGGCAGATCACATGCGCGAAGGCGATTACTACCAGGGTGAATTCTGGTTCTTACTGCTCTCCAGCATCATGGGCATGGTCATGATGGCATCAAGCCGTGACTTCGTATCAATCTTCGTGTCGCTGGAGTTCTTGTCGATTCCCGCGTACATGATGGCTGCGTGGCGCAAGCGCGATCTCAAGAGCAATGAAGCCGGTATCAAGTACTACTTGCTTGGTGTATTTGCTTCTGCAGTCATGTTGTATGGCATGTCGTTGCTGTACGGCATGGCCAACTCCACCAAGTTGGTCGACGTAGCTGCGTACCTGTCCAACGGAGTCACATCCATCCGTGCGCTTGCTGTGTTCTTCGTGGTGGTTGGTTTTGCCTTCAAAGTGTCGGCAGTTCCGTTCCACACGTGGGCACCCGACACATATGAAGGCGCTCCAACTCCGGTCACCGCCTTCTTGTCTGTTGCGTCAAAGGCCGCCGGCTTTGTGGCCCTGGTAACAGTGGTATTCGTTGCCTTCCCAGGTTCAAAAGATGTGTACCAACCAGTGTTCTGGATCTTGTCTGCACTCACCATGACACTTGGCAACGTCATGGCGTTGAAGCAAACCAACATCGTTCGTATGTTGGCGTATTCATCGGTGGCTCAAGGTGGATTCATTCTCATGCCACTCGCTGTTGCTGGCATCGTGCAGCAAGCTGCATTGCGAGCAGTGGTGTCGTATCTCTTGGTCTACGCAGCAACCAACTTGGGTGTGTTCGCGGTGGTCATGATTGTTTCGCGCAAGACTCGTAGCGGCGAAATTTCCTCGTTCGGTGGATTGTTCTCGTACGCTCCCGGCGTTGCAGTAATGATGACTTTGTTCATGGCATCGCTGGCCGGTATTCCACCACTCGGTGGCTGGTTCGGTAAGTTCGCAGCATTCCATGCATTGGTGTCTGCCGGCAACAACTGGGCATACGCACTTGGTCTTATTGGTGGTATCAACTCAGTCATCGCTTTCGGTTACTACGGAAACATCCTTCGTGAAATGTGGATGAAGCCCGTTCCCGACGGAGATACTGCACCTATTCGCGTGCAACCAGCGCTCGTCACAGTGCTTGCAATCACTGGTGTCGCCACCTTGGTGTTGGGTGTGTTGCCAGGCATCGTGATTCACTTTGGTGACATCGCTGGCCTTGCCGGTGCAATCGTCAAGTAGTCACATTCATGCAGCAATTGCAGCTGCAGACGGTGCGATTCCGTTTTCTGAATTCATGTCCCTTGCCTTGTACGGCGAGCAGGGTTTTTATACATCCGTTGGTCGTGCTGGCAGGCGAGGAGATTTCATTACTTCGCCAGAAGTCGGACCATTGTTTGGCACCGTTCTTTCGCGGTACTTCGATGCAGTGTGGACTTCCCTCGGTGTGCCGAGCAATTTCACGGTGGTGGAAGTAGGTGCTGGCCCGGGCACGCTTGCTCGCTCCGTCTTAGCGGCGCAACCTGAATTTCTTCGCACAGGACAGTATGTAGCGGTTGAAGTGAGCGATGCACAGCGCGCCTCGCATCCAGAAGGTGTCACATCATTGGCCGACATGCCGAACTCCATTGAATACGGAGTTGTCTTTGCAAACGAACTACTCGACAACCTTCCATTTGAGTTGTGGGTATACGACGAAGGCTGGCGAGAGGCATACGTTCGTTCAACTGGTGGTGCATTCTCTGAGGTACTAATGACAAAACCTGTGCCCGCGTGTTTGCCATCACATGCACGACATGGTGCACGAGCACCAGTACAAACCGCGGCCGCTACGTGGCTTCGAGAAACTCTTGATGTTGTGCAGCACGGAAAAATTGTGCTCGTTGACTACTGCACGGCACTCACGGCACATGTTGCCCTCATGCCCTGGCGAGAGTGGTTACGAACCTACGCAGGGCACGAACGCGGAGTTCACTACCTAAAGAATGTTGGTCTTCAGGACATCACCACCCAAGTGGTGATTGATCAATTGTCTGCCGTGCGTGAACCCGATGCCGTTCGTTCGCAGGCACAATTTCTTCAACTGTGGGGCATAGATGAGCTGGTGGAGGAAGGGAAAGCAGCGTGGGAACAATCTGCATCTGCGCCAACTCTGGCAGCAATGAAGATGCGCAGTCGCATCGCTGAATCGGAAGCTCTTCTTGATCCCACCGGCCTCGGAAACTTCGCTGTTCTTGAGTGGACCAAAAGTTAAGAGAGAAAAATTTTTCTTACATAAGAAACAAGAGCACCTGTGAGTAAGGCGCTCTTACGATTTCCACCGTCCGTATTTGTGGAAATTGGTGGCCCGTGCGATTTTTCTCAGTCAAGAAATTTGCTGTCGCATGTATCGCAATAGTCGTAGCCCTCGCATCGGTCTCTGTGATCATCCCTATTAGTTCAAGCGTCGCCTATGCAGCGGGGGAATGTCCTGCGGGTTGGACATACGAGGTCGCTGGCGGAACGTGTTATCAAGCCTTCACGGCTGGCGCCACGTGGACGCCAGCTGCTGGCGTTACATCAATCACTTATCTCATTGTGGGTGGCGGTGGAGCAGGACAAGGCACGGTAGCCGGCACCACAAAAGGTGGCGCCGGCGGTCAAGTGAAGACCGGCACCTTGTCCATTGGATCCACAGCCATCACCATCACTGTTGGTGCAGGCGGAACAAGTAACGCTGCGGGCGGTGCCTCAAAACTCACGCAAAGCGCGGTGGACATTCTCACTGCCACAGGTGGCGCTGGCGCGAGCACCACAGCAAGCGGTGCCGGAACCGGCACAAACTCCAACTTCACCGGTACGGCGTTGCAATACGGAGCGAATGGTGCGCCATATCACGGTGTTGCGGGTACACGCGCCGGAACTGCTGCTGTTTCAAGTACAAACAACTGTGTTGGCGGCGGCGCAGCTGTTGCCAACTCTGGCGCGGGCGGTGGTGCCGGAGACACTTGCCTAATTGACTTCGGCGCCGGAACGACCAATAGCTACACAACCGGTGGTGCTGGTGGTTCGGGCTTCGTCGCCATTCGATATGTGGCATTCGGTGTTACTTCGTTTACCACTGGCATGTCCGCCACTACCAACACGCACTCTTCGTTCACGTACACGCTGTCCTTTATCTCTGCCGTTGATGCCACAACATTGGCCGGTAGTGACATCACCAATGGTGGAACATCAACCGGATGTGTCTTCACTACATCTCCTACCACCGGTACCGCGTCATCGTTTACGGTCACAGTGTCGGGGTGCAGTGATGGCACAGTGATTCCTACGCTGGGAAGCAACAGTGTCACATCGTCTACTGGTACAAATGGTCCCGGTGCGGCCTACCCAGGTGGAACAGTCACCATTGACACCACCGCGCCAAATGCTCCTACAGCAAACGATTTGGTGACCGCATCAGATACCGGATCATCCACGTCCGACAACATCACCAACGACAACACCCCAACCATGAGTGCAACGGGTGGCACTTCGGGCGATACGGTCACCATGACTGCGACAAACGGTGGCGCCACTCAAACGTGTAGTTATGTTCTGCCGGCAACATCGTGTACTTTTCCTGCGCTCACTGATGGAACGTGGGACGTTACCTCCACGTTGACTGACCCTGCGGGGAACGTTTCCCCAAGCAGCCCTTCGCTCCCCATCACCATTGACACCGCAGCACCTTCTGCGTCAGCTCCGGATTTACAAGCCGCTACAGATACCGGTGCATCAAGCACCGACAACATCACGAATTCAACGTCGCCAGAATTCTCGGTACCTGGCACAAACATTGGCGATTCGGTCACCGTGAGTGCAGTGAATGGTGGCACTACAAAAACTTGTACGTACGTTGTTACTGCTTTGGTGAACTCCTGTGCAATGTCGGGTGTTACCGCTGGCACGTGGTCGGTGACCGATGTGGTGACAGATGCGGCAGGTAACGTTTCGTCAACAAGTTCTGCATTATCGATGACAGTTGACACCACGGCACCAGCTGCTCCTAGCACGCCCGACCTCGTAGCTTCGTCGGACACTGGTTCATCAAATACCGACAATGTCACTGCGGACACCACGCCAGCTATGAGCGCGACGGGTGGGACAACAGGGGAGACCATCACAATCACCGCCGTAAACGGTGGCTCCACCCAATCGTGTTCCTATGTCATTCCTGCCACCAGTTGCGATTTGCCTGCATTAAGCGATGGAGTATGGAGCGTCACTTCAACGCTGACCGATCTAGCGGGCAATACATCAGTTGCAAGTTCAGCGTTGTCTCTCACCATTGATACTGCAGCACCAAGCACACCATCGTCAGCTCCCGATTTGGCGACATCGTCGGATACTGGAACTTCCTCCACGGACAACTACACCAGTGATAACACGCCTACCATCAATGGGGTTGGTGGTGTCACTGGCCAGACCGTAACGGTGTACGCATCGAATGGCACGTCAACGTTGTCGTGTTCATATGTTCTTCCTGCAACTAGTTGTGATTTGCCGACTTTGAGTGACGGAACGTGGAGCATCACTAACACTGTGACCGATTCGGCTGGCAATGTTTCCTCAGCTGGCGGTGCGCTCTCCATCACCGTTGATACTGCAGCACCTTCATCGCCAAGTGCTCCGGACCTCAATACTTCTTCCGATTTGGGAAGCTCCGCTTCGGACAATCTCACATCAGACAACACGCCATCAATGAGTGCGTCTGGTGGCAACAACGGGGACACTGTCACCATCTCTGCTACGAAAGGTGGCACCACCGTCACCTGTTCGTACGTGGTCGGGCAAGCCACTAGTTGCGACTTGCCAACACTGAGCGATGGCACGTGGGTTATTACGTCGACACTCACTGATTCAGCCGGAAATACTTCCGCGCCAAGTTCTCCATTGAGCATCACTATTGATACCAGCGCCCCAGTTGCACCGAGCACTCCAGATTTGGTTGCCTCATCCGACACGGGATCGTCGAATACAGACAATCTCACCAGCGACACCACGCCCACCATGAGTGCATCAGGTGGCACCACCGGCGACACGGTCACCATCACGGCCACCAACGGGGGCCTCACTGTGTCCTGCACCTATGTGGTGGGTACCGCATCAAGTTGTGATTTGCCAACACTGAGCGATGGCACGTGGAGCGTCTCGTCTACTCTCACTGATCCATCAGGTAATACGTCGCCGGCAAGTTCACCTTTGTCATTAGTGATTGATTCCGCTGCCCCGACAGCTCCGTTGTCTGCCCCTGACCTTGCCTCCTCATCTGACACCGGGTCTTCGAATACGGACAACATCACGTCCGATAACACGCCCACCATTAACGGGGTGGGCGGAATCACAGGTCAAACAATCACGGTGAATGCCACCAATGGAAGCAGCACTGTGTCGTGCACCTACGTCATTGGTGTAGCAACAAGTTGCGACTTGCCAACACTGAGCGACGGCACGTGGAGTGTGAGTAACACCATCACTGACGCAGCAGGCAACACCTCGGCAGCCGGACCATCCCTGAATGTTGTCATTGATACCACTGCTCCCAACTCAAACATTCCAGATTTGGTAACTACATCAGATACTGGTCTTTCCACAACAGACAACGTCACTAATGACACCACCCCTGCAATGTCGGCAATTGGTGCAGTTTCGGGTGACTCCGTCACCATGTCTGCCACGAAAGGTGGCACCACAGTGACATGCACTTATGTTGTGGGTGTTGCAACTAGTTGCGACTTGCCAACACTGAGCGACGGCACGTGGAGCATTACCAACACCATTACTGACGCAGCTGGCAACGTTTCCTCTCCAAGTTCTCCATTGTCATTGGTCGTTGACACTTCAGTTCCCGCTTCACCGAGTGGCCCAGATTTGTTGCCGTCTTCTGACTTTGGAGCCTCGAATACTGACAATCTCACGAGTGACACCACCCCTGCAATGTCTGCCAATGGCGGTGCGTCGGGGGACAAGGTCACCATTACTGCAACCGACGGAACCCACACTGTGTCCTGTTCTTACGTTGTGGGCGTTGCAACAAGTTGTGATTTGCCCACCATGTCAGATGGCACGTGGACTATCGATGCCACCGTTACTGATCCCGCTGGTAATACATCTCCTGCGGGTCCTGGTTTCTCCATGGTGGTAGACGGAACCGCACCGACCACTCCAGCATCTGCGCCTGATTTGGCAGCGAACTCCGATACCGGTCAATCAGCAACGGATAACTACACGGCAGATAACACGCCAACGATCAATGTTTCGGGCGGTGTCTCGGGAGACAAAATCACTGTGAGTGCCATCAAAGATGGCGCAATTGTGTCGTGTTCATTCATTGTGGGTGTTGCCACAAGTTGTGATTTGCCCACCCTGGCCGATGGTGAATGGTCGGTCTTCTACTTTGTGACAGATCCGGCTGGAAACGTGTCATCAAGCAGTCCATCGTTGTCCATCACCATCGACACCACCGCCACTATCCAGGGTGTCCCTGACATGTTGGATTCCTCCGATACTGGACTGTCAAACACAGACAACGTCACTGGAGATACCACTCCTGCTTTCACAAACCCCAGTGCCTCACCCGGAGACATTGTCACGGTTATTGCCAAGAAAGGCAGTGAAACAGTTTCCTGTAGTTACTTGGCAGGCAAAGCGAGCAGTTGTGATTTGCCCACCATGAGCGATGGTTCATGGGTGGTCATCACCGAGATCACCGATCTTGCGGGGAATGTGTCGCGTACCAGCCCCATTCTTGTTGCTGTTGCCGACTCCACCATCAAGAAGGCTCCATCACAAAAGGCCTTTGTTGCATCGCTGCAGGGTGGGCAAATTATCCATGCTCCGACGTTCAAGACGTATTCCAGCGGTGGCGCGTCTCCTAATTACATCTTGAGTGGTAGAGCATTGTCGCGAGCATTGTATTTTGCGCCCGCAAGTGCGCACCTCGATCGTTGGGATCGTCGCATGTTGCAAATGGTTGCTCAGCGAATCAAGTCGAAAAAGGGCGAAGTTCTTATCACTGGCTACGCACGTCAAAACCTTACTGACACAGCAAATTTCCTCATGGATTTATCTGTGCGTCGTGCTCTTGCAGTAGCGCATTACCTGGTCTCTCAAGGTGTCACGTGCACCATCAAATATGACGCTGTTGGTGCACGCACCACCACAGTGGGAACACCAATCGATCGTCGCGTAGAAATTCGTTGGAGCTCAACAAAATGAACAAAAAGAGAATTGCACTCATAGCCGCAATCGCAATTGTGGTGCCCAACTTCAGCACCATCATCAACTCAATTGCCAATGCAGCTGCCGGCACCGTCACCGGAACGGTGTTCAACGACAAAAATGCCAATGGCACGAACGATGGTTCTGATGTGGGTGTGTCGGGAACGGTGGTGCAGGCCTATGACTCTGCCGGCACAAATGTGGGAACCGCCACTACTGATAACACTGGTGCGTATTCAATTTCAGTAACAGGTGCTTCAACATCAGCCGTGCGAATTGAATTCACCACACCTGATGGATTTCAACCGTCGTTCGCAGGCGCTGGAAGCAACACCAGTATTCAATTCGTCACGCTTCCCGCAACCAATGTGAATTACTCGGTGCTGATTCCTGGTAATTACTGCGATGACAACTTGGTATCACCGCTTGCAGTATCTACTTGCATACGTCCCGGACCAGCGACTGGTATTGCAACCGCAAAGAACACATTGACATTCACCAAATGGTCCACAAAACCCACGGCTACTCAAATGCTGACGCACTCTCAAACTGGTGCAACCTGGGGCATTGCGCAAGATCCCGCAACCGGTTTGGTGTGGAACTCTGCAGTCCTTCGTCGTCATTCAGGACTCGGACCAAAGGGCCTTGGAGGTCTGTATGTCACCACCACCAAAGGTGGTTCGATCGTTGCGTCTTTTGATATCGGAACCTTGCAGGATCAAAACGGAAACCCCATTTTGCTCAGCGCTAACGATGCCATCTACACCGATGCCGCGCGCGGACTTTCGAACACCACGGCACTGTCCATTGACTTGGCTGGATATGAAGGTGTCGGTCAAGTTGGGCTTGGCGACATCGACATCACCCCAGATGGCTATTTGTGGGTGACAAACCTGTACGAAAAAACCATTTTGCGAATTCGCCTTGGTGGAACTGCGACAGCTCCCACTCTTGGCGCGGTTACCGAATACACCGTTCCTCAATTGAGCGCCACTACGTGCAATGTTGGTGGCACCATCACAAACAACATCGCGCACCCGTGGGCACTTGAGTACGACAAGGTGACTGGTCACATGTTGGTCGGCATCGTGTGTGGTCGCGAGAGCAATGCAGTTGCCTACAGTTCGCCAATGCAAACTGGGACCGGTGGGTCTGCTGCAGCCATCGGTGGTGCAGCAATTATTGACCTTGATCCCGCAGGTTCAGGTACGTGGACACGGACCACGTCCATCCTCATCAACAAGCCACGATGGATTGAAGGTTGTAATGACACGGCTCAAATATCCACCAATGACTGTCTCATCATGAAGTGGAAGGGGTGGAGCAACGACTTCACTTCCATCTATGCCTTGAGTAGTGCAATTGGTGGCAACTACACCACGTTGCCACGATATCCGCAGCCCATTCTCTCTGATATTGAAACCTTGAGTGACGGATCGTTTGTTGCTGGCTTCCTCGATCGTTTCAGCATGCAAATGGGTGCTGACAACATCATGCCCACCGAAACCTCCGTGGTTCTTCCGTGGACTGGCTCGCTGATGAGTGGCAACGTTGCAGGCGACTTGCAACTCATGTGCAAAACAGGTGCATCAACGTGGACACAAGAAGAATCCACTGCATCAGGTGTTGTGCCACAAGCAGGTGGTTGTGTGGGTATCACAACGGTTGGCGGCCAAACACACCAGTCGGCCGGTCGTCCATTTACCGGAACATTCGACTACGGATTCGGTCCAGTTCTCCTTATCCCTACTGACCGTCAACCCGACAACAACGGTTACCTCGAATTCTTCAACGACACGGTGTGCGACAACACGCACCCACTGAACGGAACATTCACCGCGTCGTCTTCCTGTTACACGTCCGCTCTCAATAACCACATGGAGATTACGCAAGGTGGTTTGGCTGTGTGGCCACCAACCGGTGCTCAGGAACTTGCCAGCACCACAATGGACCCTGACAATCAATTCAATGCTGGCGGTGTTCGTTGGTTTGATACCGCTAATGGTGATGCAAGTTGGGGCCGCATCTATACAAAACTCTCTGGTTCAGAAAACGCCACAAACTCATTCATGAAGTCCTCCTCAATGGGTGACCTTGAACTTGTGTGCAACGCTGCGCCAGTACAAATTGGCAATCGCGTCTGGATTGACAGCAACAATGACGGCATCCAAGACCCGGGCGAGGCCCCCGTAGTTGGTGCAACCATTCGGTTGTACAACTCAACCGGACTCACGCTTCTGGGCACGGCCATTACCAATGCGAATGGCGAGTACTACTTTTCGTCAAACGTCACCGAAGTTGCAGCTGGTAATGGCGACAACTCCGGCGGAGGCGTCACCTTGGGAGTGGGGTTCATTATTCGAATGAATAATGCGGCAGACTTCACAGGCTCAGGTCCGCTTGCGGGTTACAACCTCACTACTGCAACCGCGCTGTCGTCGGCAACTGCTTTTGATACCTCTGTTGACTCGAACGCCACACTTGTCTCTGGATATCCCGAACTTACTGTTGCGTCGCTGTCAACTGGTATTAGCAACCACACGTACGACATCGGTTTTGTGCAAGCGCTCGTTACTACCACAACTGCGGCACCAACTACCACTATCGCTGTAACAACTACCACCGTTGCTAGCACCACAACTACGGCTGCGCCATCATCAACTGTGGTGCCGAGCGCATCGTCCACCACAGTTGCGCCGTCTGCATCAACACTTGCGCCCACCACAACAGCGCGACTCATTGTTGTCGGAATGGGCAATTACACCTGGATTGATGCCGACGCCGATGGAGTTCAAGATGTTGGAGAGCCAGTTCTGTCTGGCGTAAAGGTGACCTTGTACAACGCCGATGGAACGCCAGCGAAAAATGTTGCCGGTGGACCAGCTACTGCAATTACTGATGCAAAGGGTTATTACTTCATCGACAATTTGTACCCAGGAACATATTTTGCAAAATTCACGCTGCCGGGCGGATATAGCTTCACAACGCAGTCATCATCAGGCAGCACTTCTGCAAATGACTCGAATCCCGACGCAGTCACCGGAGCAACACCTCCATTCAGCATCACAGCTTCGGTATCTGGTGACACCGTGGTCGATTCAGATCCGAACACTCTCGCCTCATTTGTGAATCCCACAATTGACGCTGGCGTCATTATTCCGGTGGCGGTGGGCAATGTGGTGTGGGTAGACAGCGACAAGGACGGCGTACAAGATCCCACCGAACGACCCATTGAAGGCGTGGTGGTGGTGTTGTACAACCCCGATGGCACACCGGCAAAGAATCTGGCGGGTGCACCAGCGGTAGCCACAACTGATGTGAACGGCAAATATCTCATTGATAATTTGCGCCCTGGTAATTACTACGCTCAGTTCTTGTTGCCAACTGGTCTTTCGCTCACTGCACAGTCGTCATCAACCAGCACGCGCGCCAACGATTCCAATCCCGATCCGGCAACTGGGAAGACGCCCGTGTTCTCTGTGACAGCGGCGGTGTCGGGTAATACCGTGGCCGATACAAACCCCAATACGGTTGCGCGGTTTGTGAATCCCACCATTGATGCTGGCATCACGCCACTTCCATCAGTGGAAGTAGGTAACTACGTGTGGCGCGACATCAATGGAGATGGATTACAGGGCCCCGCAGACCATGGAGTGAAGGGCGCTGTCCTTACCCTCGTGAATATGGATGGCACTTCGGTTACCAATGTGTACGGAAATCCAGTGCGCCCTCAAACCACTGGTAAAGATGGCAAGTATCTGTTTACGGATTTGCCACCTGGTCAGTACAAAGTGCTGATTGCCTATCCGAAGGGTTTCATTCCTACAACACCGAATAGGCCCAACCGCGGTCTGAATTCATCGAACTTCACTGCGACGTCAAAAGTACTGGCAGCAGGAGAGCGTGACATCACGCTTGACTTCGGAATGGTGTATCGACCTAAGGGTGTGTTGCCAGCTACCAAGTAGTTGACAACATCACATCAATTCAGTACCAGCTTGTCGCGCAAGAACTGTCGGTATTCTTCGTCGGTGAAACCTTGGTCACCCAACAAAGTTCGGTAGTACATCGTTTGCACGAGCAACATGATGGTAAACATTCGGCGATCAATTTTCACACCGGGTTCCATGTGGGCCTCAACGTAGTCGAGTCCTTCTTCCCATTGCACAAGGTGGCGCTGCGACACTTGCTCTAGTCGTTCGCGTAACGGAGCATTCATTGCCGATGTTGCAAGAATTTGTAAACGAACCTCCTGACGGTTCATCGCCGAGTAGGCCGATGGACCTGGCAAGTATTTGATGAGGTCCTCAATGGTGATGACAGGAAGCTCTTTCATCTTCGCCATGTAGTAGTCAAAAACAGTGTCGAGTACCTCTTCGTACAAGTCGCCGAGCACTCGTGCCAACAGACCATCTCGGTCACCGAAATAGCGATAAATCTGCGTGAGCGAGCAATGGGCACCCTCGGCCACTTCTGCCACACGAAGTCCCAAGACACCTTTTGCTTCAATTTGCTCGCGGGCGCTGCGCAGAATCTCAGCCTGCGATACCGAACTACGACTGGACGATGATTCGGCTGTATTACTCATACGGAAAGCCTAAATGAGGAAAAAATTTCCTTCCGTACTTTTGCCATGCCCTATTTCATATCGTCAATAGACCGTTTGTCTTTTGGAGGTACATGTGAAACTCATGCGAACATCACGAGCCCTTTTTCTTGCGGCGGCCATGTGCGCCGTTGCCGTTCCGCAGGTAGTAGCGCCGCACGTTTCTGCGGCTGGCTCCACCGTGAGTGGAAAAGTTTTCAATGACAAGAACTCGAATGGTGTGCTTGACTCGGGCGAAGCAACGGTGGCTGGTGTGGTTGTGACGGCGTACAACTCTTCAGGTGTCGTGGTCGGAACAGCAACGACAGGTTCTGACGGTGCATATTCCATAACTACGTCCACCACTACTGGCCAAGTTCGTGTGGAATTCAAGACGCCGGCCGGATATCAATCGTCATTTGCTGGAAACGACAATGGCACAAGCATCCAATTTGCAACCTTGCCCGCAACGAACATCAATTACGCACTTATTGTTCCAGGTAATTACTGCGCAGATAACGCCGCAGATCCACTGGTAGCAACTGGATGCCAATATCCAGGTGTTTACAACAGTGCTGGCACTACCAACAACGTGGCCAATAGCAAGTCAGTGTCCTATACGTCATGGACAGCACGTCCCGAATTCAGTGGCGGTCTCAAGAACGGTGAAACCGGATCAATTTGGGGCATCGCGTACCAAAACAACACGGGGCTTGTTTGGTCATCGGCTTCAGTTCGTCGACATTCCGGTCTCGGACCTAATGGGCTCGGCGGAGTGTACGTATCAAGTCCAGCACTAGGACTAGTTACAAGTTTTGACCTGTCGTCATACATGACCTTAAGTGCCGATAATTCGCAATGGACGAATGCGGCGCGCAACATCACGGCCGACCGCACTTTGTCACTTGATGCGCAGGCTTTCGGTGGAGTTGGCAAAGTTGGTATTGGTGACATTGAGATGTCAAACGACGGAACGTCGCTATACGTAATGAACTTGTACGAGCGCAAGATTTACAAGTTCCCCGTTGGTGGTGACGCGTACATGCCGACACTCGGTACACCGACAAGTTGGGCAGTTACCGACCCTGGTTGCGCAAACGTTGCAGATGTTCGTCCGTGGGCACTTCGCATTTACGGAGATGATGTGTATGTGGGCGTGGTGTGTTCAAACGAAACTGCATCAGCCACATCTTTTACTGTTGGTAACCCGGCGGGCGTCTCTACTGCACCTGGTAGCGGTTACATCCGTAAATATTCCACGGCAACATCGACTTGGAGCACAGTTAAATCCATCTCGTTCGCATATCAGCGTTCCGCCGACATTGTGTGTGGTGCAAATGCAAACGTGAGCACGTTGCAATGTCAAAACGGTTTGTGGCGCGCCTGGACTGACAATTTCGCAGCAATGAAAGCTGCCGCAACAGCCGGATCGCCCACATACTTCCGCGATGGAAGTCGTTACACATTTGCTCAGCCCATCATCATGGGTCTCGATAAGACTGCCGACGGTTCGTGGATAGTTGGCGTGAGCGACCGTTTGTCTCGTCAAATCGGCGCAGTCAACATGGACCCAACCGACACAGTGAGCAACGCAAACCCCAACGGTTCATTGACATGGATTACCGCATGGACTACTGGTGACACGTTGCTTATCTGTAATACCGGAACTCTCTCGTCGCCCACATTGGTGCAGGAAAACGACGGCCGTTGTGGTTCGCGCACGGCTGCAGCACAAACAGAGAGCGGTCTTTCTAATAACTCGCCGTACCGCGAATTCTTCTTTGACTCATTGATTGACACTGGTCCCGACCACCTGGAAATTACCCAAGGTGCTGTTCTCGTGTGGAATTCGGCTGGTGTTGAGCAATTGGCTGTTACAGCCATGGATCCAGGCTGGCAGTACTTCACCAACGGTGTGCGTTGGATGAATCTCACCGACGGAACTCGCAGTAGCGGTACCTATTTCCGCAACATCTACAACGAGTGGCCAAATGCGCCTAGCAACGGTCACGCCAATACTTTTGGCAAGTCCTCAGCAATGGCCGACTTGGAATTGGTGTGCGACCGAGCACCTGTACAAATTGGTAACCGAGTATGGATTGACACCAACAAAGATGGCATTCAAGACCCAGGCGAACTTTCCATTGCCGGTGTCACAGTGCATTTGTATGACGCCACCGGCACAACATTGTTGGGAACCGCCATTACAAACGCAAAGGGTGAGTACTACTTTGCCTCGAATGTCACCGAACCTGCAGCAGGTACTGGCGACAACGTTGGTGGTGGAATTGAAGTTGGTAAGAAGTATGTGATTCGCCTTGATAACCCAGCGAATTACGCCGCGGGTGGTCCTCTTTCTGGTTACTCACTCACCAAGGCATTGGGCACAAGCGCTGCCTCAACTCTCGACACTTCCATTGACTCAAACGCCACCACCGTGGCTTCGTACCCACAGATCAATACATTGGTCATGTTGGCTGGTGTGAACGATCACACATACGACGTTGGGTTTGTGCGTGGCGCTGGTGGAGGAGTCTCGGTTGGCAACTACGTCTGGAGAGACCTCAACGGCGATGGCTACCAAGGCAAAGCTGATGGTGGAATCAAAGGTGCAGTACTCAGTATCCGAACTGCCTCGGGTCAACCAGTCACCGACCTCAGCGGCAAATTGGTGAAGTCCATCACCACGAAAGCCGACGGAAAGTACTTGTTTACAAATCTTCCTGCGGGCCAGTACACGGTCACAATTTCGTATCCACGCGGCTACATACCGACGACGGCAAACCGGTCTGGACGAGGTGTTAACTCATCAAGTGTTACCGCAAAGTCTCTTTATTTGGCCAATGGGGCAAGTGATCTAACGCTGGACTTTGGTGTGGTGTATCGACCTCTCGGTCAATTGCCCGCCACAAAATAACGATGTGTTAGTCGGGGCGGCTGGTGAAGTACGCCCCGACAATCACAATGCACATACCAGCAACGGAAAGCAGCGACACGCTTTCATCGCGAAACACCAGACCAAGGATGGTGGCCACGATTGGCGTGAAGAACACTCCAATAACACCGCGTACGGCGCCGGCGCGCACCATGAGTTTTCCGTACATCACGTATGCAAAACCCGTTCCCAATGCGCCAAGAGCCATCAGTGCAAACAATGACGACCATGCGAACGTGCTCTGGAAGAACGCGGGTATGCCAAGCGGCAATGCAAAGAGCAACGCAAAGAGTTCTTGCCACAAAAGTACGGTGAGTGTCCCGTACTTCACTTGCATCTCACGTGACAAGATGCTGGTGAAGGCATAGCAACAGGTGGCCGCGAGAAGGAAGAACACTCCGTGAATGGAGGCGCCTTTACCGTCGCCCACACTTCCGAATGAAATCAAAGTGATACCCACAAATCCGATGAGCACCGCGAGCGATCGTCGTCGAGATGGCATGGTGCGCGTCAATATCGCGGCGGCCATCACAGTGGTGACAGGAATTGAACCGTTGATCATTCCAGTGATTGACGACGACACAGATTGTTCAGCAAGGGGATACAGGTAGAACGGAAATGTCATCGCGATAAGGCCGAGCAGCGCCACTCGAGGAATGTCTGCTCGGTCAATCTTTTTTCGCGCAGCTGGAAAGCATGCAAGGGCGAGTGCGCCAAAGGTGAGTCGGGCGATGGGCACAACTCCAGTTGCCACATGATCAAGGGCGATGGCAATAAACAAGAATGACGAACCCCATGTAAGGGCGACGGCCGACGTCATTCCCCATTCCACGGGCCCAAAGTGGTGTTCGGTGTCTTGACCGAGGACTGTCTTACTCACGGCGTCCATTCTTGTCGCTCGCCATGGGTCTACCCCTGCCCATTTCGGTATTGTCAGAAG
>CAYSPE010000001.1:75773-88576 GCA_964432845.1 uncultured Bifidobacterium sp.
GAAGGTGAACCAGGAGACACACGAACGGTTACATACGCGCAACTTCTCGATGAGGTACAACGCTTTGCAAATGTGTTGAAGGGTCTTGGTGTACAAAAGGGTGACCGCGTCAATATTTATCTCCCGATGATTATCGAGGCAGCCGTTGCGATGCTCGCCTGTGCACGCATTGGTGCTGCACACTCGGTGGTCTTTGGCGGCTTTTCGTCACAAGCACTCGCAGACCGCATCAATGACGCGGAGGCAAAAGTTCTCATCACTGCCGACGGTGGATATCGCCGCGGTGAAGTATTCGCCTTGAAACCACAGGCAGACGAAGCATTAGAAAACACACCCACCATTACCTCAGTCGTGGTGGTGAAGCGTGGCGGAAATGCAGTAGACATGAAATCCGGACGCGATCATTGGTATCACGAACTCATGGCAACAGCTGATGCTGAATGCCCCGCGGAACCAATGGATTCAGAGCAATTGTTGTTCTTGCTGTATACATCAGGCACTACGGGCAAGCCCAAGGGCATCATGCACACCACGGGCGGTTACCTCACTCACGTGACATACACCCACAAATATGTGTTCGACCTCAATCCTGAGAAAGACATCTATTGGTGCACCGCAGACGTCGGTTGGATTACTGGCCATAGTTACATCGTGTACGGACCATTAAGTAATGGTGCAACGCAGGTGATGTACGAGGGAGTTCCTAACTACCCAGCGAATGATCGCATGTGGGAAATCATCGAGAAGTACAAGGTCACCATCTTCTATACGGCACCTACTGCCATTCGAACCTTCATGAAGTGGGGAGTGGAAGAACCTGCTAAGCATGATTTGTCGTCTCTGCGTTTGTTGGGCAGTGTGGGTGAGCCCATCAACCCTGAAGCGTGGATGTGGTATCACGAGAACATCGGTCGCGGAAACTGCCCCATTGTTGACACGTGGTGGCAAACAGAAACAGGCGGCATCATGATCTCACCGCTTCCTGGGGCTACAACCACGAAGCCTGGTTCTGCGACATTCCCATTACCTGGTATCGGTGCAGAACTACTCGATGATGACGGCAAGCCAGTGACACACGGTGGCGGCTACCTCACACTCACTCAACCGTGGCCCGGAATGTTGCGCGGAATTTGGAAAGACCCCGAGCGATACAAAGATGCGTATTGGGGTCGATTCGATGGTCGCTACTTTGCTGGCGACGGCGCCAAACTTGATGACGACGGCTACTTGTGGTTGCTCGGCCGAGTGGACGATGTAATGAATGTGTCGGGTCACCGTATTTCCACCACTGAAGTGGAATCAGCCTTGGTGTCGCATCCGGCAGTTGCCGAAGCAGCAGTAGTAGGAGCCAACGATGCCACCACGGGTCAGGCCATCATCGCCTATGTCACCTTGGTGGGCGGCATGGAAGTGGACGAGCAGGTGCTGCGTAACCACGTTGCCGGAGAAATTGGCGCAATTGCAAAGCCCAAGACCATCTATTTCACCCCCGAGCTGCCCAAGACCCGCAGTGGCAAAATCATGCGTCGCCTCTTGCGCGACGTGGCCGAAGGCCGCAATTTGGGTGACACCACCACGTTGGCCGATGCCAATGTGGTGAACGAGCTACAAAAGCGCGCCGCCGAAGCTCCTAGCGAGGACTAGCAAGCAGGGGTGGGCCCTGACTTTCTCTCTAAACTTACGCTGTAAGACTGGAGGAAGTACGTGGCACCTGTTCAAATTCGCCGACGTTTCATACGCATCGGAATCGTTGCCTCTTTTGTCTTCAGCCTTGCCGCTTGTGGAGGCTCACCGAATGGAACTCCTGGGTCTCGCACTGACCTCATTGGTATGAAGTGCACTGCTGACCCACAAGCAGGTCTCGGCTCCGAAGAAGTATGCGTTGACTCGGGCCTCAGAAGTTCAAGTTTCTTCTCGTTCGCTAACTGGGGTGGACGTCGGTACAAGTCAGACTCATTTGGATTCAATGAGTTGATTGCGTTGTATGGAGAGAAAGTGGTGTGCACCAAAGTGCGATCCAATATTTGTCGCATCACACCCAAGGCCAGGCTCATTCGCGAAACAATTGACAATATTTTGCAAAACGGTCGATGCGAAGGGCTGTCAACACTCGGCGCCTTGTATATGCAAACAAAGGGCCCAGACCCCAAAAAGTTTGGTGTCGACGGTGTGCAATCACTTTCGCCATCAATTGATGATTTTGGCGACGTGATTGATTACTGGTGGGCTACCCAATTTCTGGAAGGCGCCGCGAAAAGTTCTAGTGCCTCACGAAAGAGCGGTGTAGAAGCGGTACTGAAAACAATTGTCGACAGCATTGCGAACAAGCGTGGTGCCACAGTGGGCATGTACACCACCCATGGCGCACACTCTGTTCTCCCAGTCGCGGTAACGAAGCAAGAAGAAAACAAATTCATAGTTCACGTGTGGGACTCAAACAATCCACACTCGCTCGGTCGCATTCTGTTTGATCTTGATGCCAAGCAATGGAAATTTGCCGGTGGAAAGTTGAACTCAAACTCCACGAGTTCTTTGTGGGAGGGTGGAGACGGTTCCATTGATGCAGTGGTAATGGAATCACGCAGTGGAAAACCGCTTATGAATATCTCCAGCGGTCAGAAAGGTACCGCTACAGTTTCCGCAAGCAGTTCTGCGAACAGAAACCTCAGTCTTACGATTACCACCAAAGATGGGCAGAAGTTAGTTGCATCGTCAACAGGCGTTACAGGAGCAATCCCGGGAGTCAGCGCAACACCATTGCGTAATGGTGATACCTCTCAAATTCTGGTCGACTTACCTAGCAATAACGACTCATATTCACTCTCGTTAACGTCAACATCAACCTCAAAAATTACAGACGGCAATACCCAGCTCACCATTTCTGATGACGGAGCTCAGGCATACTCAATAGCGGTACCTTCTACATCTTCGTCCGTCAATGCATCTATGGCGGTGGATATCGCGGCCGGAGGCATCAAGTCACTCACTGCTCAATCACCAGAACATTCAGTGATGTCGGCTGCCACCACTCAGAACTTGGTGAGTATTCCGCTTGCCAGAAGTGAGTCAGCAACAATCGAGGATTCTTCAACAGCAAGTGTTGACGCAGTACTCACTCTTGACCCTGCGGACGCAAAACCTCAGAGTCTTGAAATACCTACACCGGCCAACGGAGTTGAGCAGAATGTCGTCATCATGCGCTCAAGCGCAGGGGATTTGGTTGCACTGAAATCAGCATTGCAACCAGTCACTATCAATACAGACTTGGTACAAACACTTTCAAATACCTTGCAAAGTGGGCCCGGAACTAGCGCAGCCGCCGAAATACCTTCAGCTATTGATGACGTTGACGTAGCAAACTTCAACGGAAGTATTCAAGACAATGTTGCAAGTGTAAAGACCACTGTCTCCGCCGTTAATGACAGCGAAATGTGGATTGAATTTGGGCCATCTAATAACTGGAGCACCAGCCAAAAGACATCGCCAAAGTCGGTGAAAGCCGGAGTCGATGTTCCACTTGTGACCACACTGGTAAAACTCGATCCTGGTACTTCATACAGGTATCGAGCAGGCGTGCGCATAAACAACTTTGTCGTCTATTCGCCCTATTCAGAGTTCGTGACCACGGGTACTTCCAATGAAGATCTATTCACAGAAGTTTCGGATGCGAGCATCAACGCAAAATCACAAGTCATCGCCACCACCACATCAAGTGCAGTTATATCTTCGACTGTCACAACGCCAATAAATTCCAAAGCGTGGGTTGAATATGCGGTTGACGGTGATTCCTCTCAGGTCATGAAGTCAACCAGTCAGAACGTCCCTAAGGGAACAGCCGTAGAAATTGCTTCCGTTGTAAATGGTTTGTCGCTTGGACAAAAATACAAGTTCCGCCTGGTTGTTCAAGCACGAGATGCCTTCGGATATTCAACGTCATCAACCTTTACGACCGGCGCAAATCTTGTAGTTGGTGTCGTTCCTGTATCTGCAATCAGTCCGGTTTTCACCACGTCAGTGCAAAATATCGGAGCAAACTCAATTGAGGTTGCTGGGCAGATCTCCAGCAACGTTTCAGGTCGTGTCCAAATTGAAACACGCAAGGTGGGCTCGACCGACGGTGTGTTCTCTCCGTCTCAGACATTCAGTGCTGGTTCAAAGTCAAAAGTGCTCTTCACCATTGGTTCATTGGAACCGAATACAAAGTACATGGTGAGAATGGTTGTAAAGATTGGCAAATTGCCCTTCTATGGCACATTTCAAACCCTGCAAACCGAAGTATTAGAAGAGGGAGATACCAGCGAGGGTCGAATTGATCCACCAACTGTTATTGCCGAGCAACTCACGGAAACTTCAGCTGGCCTGTTCACCGCAATTCGGACTGGTAACGCAGGGTCTGTGAGATACGAGTACGGAGTAGACAACCCTTCAGCCATTTTGTATTCGTCTCGTACCTTTCAGGTTTCAGATGCAGCGGGCAATGTTGCTAATTACACGACAGATGTGGAATTACGAGCTGGCACTCCGTATCGCGTACGCGCGGAACTCAGCATCGATGGTAAGAAGTACGTCACGGCCTTCACCAAATTTGTCACGCGTGGGTCCATGAATTTCAGCAACTACAGAGCATCTGTTGGGACTCCCATGAGAACCGCATCCGGGGCGGACGTTTCATGGTCATTACCTGTCACCGATGTGCCGAGTGGGGTCACCTTTAAAGTGCTGGAGAATTCGATCGCATTGTGTTCCACTTCGGCAATAACTCATCAATGCAGCATCGCTTTGTCCTCATTTGGGACGCACTCACTTGAAGTGGTCACTTACTACAACGGTGCCGAAGTGATTCGAAGCTCGTCATTCACCATTCAAATTGGTGGCACTCCGTCTATCTCTACTTTCACGTTTGTGTCGGCCACCACCAATTCACTTTCTTTCACTTATTCGTTCAACCCACAAGGCGAGACCGTGCAATACGGAATAGAAATTCGAACTGCACAAGATCAATTCGTGAAGGCTGATCAAGGTGGAAGCACGTCTGGAATTGTGAATGGTGCGGCGCACTTGGTGTCCGGGCTGTCGCCGGCTACCGCTTACAAGGCACGTCTTATTCTCATTTATGGTTCAAATGTTGTGAGTGGTCCGTGGGTGAACGTGTCAACTTCGTAGCTGCTACGCCAGTGCTGCAAACAATTCCACATTGATCAACGCGGGAATTACTGCGTTATTCAAATCTCGAACTGGAATTCCTAGATCATCGAGAAGTGAGAAACCCACAGATTGGGCCTGATTAACTCGAATAGAGATATCAATGATTTCTGGTGCAACTGCAACTTTTTGCAGTGAGTCGGCGAGAAGACTATTCACGTCTCGAATGGTCGAACGCATCTGATGTGAAATTGCAGTATTTACACGTGATGCAAGGTGCATTTCTTGCCTGTAACGGCGCCAGGTTTTGCGTTCGGGATGAAGCGATGCAACTACGAGACGTGTGTAGGCCTGAATTGGGTTAACACCTCCGAAAAATGTTTCGCTTTGTTCTACGTTCTGACGGCTTACTTCCAACACCGCATACTCATAGCCGCGACTCATTAATTCGGGCATATTTGCAAACCGTGGCTTTGCCGATCCGGTGGTCACATGCGCCGCACGACACACGCGAGTCATTGATGCTTTTGCGACTCCAGAATTGGCAACTACTCGTACAACGGCCTGAATGAGGTTTGAAGTAACAATGTCTGGGTCAGCAATCATTGGCTCAGTGATGATTGGGTCTACGGCAATCAGTGTGGCAACTTCATCTGCTGAAGGAACAAAGTCTGCAGGAAGTAGTTCTAATCCGGCAATGAATTTTCCAAGTGTGCGCACTTCGGGCATAACGGTTTCAGATGCGTACATCCCAACTCTTGTTGCCAATGTCCATACAAGTCGAACTTGCTCTGAATCGCTAAGAACCTTCACACGGTCCCAATGAAGGAGAACAGTAGGTAGTACAACTTCAGCGAGTTCTGGAGTGCGGCTAGCACTGAGCAGAATGTCCATATACGCCTTGTGCTCGTTGGTGGTATCAAATCCCTCTGGAAGATGTGACCACAGAAGGTCGTTGAACCATTGCTCTCCGCCCGCAATCCAACAGTCAGCCATGAGTCCGGCTACGTCATCGAAGTAGGAATAGAAAGTGGGGCGAGATACAGCAGCGCGCTTAATGATGTCACTAGCGGAGGACTGATCGATTCCTAACTCCGCAACAGAATCGATGCCAGCAGACAATAACTGTTGACGTGAGCGAGGACCGTCGACATTGGCGAGGTAGGTGGAGGTCATGAGGAAACTATGTTAGATATCTGACAATGTATTGGTCTCATTGACGGCCTCGACCAATTGTTGTTGCATCGAATGTGCATAAGAGTCGACCTTTCGTGTGGCGATTTCATCCAGCCGGCAAGCGACCGCTGAACACTGTTAGGTAAAGACGAGATCGTCTGATGGATACCAGGCGAATATACGGAAGCCTTGAAAAGTTCGTTTTTCCTAGAGAACTTAATTTAATCTAATACTGTATGATTTGGAACTCGCTGTCGGCTCCACCTCGCTATAAGGACATCCACCATGCGTCAGACACTCAGTCGAGTAACCGCTTTCGTTTCTGCCTTATCCGTGAAAGCAAAGGTCGCAGGCTGCGTGGCAGTCGTTGCTCTGGTAGTTGCAAGTGCGTTCTATTTTCGAGGTGGTTCGACATCTATTGAACTGTTGCCACGCGGTGAAGGAGAAGAACTTCTATCGGTAAATGATGCGAACGGAAGTCCGCACTTTGCTCTCACCAGCGATTTCGACCCAGCTTCGAACCCAGACAAGAAGGTCCCCAAAAATCTTCAAACAGATTCGGATGACATTCTGAAAGTTGCATCGTCAAAAATGGTTGAAGGTTCGGGTCCATATTCAATTGTGTGGAATCTTGAAGTCGGCGACGAGACAGTGGAATGCGTCAACTGCGCAATGCTTGATGCCCGCGTCAAGAAAATTGTTAAGGCAGTCATCGATGCCGGACTGATTGATGGCGTCAGCGAAATTTTTGGAGTCGATCCTGCACGCACAATCGCTGGTGATTATTCCGGCAATGGATGGCAAGTGGAATTCGTTGTCGGATCATCGGCTAAGGGCCAACAAGCCGGAGAAAAAATCGCAACGTGGATTCTGCAGAATTCTCTTGAGCAACGAGTGTTCTCAGTGATGTGGCAGAACAAGATTTATACGTCGGGCGCGTGTGAGGCGTCTTTGATGGACGTGGCACCCGTGGAAATGTACCCATCCTCAATTCCAAACAATTCCTCTGCACAGAGAGATGCAGCCATGGACCGTGTCAGCGTCGCATCACCTAGCTACGCACCACAGTTTGAAAATCGTGAAGGCGCTCAGTTCTTGAGCGGTTGGAAGGCCACATCATGTTAAGAACCAAGGATCAATCAACCATGTCTTTCCCCATGTGGAAGCGCTTTATGGCGCTCTTGTTTTCTGCATCCGCTGTAGCGACTGCGCTTCCAGTAGAGGGTGCACGTGCATCTGCGATTCATCAGCAATCCTCGAATGCAGCATCACAAACGCAAGCGACAAACGCGAGCAATTCAAAGCCTGCTGCAAACTTAATGGGCGCATTTGTCCCCACAATTCCAATGGAAGCGAACGGAATTGCATTCGCGCGATTGTTGATTGCCAACCTTGGATCTGCGCCCACCAAGGCCGGGTCTCGCGCTACTCTCACAATCGTCGGACTACCAGACGGTGTAACCATCAAAGATGCGACACCAGCACCTACTGCTACGGCAGCAGGTTGGCAATGTGCTCAAACCAGTTGTAGTTGGGTCGACGCGACTGGAGTCGGGGCTTCTATCGCGATGAATCAAACCGTCGAGGCGCTTGTACGACTCAACGTTCCTTCAAATGCACAAATTGGCGCAATCACCGACGCGGAAGTGAAGGAGATGGTGGAAGCCTCAGTAGAGGTGACGGACCAGAACGACCCACGTCGCGCTCGCATGGAAGAACTCTCAAAGAAGTTCACCGCCGTAAAGGCAGTCGTCTCGGTAGAAGGTGATGCCGACGCAACAACAGTGGAAACCCCCAGTTATCTCGGCGTCACGGACCAGTTGGGTCGGGCGCGTATTGGAATTGTTTTTTCTGGAACTGACGATGCAGGCGCCGGCGAAAATGCCCGATGGACCGCACGCCTTATCAACCTGGGTGGCGCATCTGGACCAGCGACAGTGTCAGTGAAGAATTTGCTGCCGGCGACATTGGGTCTGTCGAGTATCAAGACTTCAGGGACGAATTGGTCCTGCAAGACCAGTGAATCAGAGGTCTCGGAATGCACCTATTCGGGTGTTATTGCTGCTGGCGACATGGGGGAGCCGTTGCGCCTACGCGGAACAGTTTCCGCAGATGCCGAAGTAGGCAAAGAAAATCGATGGGCGATCAATGTCAATGACATGCCGACGTCTATTCCCTCTGAAGGCTCGTTCAAAGTACGTGAACCGAAGGCGGCTGACGTTGCGGTGAAGATGGTGACCCCTCAGCAGGTAGTGGTCCCTGGTGCTGACATGGAGTTGCACCTGGAGCTTGCGAACTATGGAGGGGCAACTCAAAAAGTAGTTCTATTGCAAATCACCGGTATCCCCGGACTCCAGTACCGAGACCTCATTGATGCAAATGGAAAGAACAGCAGTGGATTGAAGTCTGTCGATGTAGATGGAAATCCCATTGCAGGCAACATCATTAACCAATGCGTCACCTTTGATGAAGGCATTCGATGCACTGTGAAGACAATGAAGCCAGGTGAGTTGTATGCCTCGGTGCTTGCCGTTCGACTACCAAAACAAGTAAAGGTCGACAAGAATTCTGCTGTTCTCACCGCAACAATTTCGTCTGAAGGTGAGCAACCAGACCAAATGTCGAACAACACGGCAACGATGCCGATTGTTGTTCAGCCAGCAAACAGGCCGTTCCCCACGCTTATGCCAGCTACCAAGAACGATGCAGGTGATTGGGTGGAGTTCGGTGGTGAATCTCTGAAATTGAAGTCAGGGTCTAACACCGAATTCGGATACGTCATCAAGAACTCTGGTGCGAAGGAGTTCGCCAAAGGCACTCAATTGAGTTTTGATCTCTTGACTCAAGACAACGTAACGGTGACACCGAAAAATGGATGGACATGTACCGCCCAAACTTTTGATGCGCCTCAATTCTCCGAACAGCAACGTCTCGGAGCAGCTACGGCAGCGCGTACGGCTGGAGTAGGCCTCAACCTTGACCAAGCTGCTTCCAAGTTGGAGAAGCAGTTGATGAAACAAATCGCAGAACAAGCGACCATCACTGCCATTCCTAACATCACCGGACAAGTTCCTGGCTTTAGTTGCACCACAACTCTCACTGAGACCCTGCCCGTTGGCAAGTCAACAAGTGCCGCAGTTTTCTCTGCCACGGTTGATGCTGAAAGCGAAATGTCCGTTGCATTGTGGCGCGCCCAAGTTTCAAAGCCAGTGGTGAAGGATTCCACTCCTGTTGACACTTCGGTCATCGTCACCGAGGTGAAGCGAGGAATCGCTCCGATTATTGAAACTGCGCCGGTTCGCGCGGGTTCTTTGAGCACCCTCAGAGTTTCGGTGATGAACAAAGGCGAATTACCCACTGAGAATCCCTCTGTGGTGTTGTCTATTCCTGCCGGACTTCGATTGAACGAGTCCTCCGCACTTCCAAAGGGTTGGTCGTGTGTTTTCCTCGCGCAAGGTATTGCTGGTGGACTTGCTGTATGTACGAGTGAGAAGTTGAAGGGTGCTTCGCAATCATCAGTTGCAGAATTCCAACTGAAAGCTGACAAGAGTCGAAATGGTGCGTCAACAGTTCAGGCCGTTGCACTTACTAATTCATCAAAGCTTGGATTAAGTGCGTTCACGGAGAGCGAAGTGGGTGTTAAGGAGCCGCTTTCGGTCAAGATTCTCGGCCCTGAAACAGTCAATGATGTTTCCGTGCCGCTCGGAGGCGGCGAACCTGGTCCTACCAAGGTTTCGATGACCGCACAATCTTCAGCGGACGGTGTTCAGTATTCATGGTTACAAAAATGTGTGACCGAAGGTGAAGCCGGTTGTCGCCAGGTCTCACCACGAATCAAGTGGACAAATAAATCGGGCCACTCCGGTGAATTCGTTGTGCCAAGAGTGTCGTCGCCCGTAGACGTGATTGTTCAGGTGACTGTTCGTGAGAACGATGCCGTGGCATCAAATACGTTCACGGTACGACTCTTGCCACGTCCAACACTCCAAGCTCCAAGTGCAGCCGCTGGTCAATCTTTGATGTTCTCCGCTGTGACCTCCGACAAGTCCGATCCGCCTGTTCCCGTTGTACCTGCCGCTATTCCGAGTGCATTGTCTGTAAGTGGATCAACCGGAACTGGATCAAATGCTTCTCGAACATTCGTGATTCGTCAACTTGGCGACTTGGTGGTTCGTGGAAATGCATTAGGTAGTTCAACTGTTGCGGGTGTTCGGGGCGAGCCCTTGAAACTTCTTGCTAGTGCCGCTGGTGCTGCAAATGTGTCATGGTCCTGGTCTCTTGTTAATGGACCATCCGACCTCTTAAACAACGTGGATTTCGTGTCCAAGCTCTCCAGCAATGCAAGTGCATCTTTGGCGGTGGAAATTCCGGCACTTGCTGATGGAACTACCACATCTGCTAATTCACTCACACTGAAAGTCACTGCCACTGCTGGAACCAAGACTGCTTCTGACGTTGTAGTGGTCAAGTTGGTCAGTGACAAAAACGCCAGCGAGAGTGTGTCTTCCGATCCACGTGGAATCGCACTTGATGGTGTTTTCGAAGGTATTCCTGTAGTCGTGTCCCCGAATGGCGGAACATCCATTGGGTTTGCAGTGGATGAGGGCAACACCGTTCAGTGGACTACCACTGGAACCGTCGTCTCCATTTCTGAACAAGATTCGACCGCACTAAAGATTGCAGCCGGAGCATCGACGGGCACATCGTCTTTAATTGCCGAGGTCCGGGACAAGTCCGGCTCTCTCGTTGATGCAATTGTTGTCCCAGTTGTTGTTGCGTCTACCTCAATTTTCACAAATGTATGTGATGAGTTGAACTCTGGCGTCAAGCAGGCGACAAGTACCTTGACCGGTTTGAATCTTGATGCTGAGTTATCTGCATCAGCAGATTGTTCTTTCGAGCAGTCAATTTCATTCTCCAACAAATCATTGTCACTTGGTATTGCTCAATTAAGCGATTTGTCGGGCACGTTGAATGCGGAAGGGTTATTCCTTAGCGCAGGTACTGCCACCACCCAAGTTCAAGGTCCCGTCAAGAGTTTGACTGTGAAGAACATCTTCATCCCGTTCCGCTCCGGAAACACATTGGGCCCAATCAGCGGTTATCTCACTGGAGCAATTTCTGATTCTGTGGCAAATGTCCTCCAGTTGAAGGGCTGGGATATCAACGCCACCGTTGCAATTACTAACGGCAAACTCAGAAGTGTGCTGGTAAGTGGCCAGAAGCCACAGGAAACAGCAACGCCTGACAGCACTCCAGATACAACAGCAGTTTCAGAATTAAAACCTGAACCTGCAAAAGTCTCGTCGTTTGAGGCATCTGGAGTTCTTGGTGATGACGGTTCCGTTCTCTTACAAGCATCGGTGAGCAATCTTGACTTGTTCGGAGTTGTCACTGTTAATGGTCAAGGCTCAATCAATTTCCCCGCAGGCGGAGATGCTGAGATCGAAGTCAGTGCGGAGCTCGCTGATGCAGTGCTCCTTGCAGACGGTGTCGAACTCAGTGCTGCGTCGCTGAAGATCACGAACACATCCATCGAAGGCAGTGGAACATTGTCGGTGACGCGGGAAGGCTTGGGCCTTGAGGTCAAGACCTCTATCAGCCTCTCCGATGAGAAGAAGGAGTTCTCGTTCGACTCAAAGATCCCTGCGTTGGATCTCGTTGACGGTTTCACTCTTTCCAACGTCCAACTGTCCGGAAAAATCACACACACCACTGATGGGTTCGCTGGCAGTCTCAACGCCAAGGCAGACGACATCGTGTTCGGTGGGGGAATCGTCAAGGTATCTGATCCATCCATCGATCTCGGAATTGATTGCACCGGTGATACCGCAACGATCAAGGAATCACCAGACAACGAAGACGTGAAGGCCGAAAAAGACAACAATGGATGCAGTGTTGCGTTTGGCGTCACCGCAGGTATCGAAGTCGGCAAACAAAATCCCGTCACTGGATCTCTTTCGTTCTCGATCAATTCAGCAAAGAAGACGGCCGAATTCACTGGTGCCCTCAAGTCGGTGACGCTCGGTGACGGTGTCGTGCTCGATGGTGTCGACGTGGCCATCAAGTACGAGGACGGAGAACTATCTTTCGAGGCAAATGGCGAATTGACCGTCTTTGATACCAAGGTTGATGCTTCGGTGATTGCGTCGCGCGACAACATGGTCATGCGCGCCGCCATTTCGAATCTTGCACCATTCGGTGAGGACAACGTTCGGCTGATCGCTGGCGAAATCGTCGTAGTGGCGAGTTACAAGAGTGGCGAGAAGTACGCCTGGACTCCGAAGAACGAAGAACTCAAGACGATGATCGGTGACCAAGAACTCGAATCTGGCGACATCAGACTGGGTGCAATCATCGGACTACCGTCGACACTCGCGCAGGTTGACACTCTCACTAAGGGAGTCATCGATCTTCCGACGAAGGTGGTAGTTGCCGGCGAATACAACTTCTCAACCGGCGCGGCGAATCTCAAAGCAAAGGGC
>CAYSPE010000002.1:0-81765 GCA_964432845.1 uncultured Bifidobacterium sp.
GTGCCGCAAGTGAAGCCCATGGCGTTGGTGACCTTCAACAAATCGAACGTTGGGGACTTCAAGGTCGAAATGGGCTTCCACAGAGAAGGCTGGAATTTTTCGCCTAAGTAGAAGGTGAGTTTTGCCTCTTGTAGTTGTTGCAACTGCTGTGCGGTGAGTTCAACATCGTGCGCGTCGGTGCCCGGAGGAGTGAGATTCAACACGTTGACCGAGTCGCCTCCAAGCCGTTCGACAATTTCGGCGATGGGATAGAAGGAAGCAGCAATGGTGACGACGTCACCAGTTGGTTTCTTGTTCGGGCCAACAACAGAGCCGGGGCCCCGACATGCCGAAAGAAGACCCACAAGCATCACCAAGGACAGCCCAATTCGTGACATCTTCATGGGTTCACGATACTGATAATGGGAACGATTCCCAATATCGAAATTGAGGCGATCTACTGCTTGGCGATGGGCGCCGACCATTGGCGCCAGGTGCTCACCACGCGCAAAGTGAAGGCAAGCGCAACAGCGGCGACGGCAGTGGCCACGTTGTTCCACGCAAAGTGATCACCAGTGACAAACAAAATGGCGGAAAGCAACGCAGCCGTGGCGTAGATCTCTTTGTGGAGCACCGTGGGAATTTCGCGTACGACGACGTCGCGAATGATGCCGCCTCCGATGGCAGTAATGGTGCCAATTCCGCATGCACCAACCGGACCAAGACCGTGGTCGAGAGCCTTGTGTGTGCCTGCGACTGCAAAAAGACCAAGACCGGCAGCATCGACGATGAGAAGAATGCGCGAGAGTTTCGCAATGGCAGGGTGAATGTAAAACACCACAAGCCCAGTGCATGTGGGGGCGATGAGGTAGCGCCAATCGTGCAGGGCGGCCACAGGGAACGCGCCGAGCAGGGCATCTCGGATGAAACCTCCGCCAATGGCTGTGGCATCGGCCAGGAAAATGACTCCGAAAAGGTCGAGGCGCTTCTCAACGCCAGTGAGGGCGCCCGAAATTGCGAACACCACGATGCCGACAAGGTCGAGAACGACAAGGAGGGTGTCTGAGGTCATCTCCACACCTTAGATTCGGCCCTCACCTAGGGTGAGGAAGTGTCAAAAAACGGCTTTCTCTTTCTTGACCTCGACGGCACTATCGCAGACTCCGGCACCGGCATCACGAATGCCCTCAATCGCATTTTCTCAGAGGCCGGAATTGCGCCGTTGTCGGAAAAAGAAGCTCGGTGGATTCTTGGTCCAGCATTTCAACTCACCATGCCCACGCTATTGGAAAATCGAAATGTGGATCCGAAACGAAGTGACGAATTCATTCACAATTATCGAGAACTGTACAAATCGGAGGAGTTGCTGCGAACGCCCATCATTGATGGAATGCGTGAAGTACTCGATGAGTTGTCATTGCAGTTCCATCTTTCCGTGGTGACTGCAAAACCAAAAGTGCAAGCCGAGATTGCAGTGGCGGCAACAAACGTGGCTCACCACATGATCACCGTTGTTGGCCCGCTCGAAAGCACGCCGCAACCAAAATCTGAACTCTTGATTCGTGCAATGCGTGAAGTGGAAGACGCGATTGGTGTCGCTCCGCAATTGAAAAACAGTTACATGATTGGTGATCGTCATCACGATATTGATGCCGCAACGGCTGTTGGAACTCATTCGATTGGCGTGCTGTGGGGTTATGGTGACCGAGAAGAGCTGGAGGCTGCGGGCGCCACACATGTGGTGAAACAGCCGCACGAACTGCTGCAATTACTTAGCATTTAGCTCTTTTTATGGCGTCTGAAAAGGCGTTCAGTAGAATTTGGATCCTTGTCCTCGGAGGAATTTCAGTGGCCAATGAATGGTTTGAAACGGTTGCAGAAGCACAGCGTCGCGCAAAGAAGCGCTTGCCTAAATCTGTCTACGGCGCCCTGATTGCTGGTTCTGAAAAAGGCTTGTCGTCAAACGGCAATCTCTCTGCATTTGACGAGCTTGGCTTCGCTCCACATATGTGCGGTCTCTCTCAGACTCGCGACATGTCCACCACCATCATGGGTGAGAACCTGTCAATGCCGGTCATCATTTCTCCCACAGGTGTGCAAGCAGTACACCCTGAAGGTGAAGTAGCGATCGCTCGTGCAGCCGCAAATCGTGGAATTGCAATGGGTCTTAGTTCGTTCGCAAGTCGCTCTATTGAAGATGTCGCAGCAGTAAACAACTCCACGTTCTTCCAGATCTATTGGTGCGGTGACAAGGACACTTTGTTGCAACGCATGGAGCGTGCGCGCGCCGCTGGCGCAAAAGGCATCATCGTTACTCTCGACTGGTCATTCTCAAACGGTCGAGACTGGGGTAGCCCCTGGATTCCTGAAAAAATTGACCTGAAGGCAGCCTTCAAGTTGGCTCCCGAAGTGGTGCAGCGCCCGGGTTGGTTGTGGAGCTTCTTGAAGACCGGGCATATTCCCGATCTCACGGCTCCCAACATGGCCAAGCCTGGCGAAAAAGCACCCACGTTCTTTGGCGCGTACTACGAGTGGATGCAAACTCCACTTCCCACGTGGGAAGACCTCGCGTGGTTGCGTCAGCAATGGGGCGGGCCATTCATGGTGAAGGGCGTATGTCGTGTTGACGATGCAAAGCGCATTGTTGATCTAGGTGCAACTGCATTGTCGGTGTCCAATCACGGTGGCAACAACCTCGATGGAACACCAGCACCTATTCGTTGTCTCCCTGCCATCGCAGATGCAGTGGGTGACAAGATTGAAATTGTTCTTGATGGTGGTGTGCGTCGTGGCAGCGATGTTGTGAAAGCACTCTCACTTGGTGCACGCGCTGTCATGATCGGTCGTGCGTACTTATGGGGACTCGCTGCGAATGGTCAAGCTGGTGTTGAAAACGTTCTCGATGTTTTACGCGGCGGAATTGACAGTGCATTGCTTGGAATGGGGAAGTCGCACATCAATGAATTGAGCATTGATGACATCGTGATTCCGCACGATTTTCTTCGCGCGCTCGGCACCAAATAACTTCCGCCGAACTCGTGGCAGCATGAAGCCGCCGGTCGAAAATGCAGATGCTTTCGGCTAATTTCGACATTTTCTAAAAATTTTCTCTGGTCGATTTCTGATTGTCTGTGAATCTGTGAATCCGGAGGTCTTCAAGAGTTGTGACAGACGACATTCTCTGGTGCGTGCTGAAATTCCATGAGTGATAAGCGAAATCACCGACACCTCAACCTTGAGTACAACTTGAGGGTTTGAGTTATGCACAGGCGGGGCCATGAAACGTCAGTTTTTCCTTATGGGGAAAAGGTTTCCGCCTAATTTCTCTCGGATTTAGCGACCCAAAACCACTCATAACCTTGCATGACGGGTGGAGACCGATCGCTTTTGTTCTTCGCCCGACGTACCACAACACAACATTCACGGAGGGCGAATCGTGAACACAAAACTCCCGGGCATTGCCATGCGCAATGCCTCGGTTCTCAACGTTGTTGAGACACCGATCATCACCAATCTGAAGAAGGAAGGTGCACGACTCGGTCGAGTTGTTGTTGCCTTCTCCATCGCTGTTTCAACAGCACTTCCATTCGCTGCATCGACGAACGCCCTCGCCGCTGCATCGAAGAGCAACGTTGCGCCTGGTACGAGCAACAACACTAAGAAGAGCAACACGCCCGCTGCTGCTTCTGGTACACCCATCACTCCTACCGTCACTCCAGTGACAACTCCGCAACGAAACACTTCGCCCGTGTCGTTGCCAACAGCTGTTGCATCACTTGCGGTTGCACCACATGATCGTTCGCTCACGGTCACGTGGAATGCATCGCCTGTATCTGAACAAGTCACTGGATATGACGTGCGGTACAGCACCACTGGTACAACGTGGACAACCGTTGATTCAGCCGGTACTTCGGTTGGCACCTCTGTCACCATTTCCAATCTTGAAAATGGTGTCACCGTGTTCGTCCAAGTTGCAGCAAAGAATGCCAGCGGCTCGGGACCAGCAGTGTCAACGTCTGGTATTCCGTCGGCGAAGGCGTCCGCTCCGCGCGGACCTGCGCGCACCACCACTCCGTCCTCAGGGGATCCATATGGCGATGCGGTTCGTGCGAGCCGGCCGTCGGGCTATTGGCCCCTCACTGATGCGCCGTCGGCCAATTCGGCTTCGGCCTCGGCCTCTGTGGGACAAACCCTCAACGGCAAGTTGAGCTTCGGTATGCCTGCTCCGATCGGGGGAACTTCTGCTGCGTACGTTTCAAGTCAAACGTTGGAGTCGTCAGCGACGGTCGGTCACGAGTTTGGCCTTGAGGCTTGGGTGAATCCGTCCACCATCGGAGACTCAGGAACCGTGGCCACTGTGGGGAACACCACGAATGGCGCGTCACTTCGCGTGCTGTCGTCGGGAGCAGTGCAGTTCATCGGTCATGTGAACGGAAAGCACACATTCGTAACCTCCGCCACCGGACTTGTGTCTCTTGGTTCATGGAACCACGTTGCAGTGTCCGTACAGGGCGGCAATGCGGCGTTGTACGTCAACGGCTCGAAGGTGATGGTGGGGGATATCTCTGTCTCCGGTGGAGCAGTTTCATTCGCTGGCAACGCTGACACAGGTGCACAGTTCATCGGATCGCTCGCGCATCTTGCGGTGTACGCATCTCCAATTTCTGCACGCGACATTTCTGACCATTGGAACGCAGCCGGATTCACTCCAGGTTCCGGGACGACGCCAACTGCTCGCGGTGGTGATGCATTCGTGCTTCTTGAATGGTCTGCTCCGGCGAATAATGGCGGCGCTCGCGTTGAGGGTTACAAGGTGGAAGCGAACAGTGGCGCAGGGTGGAAAACGGTTGTTGAAAATTCGTATACAACTTCAACTTCGTTGTTCATCACCACGTTTGCAGATGGTTCGCGCATTGGAAACGGGACCACGTACTCATTCCGCGTTTCAGCAATGACGGAATCCGGCCAAGGTGACATTTCCGACGTTGTGTTGGCGACCCCTCGCGGTGGCGCCACTGCTCCCACTGCATTCGATGTGAGTGCGCCCGGATTGGGATCTGTGACATTCCGTTGGTCAGAGCCAGCGAACAATGGTGGTTACGACATTTCTGGTTATCGCATTGAAGAGTCGGACAACGGCAACGATTGGCGTTTGTACGCAACCACTAGTGCTGACACTCGCTCCGTCACTATGACGGACATTGTGACCGGAACTCCTTTTGCAGACACCACGTATTACTTCCGTGTTCGTGCGGAATCGAGCAACGGAGTTGGAGCAAGCACGGCTGCGATTGCAATTGCACCATGGCAACAACAGCAACCGGCTCGAGCACAGTCACTCGGAATGAGTGCCGCACAACCAACAGTTATTGACGCATCGCTCGCACAAGATGCACTACAAACCGAAAACTTGGCTCGCGTCGCTGCGACTGGTGGCGTGCCAGGTCGAGTAGTGAATTTGTTGGCCACTCCAACTTCGGGTGGCGCAACATTGACCTGGTCGACGCCAACCGATACCGGAACAAGCGCAATTACTTCCTACACCGTGCAGTGGTCAACCGATATGGGCACATGGACCAACGTAAACGGAAGCCAAGTGTCTCCACTTTCACTGACGGGTCTCACGGCTGGCACCACGTACTACTACCGCGTGTTCGCTGTGAATGGTTCGGGCAACGGAACGCCCACCATGGTGATGTTCACGCCAGTTGGTGCTTCTACGGGAAACTACGCATCTGCGCCGGGTGGATCAGGAACAACTGCCGGAACCATTCCGGTATCAGGTTCGAACAACAGCGAGTCGTATTCGAATGCAGTTCTAGCTGATTCACCCATTAGTTATTGGAAGTTCAACGAGTCTGCATCGCCATCCACCATCATTGACTACGGCAGTGCAGCAAACAACGCCACTAATGGCGGCGCAGTTTTTGGCGGGGCTGTGAACCCAACTGGAACAACCAGTGCAACATTCGCAAGCACAAAAGTGACTGCACCAGATAACGCCGCCTACAACACGCGCACGCACACAGGTGAAGCATGGATCAACCTCACCTCTACCACTAGTGCGTGGAACACAATTTTTGCGTTTGGCACGGCAACGAACCCGTGGGGTTTATGGGTGAACAACTCGGGGTTGTTGCACACGCGCTGGCAAAACTCTGCAGGAACATCAATTGCCGCGTACGGAACTGCTGCCGGCACTGTTCCTGTTGGAAAGTGGACCCATGTGGCGATGACCTATGACGGATCGTGGATCATCGTGTACATCAACGGCGCAGTGGTGTTGCGCCAACTTGCCGTTGGGCTTGATACCTCAAGTTCCAACCACTTTGTGTCGATTGGTGTGGAAGACAACAGCACCGTTAACGCTCCGCTCAACGGAAATATTGCACATCTCGCAATTTACGGAACAGCCTTGTCCGCCGAAAGAATTCGTGCGCACGTGCAAGCAGGTGGCTTCGCTGCAGATGCCGTGAGTGCGCCACAAGTATCGGCGAGCGATGAAACAGTCACCATGTCATGGACGGCTCCACAAACATCGTTGAGCACGATTACTGGTTACGAACTGCAATATGCAACTGATGCCTACACACCTGCATGGACAGCATGGGGAACAACGGCGGCATGGGTCACCTCATTCACCGGTAACGGTTTCACCAATATTGCTGCCTACGTTTTCCGAGTACGCGCAATCACGTCGGCCGGAGCCGGACAGTGGAGTATTCCGCAATCTGCGTATGTGATTGGTACTACTGCACCACCAACGGCGCTCAGTGCTGTGACTTCGGGTCAAAACAAAGTGACATTGTCGTGGACTGCTCCGACTGTGACCACTTTGGGCAACACCATGTCTGCCACGGCCGGTTACCGCATTGATCAAAGTGTTGACAATGGCGTTACGTGGACAACATTGACTGCAAACACTGGCTCGACAACGGCCTCATATGTAGTGGACGGCGTTGCAAATGGATCTGTGTATCAATTCCGAGTTGCTCAAATCAGCCTCGCAGGTGTGGGTGCGTTTGCGTCTGTAGCAATTACTCCTGCAGTAGTTGCGAGCGCACCACGCAACATGAATGCATCGCCAGTAACCAACGGAACTGTTTCTCTCACATGGGATGCGCCATTGAACAACGGTGGAAGTCCCGTGTTGTCGTACATCCTTGATTACTGCCTCACCTCAGGCTGTACGCCTGGCACAAATATTGATGCAGCTGTTCCCGCATCGTCCACTTCGTACACAGTCACTGGAATGCCCGACCAGGTGGGCGGCATTACATTCCGTCTGCGCGCCGTAACTGCAGCTGGCACTGGTGACGCAGCTACCGCAATCTCAAGAACTGCGCCAGTGGTGAGTGCGCCGGCGTCATTCACGGCAGCTATCAGCACCGCACTGAACACTCAAGACAACCAAGTGACACTCACGTGGACTGCGCCATCCACGTTGTATGGCCAAACTGTTCGCGGTTATCAGTACGAACAATCAATCGATGGGGGAGTCACATGGGTTGTGCTGAACGATTTGGCGACCAACCTCACGGCGTACATTCAGGGATTAACTAGCGGACGTCAATATCAATTCCGAGTAGCAGCCCGTACAGCGTTGGGTCTTGGTTATTACAACTATGTAGCAATTACGCCACAAGGTGGTTCGTCGCTTCCTGGCTCTGTCGCAACCGCGCCCATCGATCTCACTGCCACCACCGACATGGGAAGTTCTGTGTTGTTGCGCTGGACGGCTCCTACATACACGGGTGGGTTCCCATTGCTTGGCTATCGCCTGCGGTACTTGGCAACCAGTGATCCATCAGCAGACACCACCAGCGGATTTGACGCGGTGGTTCCTGCAAATCTCACGCAGTACCGCATTAATGGTTTGGCAAATGGCACTACGTATTTCGTTCGTCTGAATGCAGTAACTGCTGCTGGTCAAGGCGACTGGGCATCAGTGGGCTTCCAGCCGTACACCAAGCCTTCGTCACCAATGAACGTGTCTGTCACTCCTGGGGATAGCAACGCTTCTTTGAGTTGGGCAGCACCGCTCGACAACGGTGGTTTTACTGTGTACGGCTATCGCGTGGAGCAAAGTACAGACGGCGTGAACTGGACAGTCCTCACGATGGATACCTCGGCAACGTCATTCACGGCACGTGGTTTGACCAACGGGACCGTGTATCAATTCCGAATTGCATCTGTCACTGCGGCAGGTTTTGGAACCTTTACGTCGGTGGTGACAACACCGTTTGCGCGTGCAAGTGCACCCATCAACGTGATTGCGACCCCGGGCGATCGCACTGTGACGCTGACGTGGACTCAACCAGCGAACAATGGCAGCGCAATCACGGGTTATGTGATTGAACGATGCGTTGACACGTCGTGGTCGCACCTGTGCGATCACGCCGCTGACCCTCTTGCCTGGTACCACCTCATTTGGAATGACGGAACTTCGAACTACGGCGAACAGTGGCGAGTGATTGGTCAAACGAATGGAGCCGGCAACACCACGTTCACGGTGACTGGTTTGACGAACGGTTACTACGCGGCTCGCGGTTCAGTATTCGTTCCGTATCGATTCCAGGTGTATGCAGTAAATGCAGCGGGCGCTGGATTTGTGAGCTCCATTGTTCCGGCAACGCCAGGCGGAGTGTTGGGCAATCCGCAAAACTTGCGTGTCACCAGTGCTGATGGAAACGTGCGACTTGATTGGGCCGCACCATTGAACAACGGAACATACGGTTGGTACGGGGCAAGCAGTCCACTGGCACCGATTGATTACAAGGTGGAAGTGAGCTCCGATAACGGAGTGAGCTGGCGCACCATGGCGCGAACCCCGAACATCTACTACTACGCCGATGGTTTACAAAACGGTGTCAACTATCAGTTCCGTGTGAGCGCGGTGAACTTCGCTGGAACGGGTAGTCCCACCACAATTTCTGCTGTGGCATCCACTACCCCTGGGTCACCTCGCAATGTTGTGGTGACGAACAATGGCAATACTGCAACCATTACGTGGTCGGCTCCGGCAAGTGACGGTGGTAGCTCAGTGACCGGTTATCACATCTTGTCTTGTGCCACAGCAAACTGCACTCCGAGCACCAATGTCACTAATGCGATCGCTGCAAATCAAACTTCGTACACAGTGACGGGACTCACCTTGGGCACGTCGTATACGTTCTCCGTTGCCGCAGTGAACGCAAACGGCGATAGCGCGAACCCCACCATGGCAGAACTGTGGCCCGCATCGGTGCCGAGCGCCGTTTCTAACCTCACCGCCACTACAGGAACCATTTCGGTGACGAACCCAGATTCCACCACCGCAAACATGACCTACGTATCGGTGAACTGGGCAGCACCGCTCAACGACGGCGGTGCTTCGAATGCTGCCTCGATGTTCTACAAAGTGGAACTGAGTTCGGACAATGGCTCAACATGGACCACGCTGACTAATGCAACGTCATCGCTTGAACAGCGGTGGGCGCCGAATCCGGCCCTTGCAAATTCTCAAGTGTTGTTCCGAGTTACCCCGAGCACCTTTGTTGGTTCTGGAGCGTCATCCACCATCGCGGTGACCGTGCCGCTACAAAGCATTGCTGGGCCGCCAGCGAAACCCAGTGCGCCGACGTTGTTGTCGGCAACGGGAGGTGACTCACAGGTCACACTCTCGTGGGGCCCTCCGGTAGCGACGGGGGGCCAACCCGTCACCGGTTATCAAGTGGAGGTCGCGACTCCGAACTACAACAGCACGTATTCAATTGTGAATGCGAATACTGCATCGTCACCGTTTACGGTGACTGGTCTGACAAACGGAACGTTGTATTGGTTCCGCGTCAGCGCAATTTCTGCCGCTGGTATCGGCACGGCAAGTCTCGTTGCGTATTCGCCACGAGGTAATCCAACAGCACCTACCTCATTTACGTACACCACTGGCTCCACGCAAGGAACCCTGTCGTGGGCAGCCCCTACTGATGCAGCAGGTGGCTCCATTCTTGGTTATCAAGTAGAGCGAAGCACCGATGGCGGAGCGACGTGGTTACAACTCACTCCATTCACCGATACTGCGGCAGGTTCCATCACATTGATGACCGTGACTCCGCCGGCTCCCGGAACCACCACTCGTTATCGCGTTCGTGGATTTACCGGAATCAACTTTGGCGACTGGGCATATACATCGGCCTCTACCAGTGGAGTTAATCCGGGCTACAGCGGCATTGTCGATTTGCGCGCAACATCAACACCAACGTCATCGACTACAGACACAGTGGTACTCACCTGGGCGGCGCCGGCACTGAACTCGCCAGCAGTCACTGGTTACAAAGTGGAACGTTGTTTGATCACCACAATTCTTGGTGCATGTACCGTGCTGGCAGCGTCGCAATCTGGGTTGACATATACCGATACAACAGCGGTTTATCGCACGGCTTATGCATACCGAGTTACGGCCCTCGGACCAGCAGTAGCCACATTGCTCCCCGTGTACGCCTCGGGCACGAACCCAATTTCAGTTGCATCGCTCACGGCTGCTTTTGGTAACCAATCCGCCACGCTCACATGGACTGCACCAGCAGTAACTCTCAGCATGTCGGGTTATGTGGTGGAGATGTGTAGCACTTCATGTGCATCACCAGCGGCAGTGTTCACGCGTCTCACTGACCACACTCATACAGCACTGAATTTCTATGCAAATGGATTGGTAAACGGAACCACATACACATTCCGAGTTGCACCCACCAGTGTGTTTGGTCCTGGCCCTTGGACAACTGTCAACGTGACCCCGCTAGGTGCGCCTGCAGCCCCTACTTCATTGCGTGCCACTGCCGGAAACGCACAAGCGTTGTTGGAGTGGACAGCGCCGACAAACACCGGCGGCGGAACAATTCTTGGCTACAAGGTGGAATACGGAACCTCGTCTGCGTGGGCAAACCTCACCACAGCTACTTCGATGAGTGACCCAGCAAACACCAAGTTCCTGGTGACCGGTCTTACCAACGGCACGTCGTATTGGTTCCGTGTCTCTGCAGTGACAACCATTGATACCGGCGGATACGCAATTACATCGGCGGCTCCGCTGGCAGTGGCTTCAGCGCCAGTGAATGCGACAGTGACTACCACTCTCACCGTGCGTAATGCATTGTTCTTGAACTGGACTGCATCAACCAGCACCGGCGGATCGCCCATTCTTGGTTATCGCATTGAGCAAAGCACCGACGGTACGAACTACACCACCGTGGTGCAGAACACCGGAACTTCCACACAGTGGTACGTGCGTGGATTGGTGAATGGAACCTCATATCGATTCCGCATTAGCGCCATTACTCAGTCGGGCTACGGTACGCCTGCACATGTGACCGGAGTTCCAATGTTTGCTCCGATGCAACCCCTCAATGTGAGTGCAGTCGCTGGTGACAAGAAGATCACATTGTCGTGGACCACTCCTTCCGATGATGGTGGGTCGCCAATCACTGGTTACCGAATTGATACGTGCAATAACGCAACCTGCACGTTGGCAACCGTGGTGTCAAACACTGGATTGGTGAATTCATACGTACTGACGGGTCTCTCAAACACGGTGACGTATCAGATTCGTTTGTACGCATTGAACGAAGTCGGCGCGAGCACGTTCCTTGCAGGTGGAGTGTCTCTCATTGCTGCGCCATGGGGCCTGCCAAATGCACCGACAGCGGGTTGGACCAGCACTGCATCCAGCAGTTACACCAACACCGTGTATTCACATCGTGCACTGCAGGTGAACTGGCTAGATGGTGATGGCAACGGTGCGACGGTGACGGGATACAAGATTGAAATCACCTCGGACAACGGGGCAACCTGGACCGTAGTTAACAACGGGACAGTGGAATACATGGCAATCGTTGGTCGCCAGCAGATCAACGGTCTCATCACTGGCGTGACATATGGATTCCGTGTATCCACCATTACTGAGTACGGCGTCAGCGCGCCCGGACCTGTGTTCTACGGAACGCCACGCACAACATCATCTGGTGGAGTTCCGAACTTGCGAGCAACCCTTGGTAACAGCCAAGTGACGTTGAATTGGAGCACACCCTCTGACACTGCAGGTGTCGCGTTGGTTGGTTACCGCATTGCGTACACCGATGGCACTACTACGTGGACATCAACTGAGAACACCATGTCGCTCACAACGTCGTACGTAGTCTCCGGTCTTACAAACGGCACTTCGTACACCTTCTCTGTGTACCCAGTGACAGCCAACGGCTGGAGCAATGCAGGTCAAGTGGTGGCGCGACCACAAGCTTTGGCTAGTGCCCCGCGGTCATTCATGGCTACGTACTCATCTGGTGCAGTCACATTGAAGTGGCTAGCTCCATATGCAACGGGAGTTAGCACAAATCAAATTCTTGGCTATCGCATCGACCGTGCAACCAATGGTGGCAACTGGACCACTATTGCCAATGTTGACCCCACTGTTCTGTCGTACATCTCCACGGGCCTCACCAATGGCACGAACTATCAATACCGAATTGCGATGATGACCACGGTAGGAATTGGTGATTACACGCTGACTGCTGCAACTCCGATGGGCAAATCTGCTGCGCCACAGAATGTTCGCGCAATTGCAGGGGACCGAACTGTTCTTGTTTCCTGGGATCCACCAACTGACACTGGTGGCGTGCCCGTAGTGGGATATCGCGTTCTCATTTATTGCTCAGCCGGAAACGACTCCGGAGTAGCCACCTCGTGCTCGCCATACACAGCATCGACGTGGACACCTATTGCATCGGCTTTGCCGCCCACTCAATTGTCGTACCGTGCAAATGGACTGATTAACGGAAGTACCTACTACTTCATAGTGAGCGCCATTACTGCTGCATCAATGGCTCGTAATAGCGGCAGCGCATGTGAAACATATTTGTTAGATAGTGCAACAGCTGATGTCATATTGCCATCGACATGTGCTCTGTATTCTCGTGTTGACCCCATCCAGCCGCACGGAATACCGACTGCACCGCAGGCGTTAAACGTGACTACTTCATTCTCGGCTTCGCCAACTAACGCTTCGGTAACTGCCACCTTGGCGTGGACCGCGCCGATGTGGTCCGGAGGAGACTATGTCAGTGGATATCGCGTCGAGCAGAGTGTCAACGGAACAACCTGGACCACTTTGACTCAAAGCAATGCATATAACGCATTGCTCACTCACACTGTTGCAGGACTTGCCACAGATACGCGCTATTGGTTCCGAGTAGCTGCAGTGGGTTACGTGGGTGATGTGGGTGCCTACTCGGTGGTGACCATAAAGACTCCTGCTCCCGCACCTGCAGTTACGTCGTTGAACGCCAGCGTTATTTCCGGAACAAGCAAAGTGTTGGCGTCGTGGAACGCCCCCGTTGTTCAGAACGCTGCAAGCGTTTTGGGTTACAAGGTGGAGCGATGCATTCTCACATGCACCACTGCAAGTAACTGGAAAGTTGTATCCACCAATACTGGTGCAGCTACTACATCGCAAGTTCTTGACGGTTTCGACTCCGGAACGGTGCTGAGTATTCGCGTTACCCCAATCACCGCTGGTGGACTTGGCGATGCAGCTGTTGTTGCAATTGATACCCCCACCATTACGAATGGGGGAGTGAACTTCATTACGTCAGTGGGTTCGGGATACGTAGATCTCACCTGGGCGCCCACCAGTGCGTACACACCAACTTCTTATGCATTGGAAGGTCGCGTCGTTGGTGGAGCATGGTCCACTATCTCGTCGAATATGGGTGCAACGCTGAGTTACAGAGTTTCTGGCCTCACAAATGGCACTTCTTATGAATACCGCGTGACTCCGATTTACGCGGTGGGCACCGTTGTATCCACCGGTACGCCTTCAACCGTGACGGTGACCCCGAACGGTGTGGCAACTGCACCGGCATCATTGACCGCATCTACTGGTGATGCAAGTACTTCACTCACGTGGGCCGTGCCTGCAGATACCGGTGGTGGCACCATCATCGGTTACAAGATTGAACAGGCAACAGGCACAACTCCTGGTGCATATACGGTTCTTACATCCAATACTGGTTCCAGTACTGCTTCGTACAACGTGTTCGGATTGAAGAACGGAACGCAATATTGGTTCCGAGTATCGGCAGTCACCGATATTGGCGGCGCAGGTACAGCATCGGTTGTTTCCGCATTCCCAGTTCTCGCTGGTCGTGCTGCGGCCTGGTTCAATGCATTGCCAGGAAACACCACTGTTGTGCTGTCTTGGTCTGATGCGCAGCAAGATGACACCAGTGCTGCTGCATCTGACTTTGTTGGCTATCGAATTGAACAAAGCACAGACGGTTCTACGTGGACAGTGATTGCTGCAAATACCGGCAAGGCAAACTCGTTCACTGCGTCAGGTCTCACAAACGGAACGGCCTATTTCTTCCGATTGGTCACATTGGGACAGGTGTCAGATGGTGGCGTCTCCACCGTCAGCGCAATTCCAGCCACATACAGCTCTCGTATCCCATCGCTATCAGCAACTACCAACGGCCGTCTGATCACATTGAACTGGACGGCTCCAACCGATACCGGTGGCTTGCCATTGATTGGCTATGCGATCGCTCGCTGTTGGTACATAGCAAACACATATTGCGATACCTCGTCGACGAACTATTACACCTATTACAACAGCTACGCCTTTATGGGAATCAACAATGCGAATAGCCAAGTCGCTTTTGTTGCACCTTCGGTTACATCATTCACGTTCAACTCAGATACGGCTGCACAGTTCTTCCGCGTTATTCCGATTACAGGAGTCGGCGTCAACGTAGGAACATTGACGGGTGCTAACACCATGTATACCAATGCGTCGCTCCTGAACTTGCAGTGGGCTGGATTGCCTTCATACGTGAATAATTTGTACGCAAAGTCAAGCAATAGCACAGGCATTGACACCAACATCACGTTGACGTGGACTGCACCTACCGATACAGGCAACGGAAACCTTCTTGGATACGACGTTGCGCAAAGTCTTGATGGTGGCACAACATGGACGTCGCTTGGCCGTATCAACGCGCTCACTATCACTGCCTCTGGTATTCCATCTGGAGCACCGGTTGTATTCCGTGTTCGCGCAGTCACCGATAACGGTCTTGGCTCGTGGTCCACCGTGTCCACATCGTGGATTGCTCGACCAACAGCACCAAAGAGCTTTACATCAACTGTGAATGGCTCAAACCTTGCGCTCACATGGAATGCGCCGGAAAACCTCAGTGGAACAGCAGTGGTGGGCTACGAGGTTTCGTACAAACTTCTCAGCACTGATGCGTGGACGGTGTATGCCGGTACGGGTGTCGGGTTTACTGCCACCACCATTCTGTGGAAGAGCCCAGTGAATACGTGGTATGCAAATGCGCTGTTCCGTGTTCGCGCTCTTACCATTAGCCCAGCAGCAGCATCCCCAGGAGCCACGTTGGCCTCTGATTACGTCACTGTGAGTGCATCGTTCGCTGGTGCAGCAAGTGTGGTGAACACGCCCACCATTACGCCGGGTGCAAACTCGGTGGCCTTGGCATGGGCTGCCCCCACAGACCTTGCAGGTGGAACAATTGTTGAATATCGCGTGGAAACCAGCACCACCTCGGGAAGTACATGGGCGCTTGCCGGAACAACCACCAGCACATCTCTCACGGTCAACGGATTAGTGAACGGCACCAATTACTTAGTGCGAATTACTCCGGTGACTACACAGGGTGCAGGTGCCAGCACGGTGATGGCGGCGACGCCGTACACATTTGCATCTGCACCGTCATCAACTCGTGCCACTGCGGCCGACGGATCGTTGACCGTGTACTGGAGTGCGCCTGCCTCGAATGGCGGAATGAATATCTCTGGTTATCAGCTTGACTTGTGCAATGCCGCATCGTGTACGTGGACAACGTACGTGCGTAACACCGGTTCGCCGTTGTCAACCTCGTACACGTTCTCAGGTCTCACAAACGGTACGCAATACAAGGCCCGAGTCAGTGCCGTTACCGGTGCATGCGATGAGACCGCCACTGACACCACTGCCTCGTGTAACTATTACGGCTCAATCGCAATTGCTACACCAGGCACCACAGCCACTGCGCCACAGGGCTTGTCGGCGATTGTTGCAACTACAGCAACGTATGGTGTGCCCACAGCATCTGGTGTGGTGACGTTGACATGGTCGGCACCGGTCTCAAACGGCGGGCAAACCATCTATGGCTACATGCTTGAGCAAAGTTCAAACGGCGGCACTACTTGGACAACGTTGTCACCGAACCTAGGTGGCAGCACGTTGGCCGGAACACCGCTCACCACAATGGTGATCAATGGCTTGACGCCCGGAACCGTTTACACATTCCGCGTCACTCCTCTTACCGTTGAAGGTCAAGGGGCATCGGCCACTACATCAATTGTTGCGCCAGCCTTGCCCGCAGTAAGCACCGTGCCGAACATGTTGAGCGGATTGATGGCAACCACTTCTGCCACCACCGTCACCGTGTCGTGGAATGCGCCGACAGCTCCGTTGCCTACTGGATACAAAGTGGAAATTGTGGGTACTGGCAACGCCAACTCTGCGCCGGCTGCAACGTACGGAGCAGCGTGGGGAACTTGGACTGGCCAGGCCACGGCGGCGAACATGTCTGCTTCTGCAACCGCGGTTCCGGCATCAATTACGAGCGTCACCATTACTGGTACTGCCGCTGCAACTTTGCTGACTGCAGGTTGGTCGTATTACATCAAGGTGACGCCTGCCAATGGTGCGGGCGCAGGTGCGTCTTCGTACTTGTCGGCTACACCGATGGCGGTTCCGGCTGCACCTGGCATCACGTCAGCTGTTGCTGCCGATAGTCAGGTCACGCTGACGTGGACAGCACCAGCAACAAACGGATTCGCCATAGTTTCGTACCGCCTCGACTACAGCACCGACGGAATCAACTGGATCACGCTCACCCTTGATGCCACTGGAACTTCCACAGTGGTGAAGGGCCTTGCAAATGGATCTTCGTACTCGTTCCGCATTGCTGCGCTTTCAGCAGCAGGTTTGGGTGCTTTTGCATCCTTTGCGTCTACAACTCCAGCCACTGTCCCTGGTGCGCCGACAAACGTGACGGCCACTGGTGGAAACAAGCAGGTGGCACTGACGTGGAACGCCCCAGCTACGAACGGTGGTTCGCCAATCACCTCGTACACACTGATGCGCAACAACGTGGTCATTGCAACCATCACAAGCAGTAGCCCATATGCAACTTCCGTAGTTGCGGGCAACGTTGTGACTTGTACGTCAATGACGTCATGTATTGATGCAACTACCTCGCTTGCAAACGGAACGTCGTACTACTACTACGTGAAAGCGAACAACATCATCGGTGCTTCGGTGTACAACGTGGTGTACACAAAGCCATGGCAAGTGCTCGGATCGCCCACCGGCTTTATTGCAACTCGAGGTAATCGTCAGGTCACGTTGAGTTGGACAGCGCCTGCGAACACCGGTACCACCGACACCGGATTCACCATTGACGGATATCGCGTTGAAAAGTCCAATGACGGAATTGTGTGGACACTTGATTCGTACGTGAACACCACGACGGCAACAATTGGCAACCTCACAAATGGAACTCTGTATTACTTCAGGGTGACGGGATACACGAACGGAAGTCCGACCGCCAGCCCAGGCGGGTTGGGCGTTGTGAGTGCCGCCGCATCCGCAACGCCTATGACAGCGGCAACAGCACCTGCAGGCATTATCGCTACTGGCGGTAATGCTTCGGTGACGCTGTCATGGACTGCACCTTCGGATCCGGGCGGCGCTCCGATTACTGCGTATCAAATCGGTCAATGCTCGGCCACATGCTCGAGTGCAGCGAACTACACGACCATCGTTTCATCCACTAACTCCACAGACACCAATTACACCGTCAATGGTTTGGTCAACGGCACCGCGTACTACTACGTGGTCACTGCAATTACTTCGTACGGATTGGGCACAACCTCAGCCGTGAACTCGGTAACTGCAACACCTGGAAGTGTTACAACAGCACCAGTGTCCTTCGACGCCACCGCATACGACGGACGCGTGTATCTCACATGGGCCGCTCCAGCAAACAATGGTGGCTTCTCGGTATTGAGTTACCGCATCGAACGTTCAATTGATGGCGGTGCAACTTTTGTGGTGGTGAACCCAGAGGTCACTACCTTGTACTACAACGACACGTCCGTTGTTAATGGTGTGAATTACACGTATCGCATTAGTGCACGAAATGCCCTTGGCATGGGAGCAGTAGCGACAACACAGGCAACACCATTTGGTGCAGCGTCTGCTCCTGGCCAGCTCATGGCAACCCCAGGCAACGGGCAACTGACCTTGTCGTGGGTGGCGCCTTCGAACAATGGTGGCTCCAGCATTCTTGGTTACAAGGTGGAATCGTCTGCCAATAACTCAACCTGGACCGTTGTTCAGGCGAACACGGGCGCAGTCACCACGTTTACTGCATCGGGCCTCACCAATGGAACCCTTGTGTATTACCGCGTGTCAGCAGTAACTGCTTTTGCTGGCAACGCCACTTCAACAGTGTCGGGAACGCCTGTCACATACGCGTCAGCACCTACTGCATTCGCGCCCGTTATTGACGCAACAGGCGGAGTGTCGCTCACATGGGCTGCTCCCACGGCAACTGGTGGACAATCGATCACCGGATACAACTTGCAACAGTCAACAGACGGAACGACATGGAGCACGATTGCATCACCAAGTGGCCTGAGTTTTGTTGTGAATGGGCTCACTCTGGGTACGTCGTATCAATTCCGTGTTGCTGCGGTGACAAGTCTGGGCATTGGTGCGTATACAAATACGAACGCAACACCAATAACAGCACCAGGAGCGCCACGAAATCTTGTGGCTGCTATTGATGCAAACGGTGTCACAACCTTGACGTGGGCTGCGCCGGCATCTGACGGCGGCAGCGCAGTGATTGGTTACATGATTGAGCGTTGTAATGCGGTACAGGGAACGTGTACTCCATCAACGGCGACCACCACCACATGTCCATCCACAACGTTGTTCTGTTCTGTCATCGCCAACAATGGTGGGGCACTCACTGCAACAGTGTCTGGAACATCAGCAACCGCTGGAACCGTGTACACCTTTGCAATTACAGCTTTGACGGCCGCTAACTCAACAACGGCAGTCGCGACTGCTCGACAAGCATCTGGAAGTTTGGTGACTGTCGTTGTGCCTGTTCCTACTGCAACAACTACGCCAAGTGCTCCCACCAACTTTGTCGGTGTTGCTGGCAACGCTCAAGTCACCCTTACATGGGTCGCGCCGCTTGCCTCCGGATCATCATCAATCACTGGCTACATCGTGCAACGAAGCACGAACGGTACCTCGTGGACCACTTTGGGTACCACTACTTCAACATCGCCGTTCGTGAGTTCTCCCGTCACCGGCTTCACCTGCACTGGTTTGCTCGCGTGTGTCGACACTCTGCGCACTAATGGAACGGTGTACTACTACCAGGTAGCTGCCGTGAACTCGTCGGGAGCCGGTACGTACACCGGAATTACGGCTCGACCATTCACTGTTGCATCTGCTCCAGCAAATGTGACTGCTGCGCCGCAAGACAGCAGTGTTGCACTCACGTGGGACTCGCCTGCTGCAAACGGTGGTTACGCGGTGACTTCGTACTTTATTGAGTCATGTACGGCAAGTAGCACAGCGTGTCTGGTTGCAGGAGCCGGCCCATGGACAACCGTTTCGAACAGCATCGCCTCGAGTGCTGTTGCGTACACGGTTTCAGGTTTGACCAACGGAACTACGTATTACTTCCGCCTTCGTGCAATTACCGCAGCTGGTAACGGCACGGCTGTGGCAACTGTTGGAGTGATTCCAGCAGCATTGCCCGCCGCGCCAATTTCATTGTCGGCTGCTACTGCCAACACGGGCAACGTTGTTCTCACATGGACCGCTCCTGCTTCCAATGGATCAACAATTGTCGGTTATAAGGTGCAGATGTGCTCATCTAATTGCTCATCAAACGGGGTGTTCAACACTCTCGCTGCGGCTAATGCAACAACGACATTCACCGTCGTAGCAGGAACAGCTGGTTTGGTAAATGGAACATCCACCACGTTCCGAGTGAGTGCAGTGAATGGATACGGTGCCGGTGCACCATCGACCGTTGTTGCTACACCATTCTCTATGCCTGGGGCTCCCACCGGAACACTGACGACAGTGACGGCGAATCCTTCAAACCTCGACAATTACGGCACTGCAATCACCGCTGATGCCCCAACGTTGTGGTGGCGATTCAACAATGCTGCAGGTACGGCGGTAACAGACGCAAGCGGAAACGGACACAACGGAACCACGGGCTCTACTTTGGTTACTTACAGCGGCACCGCTAACAGTCCATTTGGCGGCACGAGCGGATCAGCATTGTTCGCAGGAACCTCCGCAAATGCTGCTGTGATTCCAACAACAGTGCCTGGCTCTGCAGTCAACTACTTAGGAACCGTATCTACTACGACGGTGAGCGATCTTCGAATTTCAAGCGCTTACACCATTGAGTCGTGGGTCAATGTGAACACCATCTCGAACACCTACAAGACAATTATGTGGCGAGGTGGAACAGGTGCGTACAACTTCGGACTCTATGTCTACGGTTCGCAAATTCACTTGGCGCATCACACATCAGCTGGTTATTCCAGCGTGGTGACACCGGTGGGCACCATTACGGCTAATACGTGGGTGCATGTTGTTGGGTCATATGACCCAACAACCGGTACTTCAAAGATCTACATCAATGGCCAATTGTCGTCAACGACAATCACCGCGTTGGCAGGCACACCAAGTACTACAGGTAACGCAGATCTCTTGGTTGGTAACAACTACAGCGCCGTCGCATCACCATTCCTCGGTCGTTTGAGCGAAGTGGCGCTGTACAACAAGGCACTGAGTGCTTCGAGAGTTGCCGCACACTACGCAGCATCCGGAATTTCCGCAGCGGGTGTCACTGCCCCCACTGTGACCGTAAATGGCACGGCTCTCACATTGACGTGGAACGCACCCGCTGACACTGGTGGTCGCGCTATTACTGGTTATCAAATTGATTACATCGCACCAGGTGGAAACACTGTTGCTGGCGCGTGGAGCACTTTGATTGCCGACACTGGCTCAAACGCCACAACGTATTCATTGTCAAGTATCACCGCTTCGGCAGTAGGCGAGGGTTACTCATTCCGAGTTGCTGCCATCACCTCGGCCGGAACTGGTGCATTCTCTGTTCCCGTTGGTCCGGTCGGTACTGCAGTGACTCCAAGTGCACCTATCAACTTTGTTGCATCTGGTGGCACGGGACAAGTGTCTCTCTCGTGGGGTGCTCCGCGTGACAATGGTGGCCTTACGGTCAGCGGTTACCTTGTGGAGCGCAGCAATGACAACGGTGTGACCTGGACAACAATCGGTACATCACAAGCGACATCTCCGTTTGTTACTGGCGCCACTACTGGATTCACATGTACGTCAATTCTTGGTTGCGTTGATGCCACTAGTGCAATGACGCCAGGTGCTTCGTTTATCTATCGAGTGAGTGCCATCACATTGGCCGGCACCGGAACGTCAACTTCCTCATCGGCAGGTCCTGCAAACACAGTGACGTCATTGTTGGCAATCGTGGGTCAAGCTTCGGTCAACCTCAGTTGGGACATCATGCCCACCACTGCGGGTCAGTCCGTATGGGGCTACTACGTTGAATATTGCACCACTTCATGTACAGCAACCACGGGTACGTACACAGCGGTGACCGCCATTGGAGGCGCGCCAACAAATGGCACTACTCCCAATAACTACATCACCGTCACCGGACTCACCAACGGAACCAACTACACCTTCCGTATTCGACCTGTGTACGGCGCAAGTACAACTGTGAATCAGCGTGGTCCTGCGGTGATCGTTACCGGTATGCCCGTGGCCAGCGCGCAAATGGCCGTGCAGTTGTTGAACACCACTCCGTCTGCAACATTCATGACCTTGAACTGGCTTGCTCCGGTGCCAGTCTTCGGAACCACGGTGAATGGATATTTGGTCGAATATTGCTCAGCAAACTGCGGTGCAGTAGGTGCAACCTTCACAACCGCAACGGCCAATGCAGGTGCTCCTGCAGGAGTCACCACCACATCACTTGGATACACAGTGACTGGTTTGACTACTGGCACTACGTACACATTCCGCGTCACCCCAGTTCTTGCAGCAGGCGCAACGGGTACGGCTAGTCCGTCGTTGATTAGTGACACACCAGTGCAAACCCTTGCTGCGGCAACTGCACTCACAACTACTGGTCGACTAAATGCCGTGTTGCTTGGTTGGACACCACCACCAACAGCGGGCGGTTACCCCATCATCGGATACCGCATTGAATATCGATTGAACAACGTTGGTTCATGGTTGACCGCTGCGGCCAACTCATACTCAAGTACGCCTAGTTACTTGGTGCAAGGTCTGACGCCAGGTCAAACGTATGGCTTCCAGGTGACGGCGTTGACGTCAGCTGGTCCAGGTGCCACCAGTTCTTCAATCACTGGCGTTCCCTTCGGAGCGGCAAGTGCGCCGGCATCGCTCACAGCAATTGCGTCAACGGGCCAAGCAGTGCTTTCTTGGCAAACACCAACTTCGAACGGTGGCAACGCAATTTCCGGTTACCGCATCGAAAAGAGCGTGGATGGCGGAACAACATGGAGTGATTTCCTTGCCACTACTGGCTCAACTGCCACCACGTACACCGTGACTGGTTTGGACAATGGCGTCACTGCGCTGTTCCGTGTCAGCGCTGTTACTAGCGCTGGCCCAGGCGCGTCATCAAATGTGGTGTCTGCGTTGCCATCGTCGCCTGCGTGGGCGCCAACAAGCGCAGCGGCAACACCCGGTAATGGACAGATTGTTCTCACCTGGGTGGCGCCTGCAGATACAGGTGGCTTGCCATTGATTGGATACAAGATCGAACGCTCCCTTGATGACTACACGTGGACAACGGCTGTCATGAACACCGGAAACTCTGTACCTGCGTCGGTGCAATCGGGTCTCACCAATGGCACCATCTACTACTTCCGAGTGTCGGCAATTACTGCTGGCGGCACTGGTTTTGCAAGCACATCTATTGCGGTTACTCCATACACAACACCTTCTGCACCAACAGCACTTGTTGCTGCGCCAGACGATGGGGAAGTAGTTCTCACGTGGAGCACACCATCTAGCGATGGTGGCGCAAGCATCACCGACTACCGCGTTGACCAATCGCTCGACGGTGGCATTACGTGGACGTCAGCAATTGCAAGCACCGGCAATGCATTGACCGGAACTATCACCGGCTTGACCAACGGCCAGCCAATCTTGTTCCGAGTTCTTGCAAAGAACATTGGCGGTTGGGGAGCGTCAACACCAACGTTGAGCACCACCGCGTATAAGGCGCCAGAACAACCAACTGGGCTCAATGCATCGGGTGCCAACGCAACAGTTTTGTTGTCATGGGTTGCCCCCACCGTTACAAACGGTTCACCTGTGAGCGGTTACAAAGTGGAGAGGTCGGTCGACGGTGGTACAACCTGGACAATCGCCATATCTAATACGGGCAATAGCGGAACGAACGTGGTGGTCAATGGCCTCACCAACGGCACCTCATACGCGTTCCGCGTCAGCGCCATCAACGCAGCTGGTGCAGGCGCATCTTCTGCATCGGCCGGAGCAACGCCACGCACTGTTGCCACCGCACCAACGTCTGTTGTCGCGTCAGCAGGGGACACCACGGTTTCGTTGTCATGGTCTGCACCTTCTAACAATGGCGGAGCGACAATCGATAGCTACAAGGTGGAGCGTTCAGCAAACGGTGGCGTTTCCTGGAGCATCATCGCATCGTCAGTTACTGACGTGACCTATGGAGACTCGGGCCTTAATAACGGCACCACATATCTGTACCGAATTAGTGCAGTGAACGTTGCAGGTACTGGTTCTTCAAGTGCCGGTGTTGCTGCAGTTCCTGCTGCACTGCCGGGCGCAGCTTCAGGTCTCACTGCCACACCAGGCAGCGGTTCAGTGATCTTGTCGTGGACCGCTCCAGCAAATAACGGCGGCGCTGCGATTACTGGCTACCTCATTGAGAGCAGTCAAGATGGTGGCGTCACGTGGAATGTTGAAGTTGCTAATACCGCATCTTCGGCTGGATATGCAGTGGTCAGCAATCTCACTGCTGGACAGCCCTATGACTTCCGAGTGAGTGCTATTAACTCAGCTGGAACGGGAACTGCGAGCCCAAGCGCATCGGGAACTCCTGTTTTGATGTCCAGTGTTGTGCTGACCGGAACTGCATCAAGTGGACAGGTCTCGCTTTCATGGACTGCTCCAACTGATGTCACTCAAACGGGATACATCGTGGAGAAGTCAACCGATGGCGTCACCTGGACGTCAGCAATGGCAAACCCATCTGCATCTGCAGTAAGTGGTACTGCCACTGGTCTCACCAATGGCACTATGTATTTCTTCCGTATTCAAGTGAATACGTCTGCTGGTCCAGCTGCGTCGTACTCGAACTATGTGTCGCTCATTCCACGAGGCGCTCCTGGGGCACCAACTGCGTTGGCCACCACGGCAGGGGACACCCAGGTCACTCTGCGCTGGAGTGCTCCATCGTCGAACGGCGGTTCCTCAATTTCTGGTTACACAGTGGAGTCCTCCACCGATGGTTCAACCTGGACAGTGGTCACGACATCAACGGGCAACCAAGCACTGTCGTACACGGTGACGGGACTCACCAATGCAACGACATACACATTCCGTGTTAGTGCTATCAACGTTGCAGGAACCAGCACCGCAAGTGCTACGGCGACGGGAACGCCGTTTACAACACCACTTGCACCGGCCACTCTGACGGCAACAGCCGGCGGTTCAAAGGTGGATCTCGCCTGGACGGCGCCAAGTTCTGATGGTGGAAACACCATTACGGCGTACGTGGTGCAAATAAGTAGTGATGGTGGCGCAACGTGGACCACGTTGACGTCCAACAACGTTGGCCTCACATATTCGGCAACGAACTTGACGAATGGCACCACCTACGCCTTCCGCGTGGCAGCGACGAATGCTGCAGGCACCGGACCATCCATCTCGCCAGTGGCTTCAACACCGTTCTTGCCACCAGTGGCACCAACAAATGTTGCTGCGACAGCTGGAGATGCTTCGGTAGCGCTTACATGGGACGCACCAACGAACGTGTCATCCATTGCCATTACCGGATACAAGATTGAGCGTTCAATAAATAACGGCACGACGTGGACTGTGGTTGTCGCCAACACGGCATCCAATCTCACGAACTACACCGTCAACGGTTTGACAAACGGAACGTCGTACCAATTCCGCGTATCCGGAATTATTTCCTCAGGTGCAGGAGCATCATCGTCTGCTGCGTCGGCGTCACCGTTTGGTGTCCCCACTGCACCAACTGGCGTCACCATCACTGCAGGCGATTCATTGTTGAATGTTTCATGGACTGCACCAGGTTCAAATAATGGAAGCGCAATCACGGGTTACACAGTAGAGATCTCTACCGATGGCGGAGCAACGTTTACTACTGCTGCATCGCCAACTACAACATCAACCCAATTGACCGGACTTGCAAACGGCAGCGGTTACGTTGTGCGGGTGAGTGCGGTCAATGCCGCAGGAACGGGACTTGCAAGTGCAACTGTGTCTGGAACGCCGTTCACTGCGCCCGAAGCACCCACGTCGCTGACCGGAATCGGCGGCACAAATGAAGTCACATTGTCATGGACTGCACCCGGCAGCACAGGTGGCGCAACACTGTTGGGCTATCGCATTGAGCGCAGTTCAAATGGTGGAACTAGTTGGACAACTGTTGTTGGCAACACTGGCACAACTGCCACTGCGTTCACCGTGAGCAATCTCAGCGCGGGCACTGTCTATTCCTTCCGCGTTGCAGCAGTCACTGCGGGCGGAGCTGGGTCTTTCTCCACGGTCGCAACCGCAAGCCCTGTTGGTTTGCCAACCGCGCCAACGGCTGTCACAGCTACAGCAGGTGCATCAAGCGTGACGGTTACATGGCAAGCGCCAACTTCAAATGGTGGCAATGCAGTCACTTCGTATGTGGTGGAGAGAAGCGCAGATGGTGGAGTTACTTGGACAACACTTTCTTCAAACGTTTCCGTATTGACATACACAGCCACTGGTCTCACAAATGGCACTTCATACGCGTTCCGAGTAAGCGCAGTCACTAGCAGCGGTGCTGGCATTGCATCATCGCCGGCAAGCGCCATTCCATACGGTGCACCCGGTCAGGCGCTCTCGCTCACTGCATTGTCCTCGATTAATCAGGTTGTATTGATGTGGAGTGCGCCCACCTCTGATGGTGGTGCTGCTATCTCGGGTTACTTCATTGAATCAAGCACTGACAACGGATCAACATGGTCAACACTCGTGGCAACCACCGGTTCGCCATCCACGGTGTACGTTGCCTCGGGCCTCACCAACGGCACTGCATACAAGTTCCGCATTAGCGCAATCAACGCATTTGGCACTGGCACCGCAAGCGCAACTGCAGTTGCGACTCCTTCGGGACTTGCCACCGCGCCTCGATCGGTGGTGGCCACTGCCGGCAATGGCCAGGTGGCAATTACTTGGACAGCACCGAGCTCGGCTGGCGGAGGCACCATTGTGGGCTATCGCATTGATGAATCATCCGATGGTGGTGCAACGTGGAACGTTGCAACGGCAAATACCGGCAGCACCGCAACTTCCTTCACGGTCGCTTCGCTGACGAACGGAACCACGTACGCATTCCGTGTATTTGCCATTAATGGAAATGGACCTGGTACCGGCAGTGCTGTCACATCTGCTGTCCCATTCGCAACGCCAGGCCAGCCAATCTCGGTGAGTGCAACCGCAGGAAATGCGTCTGCACTTGTCGCGTGGACGGCACCAACATCAGATGGCGGCTCGCCGATTGTGGGCTACAAAGTTGAACAATCGACTGATGGAGTCGTGTGGACAACTGTCGTGAGCAACACGTCATCAGTTGGTACCTCATATCAAGTGACCTCGTTGTCAAACGGCACGAATTATCAATTCCGCATCTCGGCCATCAACGCTTCCGGCGTTGGTACCGCCAGCTCTGCCGCTTCAGTGGTTCCATATGCCGGGCCAGGAGCACCCACATCGTTGACTGCGGTTGCATCCAGCACCCAGGTCACGTTGTCGTGGACGGCTCCTGTCAACAGCGGTGGTTCAGCAATCATTGGTTACAAGGTGGAGCAGTCGACTGACGGTGGCAATACCTGGTCAGTCACCACTGCAAACACCGGTAATACAAATACGACATATGACGTCACCGGCCTGACAAACGGCGTGGGATATTCATTCCGTGTTGCAGGTATCAACGCAGCCGGACTTGGTGCCACAACCTCGGTGGTATCAGCTGTTCCGTTCACCACCACCAGTGCGCCTGCAAGTGTCGCGGTGTCGTTCGGTGATGCACAAGCAACAATCTCTTGGTCTGCACCAGTGTCCACCAATGGCGCATCTGTCACCGGTTACGTCATTGAGTCGTCAAGTGATGCAGGAGCAACTTGGAACTCCGTTGTTACAAACACGAACAATTCACTAGTGAACTTCAACGCCGTTGGATTGACAAATGGAACCTCATACTTGTTCCGAGTAGCTGCAGTTAACGCTGCCGGTACCAGTGCATTCGCTACGAGCACGTCAGGAACTCCCGCCGGTACTGCATCGGCGCCCACTGCGTTGGTAGCTACTGCAGGCAATACCACTGCGTCATTGATGTGGACAGTTCCGTCGAGCAATGGTGGTCGCGCCATCACGGGTTACCGCATTGAAAGCTCCACTGACGGTGGAGTGGTATGGACCGTTGTCGTTGCAAATACTGGAAGCACGAGTACGTCATATGTCAACACTGGGCTCACGAATGGTGCCGTGTACTCATACCGAGTGAGTGCAATCACATCAGTAGGTGCAGGCGTGGCAAGTACGCCGGCAAACGCACAACCAGCTGGTGCACCTGGATCGGGCACGAACCTTGTTGCGTCACCTGGCAATGGAACTGCAGTGTTGTCGTGGACCGTGCCAGCAACTAATGGTGGTTCACCGATTACCGGATATCTGGTGGAGAAGTCCATTGACGGAACCAACTGGACGACCGCAATTGCTAATACAGCTTCGGTGGTTGCCTCAACCACAGTCACTGGGCTGACCAATGGCACGTTGTACTACTTCCGAATTTCAGCAATTAATGCAATTGGTACTGGTACGGCGAGCGCATCAACATCTGCAACTCCTGCGTCAGTTCCTGATTCGCCGACATCTGTTACTGCCACGAGCGGTAACGGACAGGCGACACTGTCATGGAATGCACCATCAAACAATGGTGGTTCGGTTGTCACTGGCTACACCGTCGAGCGTTCAACTGATGGTCTCGTGTGGACAACGTTGGTGTCGGGTGCTGCTGGTACTTCGTACATTGCATCCGGACTTACTAACGGCACGCGATACATGTTCCGTGTTGCAGCAAATAATGCGGTCGGAATGAGTGCCTTTGCAAATCCAGCTCTGGTGACTCCGGCCTCTACTCCAAGTGCGCCGCAGTCACTTGTTGCCGTCGTTGCTTCGAACACAGTTGCATTGACGTGGAACGCCCCATCAAGTGCGGGTGGAATGCCAGTTGACCATTACGTCGTTCAACAAGACGATGGAACAGGATGGGTCACGATTGCCAACAACGTGCTCTCTACCTCGTACGTAGCGAACGGACTCACCAATGGCACGGCCTACATGTTCCGTGTTGCAGCGGTGAACTCGGTGGGCACGGGCTTGTATGTGGTGTTGGCAACAACAGCCACGCCAGTGGGATTGCCTGATGCACCAACATCTATTGCTGCATCTGCCGCTAGCAACGCCATCACATTGACATGGAATGCTCCATCGGTAACGAATGGCGCAACCATCGTCGCCTACAAGGTAGAAGTTTCATCGAATGGCGGAACATCGTGGAGCACATTGTCCACAAGCGCTGCCAGCGGTTATGTGGCGAGCGGCTTGACCAATGGCACTGGATATGTATTCCGTATCAGTGCAATTGATTCAACCAACGCAACTTTGACGGGCGGAGTTGTGGCCGCAGTTCCATCTGCTGTGCCACAAGCACCAACGTCATTGGTAACCACGGCTGGCAATCAAACCTTGGCCCTGTCATGGCTTGCGCCGACCGATACGGGCGGATCAGCACTCACGTTCTACACAGTGGAAATTTCTACCGATGGAACAACGTGGACTGTGAGCTCGTCAAATGTGACGAGCACTAACTATTCAATTGACAACTTGTCAAACGGCACTCAGTACTTCGTGCGGGTGCGCGTGGCCAATATCAACGGCGATAGTGCGTACACCGCCGCAGTATCAGGAACTCCAAACTCTGGCGCCACTCCAGGTGCGCCTACGGGACTTCTTGCGAGCGCAGGCGATGCACAAGTTGCTCTCACTTGGACAGCGCCAACATCGCGTGGTGGTTCTGTGATTACCGGTTACAAGGTGGAGCGTTCGTTTGACAACGGCACTTCGTGGTCGGTAGTAACTGCCAACTCTGGTTCATCAGTCACTTCATACTTGGTGACAGGTCTTGCAAACGGAACCCCCGTGAGCTTCCGAGTTGCCGCCATCAACGCGTCGGGCGCCGGCACCGCAAGCAGTGCAATAACGTCGACGCCGCGCGCCGCATCTTCGGCTCCAACGCTTCTTGTTGCATCAGCTGGAAATGCTCAAGTGGTTCTCACATGGGCTGCTCCACTCGCTACGGGTGGATCCTCAGTCACTAGCTACTTGGTGGAGAAGTCCACTGATAGCGGCGCAACATGGACCACTGTGACATCGACGGCCACACTCACCGCAACCGTGACTGGTTTGACCAATGGTTCTAGTTACGCATTCCGCGTGAGCGCGGTCACCGCTGCAGGTGCCGGATCTCCCACCACGCCAGCAGTGGGTGTTCCGTTTACTACTGCAACTGCCGTGTCAGGAATCACCACCATTGCACGTAACGGTCAAGTCTCCGTCTCATGGACGGCTCCGTCATCAAATGGCGGAGCAATTGTTACGGGATACAAGGTGGCCTCATCGTCTGACGGTGGAACAACATTCAGCTCGGACACGCTGGTATCTGGCACAACCGCAGTAGTCACAGGGCTCACAAATGGTGCTCCCGTCGTTATTCGCGTGATTCCGGTGAACGCAGCAGGCAATGGGGCATCCGCAACGTCGTCCTCCGTAACGCCGGCCTCAACGCCCGGTGCTCCAACATCATTGAGCGGAACAGCTGGTAATGCGCAAGCAACCATTTCATGGACCGCTCCAGTAACAAATGGTGGTGCAGTGGTCACTGGTTATGAAGTGGAAATTGCAACGTCATTGGCGGGTCCATGGACACGCGTGGCCTCAACTTCAACGACAAGTCACGTACTGACCGGACTCACTAATGGGGTGTCCTCATATGTGCGCGTCCTCGCTGTGAACGCAGTGGGTGATGGTGTGCCATCAACCCCGGTCATTGTGACTCCGTCAACTGTTGCAGGTGCACCATCAACTGTGGTGGTGACCGCTGGTGATCGATCAGCAACCATTTCGTGGACCGCTCCTGTCTCTAATGGTGGCGCAGTCATTACTGGTTACGTGGTGGAGAAGTCGCTCGACAATACGAACTGGGTGACAGCGCTTTCAACAACAGCATTGGAAGCAACGTTGAGCAATCTTCAAAATGGAACCCAGTACTACGTACGCGTTTCTGCTGTGAATGCTGCTGGTACGGGCCCATCTTTGTCAGCATCTTCGTCGGTGGTTGCAAGTTCGAAGGCCTCTGCGCCGTTGGCACTTGCCATCACTACAGGAGACGCAACATTGAATCTCTCCTGGTCGGCTCCAGTGAGCAACGGTGGCTCCACCGTCACTTCATATGTAGTTGAAGAAACGTTGAACGGTGGTGTCACATGGGTGACCTCATCATCTGCGGTTGTTAACGGACTAACAGCAAGCGCAACTGGACTCACCAATGGTTTGCCATATTCGTTCCGCGTTCGTGCAGTAAATGCTGTGGGAATGGGAGCTGCATCTGAAGTTGTCAGCGCAGTACCGTTCACAACGCCAAGTGCGCCGCAGAATGTGGTGGCAACACCGGCAGAAGGTCAAGCATCTATCACATGGAATGCACCGCTTTCCAACGGCGGTGCATCAGTGACGAGCTACGTGGTGCAGAAGTCTTCTGACAACGGTGCAACATGGACCACCGTTGGAATGCCCGTCACAACCGGGTACATCGTGTACGGACTCACCAATGGTGTTTCGTATTCGTTCCGAGTGTTCGGTGTGAACGCCGCTGTGACGAACACGGGTGCCATTGCAACGTCTGGTGCATTGCCATCCACCGCAATCAGCACAACACCGCGCACCACGGCAAGTGCGCCAACAGCAATTTCATCAACCGCTGGCGATCGACAAGTCACCGTTTCATGGCAAGCTCCGATAAACGATGGCGGTTCATCTGTCACGTCGTACACCGTGCAACGGTCAGTCGACGGAGGTCGTACATGGAGCATTGCTGCCACGGTGAACGCACCAACACAATCGGCAACCATTACCGGCCTCACAAATGGTGTGGCGTACGTCTTCCGTGCGTACGCATCTAATGCGGCCGGTACTGGCGCTGCCAGCACGTGGGTCACCACGTCACCGGTTGCTCCGCCTGCTGCAGTTGCGTCTGTGACGGCTGTTGCATTAACAGGGGGCGCAACATTGCAGTGGACTGCACCAACAGACAATGGCGGTGCAGAGATTGTTGGCTATGTCGTGGAGAAGTCTGTCGATGGAGGTGTCACATGGACCACCGCCACTCAAATCGGACCAAATTTGTACGACGCATCGGCTCAATCGCTTGCATTTGCTGGTTCCTCACGTGGTGATGTGGTGCATAGCACCGCGCTCAACGATGCTGGACTTGCACTCGCAAACTCTGTGAGTTTCACAAACCTCGCTGAAGGTACGTCATACGCGTTTCGCATCAAGGTGTACACGGTGGTCGGTGAAAGCCCATGGGCAGTAACTCGTGTCACCACTGGTGTTACGCCAGCGCCAGCGCCTGCGCCTGTTCCAACGCCTACACCAACTCCAACCCCCTCAAAGCCCGCGCCAACTCCAACACCAACACCAGTGGTGCAGCCAGCAGGTGTGGTCACAATCGGAGTGCAGGTTGGTCTTGATCTTGTGCCTCAATCAAAGGTGATGACAATTAAGGCCTCAAACCTGAAAGTCGGAAGTTCGGCAACAGTTACTTTGCTTGCGACAATTGATTCAAAAGCAGTGCAAAAAGTTCTCGCTACTCGAACGATTGGAAGTTCAGGCGCATTGATCCTTTCGGCCAAGTTGAGTTCTTCGTTGCCAGCAGGCACGTACAAACTGTTGGTAGTTGGAACCGGAGCGAATAATCGCACCGCAAGTTCAATGACCCAGTTTGTAATTCCAGCCAATTGGAACTCGGTGGTTTCCAAGTTGCCCGATACTCCATCGGTCGCTACAACCGTGCCGCGACAAGTGGTGACAACTACAACCACACCACAGTCAAATACTGGATCATCGAAGTCAACCACAACGATTCCGTCCGTAACTACACCATCTGGTGGTACATCTGCTCCTACCTCAGTGGTGTCATCCACTCTTCCCGAACCATCAACGGTGCCCACAACGATTGTTGGTGCAACCACTACCACGATTCCTCAGGACACGGTCGACGTTGTGCTGTCAAGTGGTCCATCACTGACGTCTCATCAAGTAGTGATGGTGACACTCATTGGCGTCACAGTTCTCCTTCTTCTCCTCGTGGCTTGGTGGTTTATTGCCAAGCGCAAGAGCGAAGAGGAAGAAGAGACCGAGAATGCCTGACGGTGAATTCGCCCTTCACCGTCAGGCATTCCGACTCTCTTTACATGGAAAGTATGTGACCGTCCTCGGGACGAACGTTTCCTGATACGAGTTGGTCATACACATTCACAATTGCGTCAGCACCTGAAGATGTCTGAATATTCATCCAGCGTTGCGAGTCGGTAATAAAGCGATCAAGTGCGGCAGAGATTCGTTCATTGAGCACTTCTTTGCCCCAGTCTTTGCCTCGTTTCGCAATCTGCGAGGGAGCAAAAAAGAACACGGGTTTTGGCCCAGGAATTGCAACACCATTGCTGGTTTCTTCCCAGTGTGTGCCGCCAATTGCGCACGAATACATCAATGAATCGCCGAAGTGTTCGTGAAGCCGTGCCAATACGTTCTTGTTTCCTGCCATGTCGACAATGATGGTGGGTGCCCAATCAGCCAGGGATTCAATGTCGTCATATGTACATACTTCGTCGTAGAGATTCACCTTCTCCACGAATGCAACGTTGGATGCTGAGGTGAGCCCGATGCAGTGGGTGTTTCCTCGAGCACGAATGCGGTGTGCAAGCGCAATAGAAGTTTTACTTGAGGCACTCGTGACAACAATTTGGCCGGCCCCGAACATGCCGTTGTCGTATAGAAAATCCTCGGCAAGAAATGAAGTAAACAGCAGACCCCGAAGTAGTAGGTAGGCGTAATCAGTTGGAGAATGCTCGTCGCTTACTTTGTCGAATCCCCGATACGCCATTGCGTGATTTGCTCGATGGTCGCCCACATCAATGATGCCCGATGTTGAGGGCTCAGCTTTGATGGTGTGAAAATCTCCGACAGGGAAGAAACCGAAGTAGCGGCCACCGACGGGAATAGATGGATGCTGAGAATCCACAACAGTGCCAAATCCCATTGCGGGTAAACGGCCCCAGCCAGGTTCGGTGGGGAAGAAACCCCAATAGTCAAGAAGGTCGCCACTGAGCGCGTATGAGACATTGTTCGACGTGAGTGCAAACTCTTCAATCTTGAAAGTGACGCAACCATTCGTCGTATTTTCTACGGTGGCGTTCGACATGCGTCGCTCGCGGATATTGCTGCGGTCGATCTCTAAGAACATGCCAACAATCTAGGTGGAACGGCCAACTGGGCAGGCAAAACCTCAACGAGTACAACCTATTTCTTTCCGAATATTGGCGTACGGATTACTTCGCATAGATTTCCCACATGGCACAACAACGTCTCATCGACAACATGCGTGGCGTGCGCTACGGCGAAATCCTCGCGGCTTATCTGCGGGAGTCTGGACTCGAGGCAGATGTGTGGGGTACGCAGATGCTCAATGATTGTCCTCAAGAATTATGGGCCACACTCTCCGAGGAAGTATTGGCTAAAGACCTAGAGGCAATCTTTATCAAGCTCAACGGACCTCGTTACTGGGTGCTCGATGGGCTCGGCACGAAGGTTGCAACTGCAGAACCCACTTTGCGTGAATTCAATGGGTTGTTAATGCGTCGCATCGCCACAATTCCACTGGGAGGAGACAAACCGCGTGGTCCGTACACCATCCAGAACGTTGATCGTGGATCGGTGTTCTTCTGGGATGCCGGTAAGCGCGTATATGAACTCGTTGATCCTGAGGGCCGGCCGTTTGTAATGCAGGCTTTATGTATTGGTGTGGATTCGACAATCAACGAAGAGTCACTACTTTCACTGAAAGAGAAGCTTGCTCTACCAGAGGGTTGGGACTATCGCACCCGTATTCTCGAAGAAGAATTGGTAGTAGATACCACCGATCATCTTGCAACAGTGACGCAGGATGAATTCGAGAATACGTACACACTGCCTTACTAGGCGATTTACTAACATTTGTAACGATGTCTCGTCCACCCGTCGCCCAGCAACTTGTTGAAAAGACAATCTCCATCGTTGAAGAAGGTGGGGAAGTTGCGTTACGTATTCGCGACTTGGTTGCAGAGACCGGCATCGCGCTAGCAACTATTTACAAATACTTCGGCAACCGCGAAGGATTGCTTGACAGTGCGTATGCCGAAATGTTCTACCGCACATCAATCCATCCATTTGGTGAATTCCGAACGGCGATTGAAAAGTGCGATTCTGCAGAAGATTTTGCTGCGGTGATAGTTGGGTTCTTCAATATGCAGAATTCGCCGGAAGCACTGCAGCGTCGACGTACACGAATTGCCGTCCTTGGAAGTGCTCAGGCACGTCCATCTCTTGCCTCAAAACTCGCTGACATGACAGTGCAATACACAGAAGCGTTCTCAGATATTTTGCGCGGGCCTCAGGAAAAAGGCTGGATTAGCAACGAATTTGACTTACGAACTATTGCCGTTTGGTTCATGGGGTACGTCAACAATCGAGCCCCAATGGACTTGCGCCAGTCCGATTGGGATTTAGAGGCAATGAATCGTCTTTATAATCAAACGGTTCTCAATACATTTCTCAAGAAGTCATAACGCCCTACTGCACGGCGCGGCTTCGGCGCAGCGCTTGAAGTGCAGTTCCAATCGCGAGCAACAGAAGTGCAGTCATGGCAAGAGTTGAAGTACTTGAACCTGTGCTGGGCAGGTGGCTCGTCACCAATTCTCTCAATGCTCGCAGTTGCTTCGACGCAGACTTTGACGTGGGAGCCGCTGTTTCAATTTCAGACACCACGAGCCGTTCTGTGGCCAAGGATTGTTCGCCCAGTGCCTTTACGGAGATACCCATCGCGTGCACGGAGTTGCGAATAGGCGAATCCACGGGGAGTTGAGACTCAATCACACTCAATTTGTGCGTAATTGTTGTGGTGAGGTCTTCCACCTGCGTCTCAAGATCCTTTACCGCCTGCTTCTCTGCTTCAACTTGAGGTGCCAAGAGATCTTCAGTGTCTTTGTCGCCATCGGCAATTGCCTTGTCGAGTTCAGAGGTGAGATCGTCAAGTTTTTGAACTTCGGTATCTAATGACTGTGACTTGGTGAGAAGTTCATCAGCATCGTGATTGGCGTCGTCAATTTCTGCTTTTTGTTCTGGCGGCAGATTTGCATTGTTTGCATCGTCCCGGAGTTTTTGGTTTTCCTCTTTTGTTCTTTCGATTTCACGTTCTTCTTCGTGAAGCGAGAGATTGTCTTCGGCGGTCTTTTCAGCTTCAAATGCAGCTTCTTCCGACTTATCTGATTTGTCTTCCGCTTTGGTCATTCGATCCTCTGCATCAGACTCGCGCTTGTCCGCCTCTATCTCTTTCTTCACGTACTTGGACACTTCGTCCTCGGTGTCGGCTTCATGAGAAAGTGCGTCTTCAAGGCGCTTTTCAGCCTTCTCAGCTTTCTTTTCAGCGTCAATTGCCTTCTTTTCGGCCTCAAGAGCCTTCACATTTTCATCGTGAATGTGCTTCGATTCAGGTGAGTCGGTCTTGTCGTCGTCAATGTCCTTCTTCAAGGTCTTGAGAGCGCGTTCAACTTCATTTTCTAAGTCGTGCAGCTTCTTCTCTTCGTCTTGCGCACGGTGGTCTGCCTCGCGTTCCTTCTCGGCCGATTTGTGTTCGTGTTCCGCGTCGTCGCGAACTTTTTTCTCGCACGCCTTGGATTCATCCTCGGCTTGTTTCAATTTTTCTTCTAGTTGCTTCTTCTTCTCGGTAAGAACAAGTTCGGCATCGTGGTATGCCTTTGCTTCTTTGGCGAGATGCTCAAGTTCGTGCTCGTCCTTCTGGGATTGAGAATCATGACCTTCTTCTTCATCCTTGCGAAGTTTCTCTTCTTGTTTGCGAAGTTTTTCCTCGTCATCTTTTACGCGCTGTGCGGCAGCGCGATGTTCAGTTTCAACGCGACGAAGTTCATCTGCCAGCTCACGCTCTTTCTTCATCTTCTTTTCGAGTTCTTGTTCGTCACGACGAGTTTTCTCCTCGTCGTCCTTGGCTTGATTTGCCGCACGTACCGCATCATCAAGGGCCTTGCGTACTTTTTCAGCTTCGTCTTTGCGCTTGTTTTCAGCGTCGAGGAGAGCCTTTGCGTCTTTTGCCTCTTGCTCAAGATGGGCGCGCTCTATTTCTTTCGTTGCTTTTTCCTGAAGTGACTTCGCGAGCTTCTCGGCTTTCAACGCCTCAGTTTCTGCCTTCTCTCGCGCCTTCTCGGCTTCTCGAGCGACTTCTTCGGCATGCTTTGCTTCAGCCTCTGCTTTCTTCGCTTCAGCTTCCGCTTTCTTTGCTTCTTCTTCGGCTTTCTTGGCCTTCTCTTCATCGCGCTTGGCAGCTGCCTCGCGCTCTTTCGCGTCCTTCTCCGATGACTTCACTGATGCGGAGCTGCCCGATGATCCAGAAGCAGAGACTGGGCTTGCCACCGATATCAAACCAACGCTGACAAGAATCGCCAGCGCGGCTTTATGAAATGAGTATCGGCGATGATTTGATGACATTGTTCAAGTCTAGATAGACGGACGTACCTCTCACTGTGGGCTTCTCGATGTCCCACTATCCTGAAGGGCGCATTGCCTTCGTAGCTCAGTGGATAGAGCGACGGTTTCCTAAACCGCAGGTCGCAGGTTCGATCCCTGCCGAGGGCGCCATTGGGTGGTTTACGCTGAGTGCGTGCCGTTTATTGAAGTGCGGGTGGTGCCGAACGCTCGCAAGACTGAGGTCATCGAACTTGAAACCGGGGCGTATCGAGTGCGGTTGGCTGCTCCGGCGGTTGAAGGGGCTGCTAACGAGGAGTTGGTTCGAGCAATTGCTGGTCATTTCAATGTGAGGCCCCGTGATGTAGAGATTGTGTCGGGTCACAAATCTCGAACGAAACGGCTGAGGGTGACTCTGTAAGGCCGTTTGACATTTGTCACACCCCGACCTACTTTGAGGTCACACCAAAGGTCAGGGGGAACCAATGGAAGAAGCAATTTTTGCGTTGATGAAACGGGTGGAACCCGACATTACGCACATTGAGATTGAGGACCTGCAGCCCATTCCTGGAGGATTCTCACGAGAGACATTCAAATGCGATGTGAAAGTCACACGTCATGGTGCGCAAGAGACATTGCCGCTCATCATTCGCAAGAACCCGCCAGAAGTTGAAGCCATTCTCAACACGAGTCGTGCAGTGGAACACAACCTCATTGAGGCATTGCGTACACGCACCATTGTGCCTGTGAGTCGTAGCTATGGATACGAACTTGATGCTGCGCCGTTTGGTGAACCGGCCATGATTCTGGAACGCGCCGCTGGCAGTGGGCAAACCTCTGCCTTGTTCAATGGCGGGCCGGACGAGGATCAAACAGAGGACGTCATCAAACACTTGTGTGAAGTATTGGTGGAGCTCCACTCAGCAGACATTGCCTCAATTGATCCGAACGGTGCATTGGTTGACCCACGCGGAGTTGGCATAAAGGCCGGTTCATGGGATGAATACATGGACACCACATTCGAGTACTACCTCAATGAGTACAAAACAATTGCATGGGACCCCACCATGATGATTTTGCTCGACTCATTTCTTACGTTGCGTCGTATGAAGCCTCGCGCAATGAAGTTGTCCATTGTGCACGGAGACTTCAACCCAGCGAACTTCTTGTATGGCAACGGCAAGGTCACTGCGCTCATCGACTGGGAGAACAGTCGAGTAGGTGACCCACGTGAAGACCTTGGTTGGATGGTGCTGATGGACATCCTCAGCAACACGCAAGTGATGAGTTATCCAAAGAAAGAAGGCGGATTCCTCGCTTATTACAACAAGCTCACCGGATTAGACATCACTCCAGAAGAACTTGGATATTTCACTTTGTTTGGTACAGCCAATATTGCGGTTCCTGTGCATCAGTCAGTTGCGCGCCGAATGCGCAAAGAGCACTTGTTGTTGTTGCCTCTTTATCTCACTCAATCAAGCATGCCCGCGTTGCCAGCAATGGCACAGCTCATGCAATACCCAGGAATGACAGCATGAACACAGTGCCCACCATCGATGATTTGCTGGAAGGTTTCATCATTGCGATCAGCAATGAAATCATGCCTTTTCTCAACAATCCCAAAGCAGTAGCAACAGCAGCAATGATGCAGTCACTTATTCAAGAGGTGCGACAGGTGCTGCCTATCTTCGACAAGACCATTGCTGAAGAGCACAATCAGATGACGCAAACACTCCGTGATGTGGCCGCGAAGCTAGAGGGACTGAGTGGTGCAGAGGCCGATCGCATTCGCGAACGCGCCGCAACTTTGGGAGCTCTGGCCGATGTGCCGGTACCTGTAGATCAGGCGCCAGTACGTGAGGCCCATCAGAAGTTGGGATATGCACTGCAAGACACCATCTCTGATCTTGATGTGTTGCAACGCGCAGGGGAGTCCCGAGCTGATGAAGCGCTTCAGCGACTTCGTCTCTTCCTTACGCCCACCATCATTAATCACGTCACTGCCATCAGCGTCGGTGGCGGCATGGTGGGACGAGGGTAGTTACCTCACATATCTCGTTCACGCGCGCACGTCTTATGAACCAATAGAGATGGTGAGCCGTCGAACGCCGGGTGGAATCTTTACCCCTGTCAGAGCGTTAGTCGGCTTACCCGTGGTTGGCCACCACTTCACGAATCGAACGACCGCTGAAAGTGTGATGGTTCTGGTCTTGATTGCCGTTCTCAGCGAGCTCGGCATGGCGCACGACGATGGGAGTGCATAAATCTTCTTTGGAAACCAATTATTAGCGGTGCGCTTGAGTTTCGGGTTCACTTTGCCAACAACAAATTTTGGAATTGAACACGTCCATTTGGTTGTTTTCGAAGCAACTTTGAAAGAAGCAGTGAACTCTCCCGAGGCATATCCGATGTAGCCAGTTCTCAATTTGAAGATAAGAACTCCATTTTTTGAGACAGAAAATATGCTGCCGTCACCCATGGTGACAAGTCCCGAAGATCCGGTGATGACGATCTCTTCTGCAACATTAGATTTTGCATCACCGTCATACGTCTGTGATGCAATGGTGCTCAACGTCGTTGACGTTGCGGGGGCAATGGTTGTTGAGCCAACGTTGTTGACCACCACACTCGACGAAGTGGTCGTTGTTGCCGCGGTTGTTGTGGGTGCTGCAGTGGTGGTGGTTGCCGCTGCGGTTGTTGTGGGTGCTGCAGTGGTGGTGGTTGCTGCCGCGGTTGTTGTGGGTGCTGCAGTAGTGGTCGTTGTCGGGATTGTTGTTGTGGTGGATCCAGAGTCTGTGACTGTGATTTGGTACGAGGAGGTTCCGGCGAGGGTTGCCTGCGGTACGGTGCCGGAATCTGACACCGAGAATTTTGAACCAACTCCGATGGTGACTGTTGCAGGTGAGCCGCCGGTCATGTCTGCTGTCACAACAATGCCGCAACTAGAGGGTGAATCTTGTGTGATGTATGCCGAGGACACATTGGTAAATGAGAGATCTTCGTTGTTTGAATTACTCAAGGTGTAGCAATCAATGTTTCCAGCGGTGGCGTCGAGATACACCGTGAATGTGCGGAAGTTTGACGTAGTTGGCATCGTTCTGAATTGCACAGTCGGGGCCGTATTGCGTTGTTGGCCTGGCAATCCGACGAGATACGGATAACCATCATTGATTGCAGGGTCAATGTTCCAATAGTCATTGACGCCTGTATCGGAATTGGGATTGTTAACGAAGTCCCACGCCGAAGTAAGTCCCGTTGCCAGTGTGGTGTACGTGGCCACATTCTTCATTTGAGTTGTTGTTTTGCCTGTCGCAACGCACGCCGATGTTGCCTTGCCCGAGATAGTGGTGTCCCAGAACGAACTATTGCATACGGGGTACGCAGTTGATTCACCAGCAAATCCATTGTTGACATTGGTTCCAAATGTGTTTGCGGAATATGACGTACGAATAGTTGTGAGTGAATTTCCACTTCCCCACAGACCACCAGCTCGGGAGGCATTGCCGGCAGTCTGGTTGGTGATGACTCCTCGGTTATAACTGTTGTCGATGGTGGTTGAACCTGCGTAGCCAATAAGTCCACCAATTGCCTGGCCCGAACCTTGAGATGCGATATTTCCGGACAGGATGTTTCCTGCATTGAAACTTTGTTTGATCGTTGTGGTGCCGCTAATTGAGTTCACGTACCCGATCATTCCGCCAACTCCTCCGGCATTGGTGCTCGTGAGGTTTCCAAAGTTCGCCGAATTACTAATAGTGACAGCTCGAAAATTCATGCCAAACATTCCACCAACCGCGCTAGATGCGGCTGTCACTGAGCCATAGTTCAAATTGCCGTCAAAATTGACGGACGTTGCCGTTCCAGCGATGCCACCGGCATACGCAATATTGGTAGAGGGCAAAATGCTGGAAGTGATGGTTGCATAGTTGGTGGAATTAAATATTCCATAGAGCGAATTCAAACTTGTACGAGCTGCCTCGCCCGCAATTCCTCCGACATATGCATTTGCGGAAATAGATCCAACAGTTGTTGCGCGTGTGATGGATCCTTGTTCAGTTGAGTTTTGGTCCATCAAAGTTCCGGCTATTCCTCCGGCGTAACTGCCAGTAGTGGTCACGGTTCCGTTGAATGAGACATCTGTCCAGAATCCTGCTCCGGCTCCGAAGAGGCCGCCCGCGTAGTTTCCAGCTGAGGAAACGAAGCCATCAATGACGGACACGTTTGTCACCGTATTTTGCGTTGTCCCATTCTTATATGACGACCCTGCGAGAGTGCCTGTTGAGTTGAAGGCACCATTGGTAACCACAGAATGCCGAAAGGTGATGTTTGAGATGGTGGCGCCGTCAAGTCGTTTGAACATGCCGCAGGCCAGAGAAGTGCACGTGATCGACAAATTATCAATGAAGTGGTTTCGTCCATCGAGGCTGCCAGTGAAATATGTGCTGCCATTCACCAATGGTGTCCATGCCGTTCCAGCACAGTTGATATCTGTGGCCATGGCGTAGTTCTTGGTCAGTGCCGTGGTGGTGGAGGCGATGGATGCGAGTTCAGTACAGGTGGACAATAAGTACGGATCGGCCAAGGTGCCACTGCCTGTGACGGCTGACGCTGCAGGGACGGATGTTGTGATGGCGAAAATCGCTACCAAAACGGCGGATACGCCTAGGCGTGAGATACGCGAGAATTGTTTGTACATAGAGGTAGGAAAACCTTACTTGCTGGCACAATCGGGCCATCCAAAGAGGTAGGTTCCTGACGTGTCGTCATCAATGAAACGCATCATTCTGTTACCGCCTGAAGCCGCAAAGGCGTTGAGCGAAATCATCGGAATAATGACTGACCAATTGCTAGAGGGGAACATGGCCAGTCGATGGGATGCAGAGACTCTGGTGGAGATCCAGATGAGATTGCACCAGGCCGAAGATGGCGAAGCAATTGAATTCGATATTTCCGAGGCTGCCCTTCTTCTCGATGGCATGGCGTTCACCGAGGTGATGTCGGTGGAGTTTCCGTTCTTTGAAATGGTGCAATGGACGAGCGACTTTGTGACCCAAGAGCTTCGTTCGTATTGGAATGAGAACGAGTGGCGCGACTTTGCCACCCGCCCGTAAAGTTCCGTGCGTTTGCTCTGTAACCCCATATTTCATTGAGAAAAAATTTCCCTAATAAACTTTCCTTCTAGAAAAACTAATTAACCTAATTTCCTTCGGGACGTCAGCGGGACTGTCCCAAAGGGAAAAGTGTGAACGTAAAGAAATTCTTTATTGCCTCATTGCCTGTGGTCGCCTCACTAGTGGTCATTACGGCGCAGCGAGTAAATGCAGTACCACCGTCGGACAAGGTAACCATTTGTCATCGCACTCATGCGACCACCAATCCGTATGTCCGAATCACTGTTGCTCAACGATCGGTGGGTAACGGAAACAGCAAACACGGCGGAGGAGCGCATGACCTATGGGCCACAAGCTTGTATTCCAGCAAGCCGAACCCCAATGTGTACGACTCCACGAAGACGTATCCGGCGAATGACAAGAAATGGGGCGACATCATCGCGTTCACCGATGTTTCAGGCAACTCACTCACTGGAAACGCAGCGCAAGTGGCAGGTCTGAACAACACAGGACTGGGAGCAGACATTTTCAACGGCACGAATGGGCAGGCCGGTAAGTGTGGAACCGTCAATGCTCGCGACTACTACGAACTTGAGCGCGCCGCTGGTGTACCCGCTGCTGATGTTCTTGCCGACATGAATGAGTTGGATTCAGATGAATTCGCATCACAACTCTCCGCGTGTGGTGGAACATTCACTGGCTGTAACCCCGCAACATTGGGAACTACCTCAATCAGTATTCCCACCACAACAGCTGCGCCCACCACAACGGTCGCGCCCACCACAACAGTGCGTTCCGCAAGCGGAACCACTGCCACTACGCAACCACCTGCACTTGCCGCAGGTAAGGGTGGCCTTTTGGTTCATGTGTGGATTGATGCGAATCGAGACGACAAGAAGTCAACAAGCGAGCCATATTACGCAGGGGTCAAAGTAACCATTGTCGGACCCTTGGGAGTAACCAAGACGGGAACAACGGACGCAAATGGAAGTGTCACGTTCGACAACCTTGATCCTGGCGCATGGACTGTTGAGCCAACGCTCTCTGATGCATCGCTTGAGAAGGTGTTCGACTCGGACGGCACGGACGATTGGAAGTCGGTGGCCACAGTTGTTGCTGGTTCATATGCAAAGGAAACGTTTGCGGCCGCAGGAACTGCCACCATTGCAATTCCTGACATTCAGACGCCAGAACTTGTAGTGAAGTGGTCTGGTGCAGACGGCAAGCTCAATACCGACGATGACGTGCGATTCAAGGTGCGACGCGGGACTGGCAATGTTCGAATTTCTGGTCTTCCCGCAGGCTTCTATGCGCTGTCTGCAACAGGAGATTTCTCAACTGCATATGTCACCGCTAAAGCTGTTAAAGGAAAGGTTGTAAACGCGAGTGTTGCAACTCTTGCAGCCACCGGATCGAGTCATTCATCACAAATGCTGGTGGTAGCACTGATGCTGATGGCTCTCGGTGGATTGGTGATGAAGAGCCGCCGCCGTCTTCATGCCTAATCGATAGAGCAGATTTCATAGATACGAGTCGGGGCCGTTGGCTCCGGCTCGTATGCTTTTTGCGTGGCTTCCAGTTCTGATCGCACATCGTTCTTTCCGGCAATTGAAAAAAAACATGGCCAAAAAATCAATCATTGGATTGCTTTAGTGAAGGACATGGGTGACGCGAAATACCCTGAGCAAATTGCGTTTTTAAGGGAAGAGCATGGTTTCAGCCAAGCCCACGCAAATGCCTTGGTCATGTATTGCCGTGGCTCTGAAAACACTCGTCGTTTCAATTCGTTAACTGAATATCTCAAATCTGCAGATGCAGTCACCAAGAAAACGGTGAAGAACATCTTCGATGTCATTCAGAAGAAGTACCCCAAGCTTGAGTTGGTCATTGCATGGAATCAACCCATGTTGAAAATGGGCGATCAATACGTGTTTGGTGTGAGCACCCACTCCAAGCACATATTGCTCGCGCCGTGGGGCGAATCGGCATTGTCCATGGTGGCTAAGGGTTTAGACGGCTACAAAGTCAACAAAAAAACAATTCAAGTGCCCACCGATTGGAACGTTGACTCCAAGTTGCTGCTGGCGCTGGTGAAGGCTCGATTAGCTGAACTCTGAGCTGACGCTAAAAAGCGGAATACTTTTACGCATATAGCCAATAACTACGATGGCAGCGTCATGTTGATGGGACGCTCATTTCGCCGAATCTGCCTCGCTGTGATTGCAATGGGTGTTGCAGTTAGTTCATGTGCCAGTGACTCGGGTGCGGCCCGTGTCATAAATGTTCCTGGTGACGAGCCCACTATTCAACAGGCTGTTGACAAAGCCCATTCGGGCGACATGGTGCTGATTGCTGACGGAACCTATAACGAAGCAGTCAAGGTGTCGACTGATGGAGTCACTCTCCGTGGCATGAATCGAAACAATGTCATTCTTGACGGCAACGGGAAATATTCCAACGGCATCACCGTTACTGCAAATAGCGTCACTATCCAGAACATGACACTGCATTCGTACCAACAGAACGCGGTTATCTTCACCGGTGTTTTGCCAACTGGGTCGGGGGAATACGCAGGATCCGAGAAAGGGTCAGTGATCGATGGATATCGAGTCGATCACGTCACTGCGTATAACAACGGTTTATACGGGGTGTATGCGTTTGCATCGCGCAACGGCATTATTGAAAATTCATATGCGTCTGGCCATCCGGACTCCGGCTTCTATGTAGGTCAATGTCGCCCGTGCAACGCTGTGCTGCAAAACAACATTGCAGAGAACAACGCCATTGGGTACTACGGCACCAATGCATCGGGCAAGGTCTTTGTTGTTCATTCTGTTTTTCGGAACAACCGCTTAGGAATCGCACCTAATTCTCAAAAGGCAGAACAACTGTCACCACAAGAAGAAACCGTGGTGGCAGGAAATTTTGTTGACAACAACGACAATCCAAACGCCCCCAAAATTCCGAAAGGATTTTTTGCAGCGGGGATCGCCATAGGTGGCGGAACCAAGAACACTGTGATGAAGAACAGAGTTACCAACCATGCGGGTGCAGGAATCATTGTGCTGACATTCAACGAATTCGAACCCGTGAACAATGTGGTGACGGAAAACATTTTGGAGAAAAACGGAACCGACTTGGTGTATTCAGTGGGAACTTCTGGCGGGAATCAGAATTGCTTCTCGCGTAATGTCTTTACGTCGTCATGGCCAAAGGACATTGAGAGCGTGATGCAATGCGGAAAGGTTGCCACTGCTTCGTCAGGACTATTTGCGCTTCCCGTTGCGCCACCCGGGCCCAATTTTCAGAATGTAGAAAAACCTGGTCCACAACCCACTCTTGAGAATCCAACAACAGCCCCGTTTGGGCCTGTTGTTTCTTCCCCCGTGTTCCCCAACATCAAAACAATTGCGGTGCCATAACAATGAAGCAAAGAAGCGTGTGCATTGGTGTTTGTGTCGGCGTATTCGTATTGCTCGCCTCAGCTTGCGGTGGTTCTGCTGGAAAAGCATCAGAACGTGCTCTCACACAGGATGAAGCTTCAACACTGGCGCAAACTTCGTATCTCAACCTGCAAAACACTGGCGCTGTGTTTCAAGTCAATACTGTGACGGCGCCTGGCCAAGCCACATTGCAAATGCTTGGCATGATTGATTGGCAGAAACACACGGCAATGGCTCGTGTATCAACAGGACTTCCTCAATCCACCTTGACCGAGTTTGCGTGGATGAGCGACATTGTGGGTGAACGCCGCCCCACATTCGATGGTCAATTGGCGAAGTACAAGGCGAAGGCGCCGTATTTCATTGTGCGCAAACCCGATATGAATCGACGTCTCGACCAAGTGGCTGCAGTGATTACGGGTCTTGCGTCTGAACAGCCAGAAAATGCACAGCTCATTTTGCAGAAAGAGGGCTCCGCGTACTTACGGGACGATTCTTTGCGGGGCAAAGACGTATCTGTGATGCGATATGGCAATCGCAACGTTTTTTGGATTGAGAAATCAACAGGTTTATTGATGCGATTTGAAGGATCCAATGAATCTGGAAGTCAACAAATTGTGATTGACCTCATGAATCACGGCAAACAAAAAGTGGGATTTCCCGCACAGGAATATTGGATTGATGCAGAGTCACATCCAGATGTCATGAGCATGACATCTAATTTTTAGATCTATAGAGGCGCTTTCACGAGCAAGCCAAGGTTGGCCGATACCGCAGAGCGAATTAAATTGCTCACCGCGGGACGTAGATCTATTCGACCGGTCGATTCTGCAAATACCAGGGTGGTGAGTTCGCCCATCAACCAATACGTGAATGCAACCAGGTCAAGTTCCTGACTAATCCACTGATGTTGTTGCGCAAAAGTCAAGGCCTCCACCATTTGGGTTGCAAGCGACTCGAGGTTCTCTTTCACTGCTTCCATGAGAGATGGCCTACGTAAAGCTCCAGCCATCACGGTGATGCGCGTCTCACGAATGGGCTGTGATGCGCTCGTGTGTGCGAAATCAAAGAAGTCTGAGATGACTTGCACGAATTCGTCCAGCGTTGTGCATGCGTGCGTATTCGCATTGAACTGCGCAACGTGCAGTGATTGTTTAGCGATGAATAAATGAAGATGTGCTGCTTCAAGAACAGCTTCACGATTGGCGAAGTGGTGATACAAAGACGGTTGTGTAACGCCCACCAGTTCAGCCAAGTCCTTGATGCGAACTGCAGACTCTCCATGTTCTTCAATCAGGGTGGCGGCAGCCTCCACGATTCTCTGACGTGTGTTGCTGGTGTTGCCCATGAGGTCACCATACATGAAGAGTTATGAGTTATAACTAGCCAAAAGTGTTCTAGGTAACGGGGTAGACGTCGACTGCTGATAATTTTCCTGCATGTTGGGTCGCCGAACTACTTCAACAGTTGCACGCATGGGCATTGCTGGTGTCGCACTTGTTGCGATGATGGCCACGTCACCATCGCCGGCCCAAGCAGTTGCATGTCCTGGTTCATTAACGGGAGGAACAGTCACCACTGTTGGCAATGACTGCGTTCTTCAATTCACCACTGTGGGTTCATATACGTGGACTCCACCAGTTGGAATCACTACTGCGGACGTGTTGGTTGTGGGCGGTGGCGGCGGTGGAGGAAACGATGCCGCAGGTGGTGGCGGAGCTGGCGGATATATCTATCAACAAAATGTCGCGGTTTCAGGAAACATCGCAGTTGCCGTTGGTGCTGGCGGTGTGGGCGGACGTAACTCGCCGATGACGCTGGTAACAGCTGGCGCACAGTCTTCATTCGGTGCAATCGTTGCAGCCGGTGGTGGCAAGGGCGGAACATATAACGGAGGTGCAGGTGGCGCCGGTGCATCAGGAGGCGGAGGTGCCTTCGTTGACGGAGTCGCAGGCACAGGAACAAATGGACAGGGATTCAGCGGTGGTGCCGGTGGAAATCAATGGTCATGCACTTGTCCTGCTGGTGGCGGCGGTGGCGGTGCAGGCGGAGTGGGTTTGAGCGGTAACACTTCCGACGGAAATGGCGGTCCGGGACTTCAAAATTCCATTACAGGAACTTCGCGTTGGTATGCCGCTGGTGGCGGAGGCGGACGATGGAATGTGGTCACAAATATCGAAAATGGCGGATCGGGGATTGGCGGACGTGGCGCTGGAAGCTGTGGCGCTAATCCATCGACACCAGGCACCGCTAATACGGGAAGTGGTGGTGGAGGGGCGCCGGCTGGTTGTCAAACATTTGGTTCTGCTGGCGGGTCGGGAATAGTGATTGTGCGCTACTCACTTCCTGATGTGGTGGCGCCGAGTTTTGTTTCGGCTTCGCTCAATGCGGCAGGAAGTGTGTTGACCCTCACGATTGATGAAGCATTGTCTTCCACTACGGCAAGTGGCTCCGACTTCACGGTGGTTGCGGATACACAATCCATGACGATTTCTTCGGTCACTGTGGTGGGCTCGACAGTTCGACTGTCAATGTCAACACCAATTTGGTCGGGCGCGTATGTGACAGTGGCCTATTCAGATCCCACAGTCGGTAACGACACAAATGCGGTGCAAGACGTAGCGGGTAATGACTTGCCAAGCTTTTCTGCAACGGCGGTCACCAACAACTCCACTGCTACGACGACTACTACAACAACAACGTCTACTACGACGACTACTACTACGACAACGTCGCCTCCTTCATTGGTCATTGACCTGCGAACCTCAACCTCGGTGGCGTCTCAAGGACAGTCTGCAGTTGCCACTGTTGCTCCAACATCGGTGCCTGCGTCCCTCGCAAAGGGAACCTCACCAACAACCTCATCGACATCAATTGCACCCACAACTACTATCCCAGCGCCCGGTGAAGTGAAGACTGGGGAGGCCATGGTGCAGAGTGGCGACGTGTTGGCTCATGTTCAGGTAGCGCGCGAAAACAATGTGGTCGTGGTGAAATTCGCTGGAAGTACGGCACGATTTGCGGGTCTAGATAGCAAGGGAAACATCACGCCACTTGATGCCGCCGGCACCATTGATTTGAAGCCTGGCTCACATATCAGTTTGAAGGCAGATGGCTTTGAGCCTGAATCATTAGTAGAGGCGTGGCTCTTCTCAACGCCGCAAAAAATTGGCCAGGCTCATGCAGATTCACAGGGAAATGTTGATGCTTCTTTTGTTATTCCAAAGAACGCCCCATCAGGTGCCCATCGCATCGTTGTCAACTCGGTGTTGAAGAATGGTGACCCATCTACCTTTACCTTGGGAATTGCAGTGACCCGTTTCAGCAAGGGCAAGAGCGTGACCCCGTGGATCATCGGTATTCCGATTGTTCTCGCTGTCTTTTCGGGTCTGTTCTTGCCCCCAGCGCTTCGCCGTCGCCGTCGCGACCAGAATGCTTAATAGTCCTCATTCGCCATTTTTTCGCTGAACAATCTCTATTTTTCACGGGTGCATGAGATGGCCCTGAAATAGGGAAAGATATGCACACGAATTCGGGGAGGAATCGTGGCAAAGCAGATCAAGTTTGAAGGAACCATCGGGCGCACCATCAAGGAGTCGACTCCTGCGTTTGAGCAGTTTGCACACCCCGGAGAAGATGCTCCGAATGTGATTCTCATTTTGATGGACGACACTGGTTTCGCCCAGTTCGGCTGCTTTGGCTCCGATATTGATACGCCAAACATCGACGCATTGGCCAAGAACGGATTGCAATTCACGAACTTCCACGTGACTCCTCTGTGTTCGCCTACGCGAGCTGCATTGCTCACCGGTCGATCCAACCATGCAGTCGGCATGCGCTCCATCTCAAACTTTGTCACTGGCTATCCCAACCAGTTGGGGCACATCTCCAACCATGCGGCCACCGTGGGTGAGGTACTCGGCAACGAGGGGTACGGCACGTTTGCAATCGGCAAATGGCACCTTGCTCCAATGGAACAAGCATCGGCTGCTGGTCCATTTGATCAGTGGCCGCTTGCGCGCGGCTTTAACCGCTTTTACGGATTCCTCGATGGAGAGACCGATCAATTCCATCCAGAATTGGTGATTGACAACCATCACGTCGAACCACCAATTCCTGCCAACGGTGAATATCACTTGTCTGAAGATCTCATCGATCAAACGTTGCGCATCGTTTCTGACTACAAGGGCGTTCGTCCCGATCGCCCTTTCATGGGGTACATCGCTTTTGGTGCAACTCATGCTCCTCACCAAGCTCCGAAGTCGTACTTAGAGAAGTACAAGGGCAAATACGACGAAGGGTGGGATGTCATCCGCGAGCGTTGGTACAAGAAGCAATTGGACACTGGTGTCATTCCAACTGGAACTCCTCTTGCCCCTCATAACCCTGGTGTCAAGCCATGGGACGAACTCACCGAAAACGAAAAGCGTTTGGCATGCCGCATGCAAGAAGCGTTTGCTGCATTTCTTGATCACACCGATAAGCAGATTGGTCGTTTGGTGGAGGGTCTTCGCAAGATTGGTCAATTGGACAACACCATTCTTGTCTTGCACGCAGACAACGGTGCCTCACAGGAGGGCGGACCTTTTGGTGTGATGCATGAAATGAAGTTCTTCAACGGAATCATTGAGATGCCTGATGAGGCAATAAAGAACATTGAAGAAATTGGCGGCCCAAATAGTCACTGCAATTATCCATGGGGATGGGCACAGTGCGGCAATACTCCGTTCCGGTGGTACAAGCAGAACACCCACGAAGGCGGCGTGCACGTACCCATGATCTTCCATTACCCCAATGGAACTCCGGACGATCAAAAGGGGACGAAGCGCGATCAGTTCGTGTTCGTGTCTGACATCGTCGCAACGGTGTATGACATTTTGGGAATCACGGTCCCTACGGAATTGAAGGGCTATGAACAAATGCCCATCACTGGACATTCCTTTAAGTCTGCAATTGCTGACCCAAATGCTCCGGCCACCAATCGCGTTCAGTACTTCGAGAACATGGGCAGTTTGGCAATCGTTGTTGATGATTGGAAAGCAGTGTTAAAGCATCAGCCAGGTGTGAATTATGAAGACGAGAAGTGGGAGTTGTATCACCTCTCCATCGATCGATCTGAATTGAATGACCTTGCTGAATCGGAACCAGAAAAGTTGGCCGAAATGATTGGCCATTGGTGGGAACAAGCGGAAAAGCATGGTGTATTGCCGCTTGATGACCGCGGTGTAGAACTATTCGGCGCACGATTCCGCAAGCATTCGCCACACCCAGAAGATCGTCGGTATGTGTACCGACCTCCCATGTCGCCAATGCCCGGTCAGGCTTCGGCGCCACTTGGTGGTCGTCACTCCATCATGACCGCGAGCATCACACACCAAAAGGGAAATGAAGGTGTTCTGTTTGCGACTGGCACTACGAACTCTGGCGTGTCGTTCTTTATTCAGAACAACAAACTCATGTACGACTACAACGCTTTTGGTGACCATACATTGTTGGAATCAGAAGGTGAGTTGCCAAACGGCGATCTTCAAGTAACCGCAGAATTGCGTCGCGGCGACAAGCGTCGCGGCACGATTGATTTGTCAATTGATGGGGTACCGGTGGCACATGTAGAAGTGCCGTTTTATATGGGAATGATGTCGTCCATCGGGCCAAGCGTGGGATACGACCACGGTTCCGCGGTGAGCACCCGATACGAAGCGCCATACGCATACACCGGAGTGCTCCACGAAGTAGTGATTCAGGCCTCGCAGCGTTCTCGCGACGCAGAAGCTCGCACTGAAATGTCACGTCAATAGGGGAGAGAGCGATGAGCAATATGGAACAAGGAATTCCCAAGTCGGGTGTAAAACACAAGTACGGCCGTATTGACACCGACTACGGCGCACGCATGTTCATGACTCCGCCTGAAGAAGACGGCGACATCTTCATGTTGAACTTCATGCGTTACAAAGAAGTAGCTGACTACGCAAGTGACGATGCTCCCGCTATCTCTGGCAAAGAAGCTGATGATTTGTACAACCCCACCGAAGTACTGAATAAGTTCGGCGCCGACCCTGTGTTCTTTGGCGATGTTGTGGAGCAAGTTGGCGCTCAATCGCCAGCGTGGGAACGTATTGGCACCGTTCGGTATCCATCGCGCAAATCATTTGTTGAAATGGAAACACGGAAAGACTTCCAGGAAAAGCACGTGCACAAAGCCGCCGGAATGGCCGAAACATTCATCACATGTGGTCTCCCCATGTCCGATGTATCCACTGGCCCGGTCAGTGCACAATTACAAGGGACAAAGCCGTTTGTGTCGGTCTCGGCATGGCGGGTACTTGATGGAGTGTCCGTTGACGAATTGAAAGCCGCGCTGTTAGCTGGGATATCTCACATTGAGAATGCTGGTGGACGTGTCGGTACTTGGTTCGACGTTGAGGGCACCATTATTGGTGACGGACGCAAATACAACATCAACTGTTACAACCAATACGCAGATCCAGCGGACTTCCACGTCGCATTGCAATCAATGCAGAGCGATGCTGCATGCTCATTGTTGTTTGATACGTCAAAGACCGATGGTTACACCGTGTTGGTGAAGCCAGCCTTCGACAAAATTTCTCCTCGTCCGTAAATTACGGAATCAGGAGCACTCGTCCGAACGCCTTGCGGCTTTCGATGTATTCGTGCGCGCCTGCGGCGTCGCTCAATGGGAATGTTTTGTCAAGTTGAACCGTGAGGTTGCCAGTGGATACGCGTTCCATGAGGTCGGCAATCATGGGGTGTGTGCGTTGTGGGTTCATCGCCATTTCGGCACCCAGGAAAACACCATTGATAGAGGCGTTCTTTCCCATCAAGCCATTGACTGCTGGTGGATTGGCGTCGCGACCAGCATTGCCCACCCAACTCACGCGACCACGGTACGCAAGCGACGCGATGCTTCCTTCCAGCGTTGGGCCACCAACAGAATCAACCACTAGGTCGACACCGCGATTGTTGGTAATGGCCATCACCTCGGCCGCAACATTTTTGACTGCGTAGTTAATTCCATGGTGCAGGCCGAAATCTTTGAGGCGATCAAGGCGGTCGTCGCTTGACGCGGTCGCAATAACGGTGGCCCCGGCTGCTTCAGCTAATTGGATGGCTGCAAGGCCAACACCGCTAGCGCCAGCCTGAATGAGAACAGTCTCACCTGCCTTGAGTCGACCGAATTCAAACAAGCAGTCGTGCGCAGTACCAAATTCAATGGGTATTCCAGCAGCGGTTTCAAAACTCATGCCCTCGGGGATGGCCCATGCTGAAGTTGCTGGCACGCTCACCATTGATGCATGAGAACCGTATGCCATGGTTGCCACCACTGGTTGTCCAACGGAGAATGACGTAACGCCTTCGCCGAGTTCGCGAACAGTGCCGCTCGCTTGATATCCCACGATGTGTGGATGAGTGGCAAGTGCTCCACCACCGCGATTCAGTGTGTCGCCACCTTGAATTCCGATCGCTGCTACATCAATGAGGATGCCGCCCTTTCGCAAAACCGGGTCGGCGACCTCTTCGTATTGAAGGACCTCTGGTCCGCCAGTTTTGTAATACACCGCAGCTTTCATGCATTCATCGTGTCACATTCGTCCTGCTGTCTTCACAGTTGATCTGATTTCGTGAAACGATGGGGGAATGGCGCGAGAGCATCATCCACATCGACATCATTTCGGCGGTCGTGGATATTTTCAACGCGTGGGTCCTGGTCTCATCACCGGAGCCGCCGATGATGATCCGTCGGGCATCGGCACCTATTCGCAGGTCGGAGCGGCCTTTGGGTTTGGCATGCTGTGGACCACCGTGGCCGCATTGCCAATGGCTGCAGCAGTGCAAGAAGCAACGGCGCGACTCGGATTGTTTTCAGGGCAAGGGCTCGCACGGCTCATTAAGACTTATTTCCCGAAGTGGGTGTTGTACGTGGCGCTTGTGTTGGTGGTGGGCGCAAACTCGTTCAACATCGGCGCAGACCTGGGGTCTATGGCGGCGGCAACACGATTACTGATTCCTGTCCCTCAGACGCTTCTGGTGATTTTGTATGCAGCTGTCATGACGGCCTTGGAGGTCTTCATTCCGTATCACCAGTACGCCAAGGTGCTTCGGTGGTTGTGCATTTCGTTGTTGTCGTACATCGTGATGCTGTTCATCGTGAATGTCAGTTGGTTTGATGTATTGAACGGTCTGCTCGTGCCGCATGTTCGATTTAGCCGCGCCCAACTTGCGGCAATGATTGCGCTCTTTGGCACCACCATTTCCCCGTACTTGTTCTTCTGGCAAACGGCAGAAGAAGTGGAGGAGCGGGCTGATCACCCCGGAAAATTTGCGGAAGGGTCAACGCACATTCAGGCCATGCGGGGCGATGTGTTCGCCGGAATGACGTCTGGCGTCTTCGTTATGTTTGCCATCATGGTTGCTTCGGCAGCAACGCTCGGTAAGAACGGCATCACTCAAATCGGAACCGCCGAACAAGCGGCTCAGGCATTGGAGCCACTTGCCGGATCTCTTGCCAAATTGCTCTTCACGTTGGGCATCATGGGCGTTGGATTATTGGCTGTTCCTGTCCTTGCTGGGTCAACGTCATATGCGATTGCAGAAACGTTTGATTGGCGTGAAGGCCTTAGTTTGAAAATGTCGCAAGCCAAGGCGTTTTATTTGGTGATTGTGGGTTCCATGTTGCTGGGCCTGATCATGAATTTCTCCGGCCTTAATCCGGTTCGTGCGCTGTACTGGAGCGCCATGTTGAACGGGCTTGCCGCACCACCGTTGATTGTGATGATTCTTCTGTTAGCACGCCGAAAAGATGTGTTGGGTGAACATGTCAGCGGCAAAGTGTCGCAGTCGTTTGTCGCCATGGCCGCATTAGTGAGCACGGTATTGCCCGTGCTCTACCTCATTGCACGGTAATTATTCGCCGGTCAACGGTTTGGCAAGTCGCAAGGTTGACAAAGTGTCGGGCCGAGACAAGCCTTCCAGCGCGAGCTCGTAATCAGGTATCTCGTATACATCACCCTCATCGGTGATCATGATGAACCGAGTGAATCGTTGCAAGAAGGTGCGGTCGTGACTCACCGCGATGACGGTGCCTTCAAATCCATCTAGCGCCTGTTCGAGCGCTTCTGAAGATTCGATGTCAAGGTTGTCTGTGGGCTCATCAAGTAGCAACACATTGTGTCCCTCAAGTTCCAAACTAAGAATCTCTAGTCGCGCCTTTTGGCCACCCGACAAAGTTTGAAATTCTTGGCGTGCGTTGTTGCGAAGGCCGTACCGAGCGAGGGCGGCCATAGATTTTTGTTCGTCAGTGAGTCGGTCGCGCACAATGTCGATGCATTCGCGGCCGTTGTATTCGGGACGGTCGTTGATTTGGTTGAACATGCCCACCGACGTACGCGGACCAAATGTGATGGTTCCCACTTGGTTGTTGGCAACTCCGTTGAGGGCGTTCAACAAGTGCGTTTTCCCTGTTCCGTTAGGTCCGATGAGGCCCACACGTTCACCAAAGTGCACTTCGTCAGAAAATGGCCTGAATAGCTCGTCTACTGACACATTTTCAAACTTCACAACGCGACGTGCAGAGTCGGCGCCAGTGAATCGAACATAAATCTGCTGGTCAGCAACTGGCGGTGGAGGAGGTCCAGCCTTTACAAACTTTTCCCATCTGGTTTCGGCACCGTTGGCCTTGGTGGCGTTCTTGAAGTTTTGTGCAGCGCGCTGCTTCATGATTTTCATGTGATGGAACAAGCGCCGTTCTTCATCGTTCCATCGCTTCAGATCATCGCCCATGAGCTCTTGGCGCTTCTGGCGTGCCTCGGGGAAGGTGGCATACGAGCCGCCGTGCACCCAACAGCCACTTCCTTCAACGGCAATGATCTTTGTGGCCACGCGTTCTAAGAGTGTGCGGTCGTGACTCACCATGAGAATGGTGGATTTGCATGCCTTAATGGATTCTTCAAGCCAATTGCGCGTAGGAATATCGAGGTAGTTATCGGGCTCGTCCAAGAACAGTACGTCGGCTCCGGAATTCAACAATAAATCAAGAACCAAACGCTTACGTTCACCACCCGAGAGTTCGCGCACTAATCGTGATGCAAAGTCCGTGACAGGTGTTTTCACGCTTCGTTGTGCGGCCGCTGCCCACTGTGCCTCTAGCTCATATCCGCCAAGATCGCCCCAGTCGCCAAGCGCTTCGGCATATTTCATGCCGTCGTCCTCACCAGACATCATCGCCTTTTCTGCCGCAAACAAGGTTTTGCCTGCTGCGCGCAACGCAGGTGGAGCTACTTCAATCAACATGTCACGCAATGCATCATCAGGCGACGACATGCCCACATCTTGTGTCATCTTCAAGAAAGTGCCACCAATGTTGTAATCACCGTCGTCAGGCTCGTATTGACCTGTGAGAATTTTCAGAATGGTGCTCTTGCCCACTCCGTTTGGGCCCACAATGGCTGCGTGTTCGCCGGGGCTCACTCCAAAACTCACGTCGAAGAAAAGCTGGTCTGCACCAGGTGGCGAATAGGCCAAATCAGAAACCACGATGCTGCTCACGGCTTTCCAGTATGGCGAGAAGTATCGTCAATCAGGTGCCAAATGCCGTGACGAACCAATTGCAAGCCGTGCTCTGGGACATGGATGGCACCATTGTTGACACAGAACCGTATTGGTTTGCCGCGGAATATGAAGTGGTTGCCCAACACGGAGAATCCTGGAGCGATGACCACGCCCGTGCGCTCGTGGGTTTTGATCTGCTTGATTCGGGCCGCTACATGATCAAGCACGGGGGAGTAAGACTCACTCCGCATGAAATTGTCGAAAAACTGCTCGACAGTGTGGTGCAGAACTTAAAGCGTGAAGTTCCATGGCGACCAGGAGCTCGTGAACTCTTGGCAGACGTACGAGAAGCAAGAATTCCCACAGCATTAGTCACTATGTCGTGGCGTCGGTTCGCAACAGAAGTGATTAATGCGTTGCCATCGGGTGCGTTCGATGCGTCGGTGGTGGGTGATGATGTGGAACGCGGAAAACCTCACCCCGACCCGTACTTGTTGGCTGCCGAGCGGTTGGGCGTTGATATCACTCGATGCGTTGCTATTGAGGATTCACCAACAGGTGTCGCGTCTGCACTGGCCGCGGGTGCCACGGTTCTTGCGGTCCCTCATGTGGTGGATGTACCAATGCGACACGATGTGGATGGGCGCATGATCCGTCGTAGTTCTTTAACCGGAATCACTGCGGCCGACTTGGCGTCGTTCTTGGCTTAACTTTCCAACTCGGTGGTGAGCTCGAGCCATTCATCCTCTAGGCGGTCAATCTCTGCCTGTACTTCGGCCAAAGATTGTGCAAGTGCAGCCAACTTTTCATGGTCGCTTCCGGCTTTCGCAATGGAATCTTCCAAGTCGGCTTTGCGTTTGTTGCGCTTTTCCTGGTCTTTCTCGTTGTTGCCAATGAGTCGATTCAAGGTACTGGGGCTTCGTTTTGTCTTTACTTTCGGCGCAGCACTCGGCGATGCTGCCGCTTTTTGTGCTCCGGTGCGTTGTGCAGGCATGGCGCGCTGCGTTGCGGGGCGCGCAGTGCGTTGCTTGAGCCACGTATCTACTCCGCCCACCAATAGTGATGCGCCGCCATCTCCGTCGAGCGCGAAAATCTCCTCCACTGTGCGATCAATGAATGCGCGGTCGTGGCTGACAACCACCACAATTCCGGGCCAATCATCGAGATAATCCTCAAGTGCGCGCAACGTATCAAGGTCAAGGTCGTTGGTGGGCTCGTCAAGCAACAGCACGTTTGGTTGTTCGATCAAAGTAAGCAGCAACTGCAAGCGTCGTCGCTCGCCTCCAGACAATGTGCCGATAGGGGCAAATTGCGCATCACCGTCGAACCAGAATCGCTTCATCAAGTTGAGATCTTCAACACTTGGAGCACCTTTGTCGCCTGCCACTGCATCGCGAACGCGTTGCGACAGATTGAGGTCACGTCCAAGTTGGTCGTAGTAACCCACCTGCACCGTGCGACCGATGTCGATGGTTCCAACGGTGGGAGTGAGACGGCCCGCAATCATGTCGAGAAGAGTCGATTTACCTGCGCCATTTGGCCCAACAATTCCCAATCGATCGCCAGGTTCGAGTGCATGGTTGAAAGGCCGCAGCACTTCATGACCGTCGGGCCAAGTGAACCCCACGCCGTGAAATTCAATTCCCTTTGAACCCAATCTCTTGCTACCTAGGTCGAGTCCCAACGCACCCTCTCGTGCGGGAGCATCTGGCCGCTGAGCGATTAATGCTTCTGCGGCAGCAATTCGCGCTTTTGGTTTTGCAGTTCGTGCAGGTGCGCCGCGACGTAACCACGCCAACTCTTTCTTCGCTGCATTCTTTCGCACCTGTTCAGCAGTGGCTGCGTTCTCTTCACGTTCTGCGCGAGCAGCAAGATACGCGGCGTATCCAGAACCAGCATTGATTCCTTGCGGAACGTGCACGTATCCGTTTCCACGATCAAGTTCGAGTACGCGCGTGGTGACTTTGTCGAGAACATGACGGTCGTGCGTGACCATGATGAGCCCGCCAGTGAATTTGGCCAAGGTGTCTTCCAGAAAACTGATGGCGTCTAAGTCGAGGTGGTTGGTGGGTTCATCGAGAATCAAACAATCCCACTCACCAGCCAACAATTGCGCGAGCGCAACTCGTTTTGCCTGACCACCGGACAATTCCCGCGTGTCCGATTCAACCATGGCACCCATGCCCAACTTGTCGAGCATCGCCTCGCCTTGCCATCCACCGCCTACGGCATCGCGCACAGTGCCAGCAGGAAGAACTGGCAATTGTGGAAGGACGCCTATGCGCGCGTTACGTCCGCGACGTACGACACCGGAATCAGGTTCGTTTTCACCAGACAAGAGACGAAGCAGAGTGCTCTTGCCGCACCCGTTGAGTCCGACAACACCGAGGCGATCGCCCGTACTCACGGTGACCGAGACGTTGGTGAAAAGTGCACGTCCCGGACGCGAGGCGGTGAGGCCTTCTGCGTCAATGAGGATCATTGCTAATCCCTGCTCCCAGCCAGAATTGGGATGAGGGTGAGTGCGGGTTCGTCTTGTTCTAGTCGTTGCAGTCGGTATTTGCTTTGGAACAAGGCAACCAATGCGTCATCACTGCGACGAAGAATACGGATGCCACCGATCTCACGCAATCGTGGTGCAGATTCTTTGTCGGTGATACGAATGGCTTGATAGTCGGTGTTCAAGATTTCGGTGGGTGCATTGAACTCATGAGCTAATCGATGCGCCAGTACTTCAAATTGCAATTGACCCACTGCCGCCAAGATGGGGTCTGCGTCACCCATGTCGGGATCGCGCAACACCTGCACCACACCTTCTTCATCAAGTTGCTGCAGACCGCGACGATATTGCTTGAATTTCGACGAATCGAGTGGTCGCGCGGTGGCAAAAACTTCGGGGGCGAAGCGTGGAAGCTGTGGGAACTCCACTGTTTTTCCGGCATGCAAAGTGTCGCCAATTTGCAGTCCGGAAGTGTTGATGATTCCGATGACGTCGCCGGGGTATGCCTCTTCAATCGTCTCGCGTTCAGAACCAAAGGCTGTGGTGGCGTACTTAGTACCCACGTTCTTGCCCGTTCGTGCGCAATCTACGTCCATGCCGCGCTCAAATTTTCCGGAACAGATACGCGCGAATGCAATTCGGTCTCTGTGGTTCGGGTCCATGTTTGCCTGAATCTTGAAGATGAAGGCGGCGAACTCGTCATCTAATGCGCGTGGAGTGTCGTTGACGTCGTAGCGCTCCATTGGTGCTGGTGCCATGTCAACGACGGCATCAAGCAACATCTGCACGCCGAAGTTGGTGATGGCAGAGCCCACAAACACTGGCGTGCTCTCGCCAGCAAGAAAACTTTCAACGTCAACATCGGCACCAATCGCGTCAAGAAGACCACACCCATCAAGCGCGGTCTTCCATGCAGCACCTTCTTCTTGTGCAGCTTGATCTGCTGGCACCACTTCCTCTGGTGCAATAGATGAGCCTCGTGCGACACGTGTGAAGCGAATGAAGTCTCCGGTACGTCGGTCGATGACGCCACGAAAATCTCCTGATTGACCGACGGGCCATGTCACCGGTGTCGGACGTAAACCGATTTGTTGCTCTACTTCGTCGAGCAATTCCAGTGGGTCACGGCCAGGACGGTCGTACTTGTTGAAAAAAGTGATGACGGGAAGATTTTGTGCTCGACACACCTCGAACAATTTCAGTGTTTGAGGCTCAATACCTTTTGCGGTGTCAAGCACCATGATGACTGCGTCAACGGCCGACAACACTCGGTACGTGTCTTCGGAGAAGTCTCGGTGGCCAGGTGTGTCCAGCAAATTGAATACGCAGTCCCGATATGGAAATTGCAGCACCGTGGATGAAATTGAAATGCCTCGCTGCTTTTCCATTTCCATCCAGTCGGATGTAGCCGAACGACGATCACCGCGGGCTTTTACTGCTCCGCCCGTTTGAATGGCGCCGGCATACAGCAAGAATTTCTCGGTGAGCGTGGTTTTGCCCGCGTCAGGGTGAGAAATGATGGCAAAGGTGCGACGAGACGCAGCCTCATTCAAGATCTCAGTGGAATCGGTCATGGGAAGAACTACTGCGCTGCGTTACGAATGCGAAGTGAGATGTCGTTGCACTCGGCGCAGACCTCTTCGGGGATGAGACCAAGGCGCATAAGGATGGCAAACATTTTGCATCCCAAACAAAATCCGAAGAATGCTTCAAGGCTTGCAGCCGCAACGAGCATGGTCATCACAATTTTTGCTGCCGTTGTGTTGTCGGTCAGAAACAACACGCTTGCCGTTGCAGTAAATACAAGTCCAATGGTTTGGGCGAATCGCTTTGGTGGCCCTGGCACCATTTTGTGTTCCGTTTTGATGAGCGGTGTGAGCACCCGAACTGACAGCTGGCCAAGGGGGCTCAAAGTTGGGCCGCTGGCGACGCGGGCTGCGAATCCGTAGGTGAGGGGAATAAGAAGAAACCCGTTGCCTGTGATGAGGAAAATAACGGACATGGTGACGACGCCGGCAGCAACAATGCGCGCCGAGGTGTCATTGGCGGGGTTGGGGAAGGAAAACAACTTCGACACCCCATCAGCCTACGGAAGCATGGGAGAATCAGCGATGTGAGCAACCCAGTTGATGACCTCTTAGACCAATTAACCCTGGAAGAGCAGGTCACATTGCTGGCCGGCCGCAACATGTGGTTCACGGAGCCAGTTCAGAGGGTGGGCCTCGAGCGCATGAAAGTGAGCGATGGTCCGGCGGGTGTTCGCGGCGCGCACTTTGATGGTCCGGCATCGATGAATGTTCCGTGCGGTACCGCCATCGCAGCTACGTGGAACAGGGAACTGCAGCGCCGCATCGGCGAACTGTTGGGAAGAGAAGTAGTGGCCAAGGGCGCCCGCGTGCATCTTGCACCCACGGTGAATCTTCACCGCACGCCTATTGGTGGTCGCAACTTTGAATGCATGAGCGAGGACCCCTATCTCACTGCGATGACTGCTTATGAGTACGTAATGGGTGTTCAATCGCAAGGCGTCGCTAGTTGTATCAAGCACTTTGTGGGCAATGACACGGAGTTTGAGCGAATGACCATCGACTCCCAAATAGACGAGCGCACATTACGCGAGGTGTATCTGTACCCCTTTGAAGTAGCTGTCAAAGAGGCGAACACGTTGTCCATCATGTCGTCGTACAACCGCATCAACGGTCCATATACGGCCGATTCGCGCTGGCTGCTCACTGAAGTGTTGCGCGACGAATGGGGATTCGATGGCGCTGTCATCAGCGACTGGTTTGGACTGCATTCCACCGTTGAAGGTGCAAACGCTGGACTCGATCTTGAAATGCCCGGTCCACCATTACATCGGGGACAAAAACTTCTTGATGCCGTGTACGCAGGCGATGTGTCGCCTGAAACTATTCGCGAACGTGCACGCAACGTGCTCATGCTGATGCACCGCACTGGCGGTCTCACTGTTGCTGCCGGCGAGGAAACCACTCGCAATGATGCTGGTGATATTGCAATTCTTCGCGAATCGTCGGCGGCATGCATGGTGTTGCTGAAGAATGAAAACAACGCTCTTCCACTAGCAACAGAGTCCACGCGCTCTGTTGCACTTATTGGTCCCAATGCTGATGAAGCAATGATCATGGGTGGTGGCAGTGCCCATGTAACTGCCACGCGAATTTCTCAACCGCGTGACGCAATGGAACAACGTATCGGGCAGTCCGTTTCTATCGAATATGCACCAGGATGCAATATCAACAAGAAGTTGCCCGCACTCAATACACGATATGTATCAAACGCAACTGTTGATTTCTTTGAAGAATCGTCTTTGCTCGATGACCCCGCAGCAGTGCCAGGAAAGACGCAGGACATTGAGAATTTTCGAATTATTTGGTTTGGTGATCCGTTGGGTCGCCGCGGAAATGCCTTGGGGTACGGCGCGCGCTTTGTCTTTGACTTCACTCCAGATATTGATGGTGAGTGGTCATTCAGCACCGAATCGGTTGGCGACGCAGTGTGGACCATTGATGGCCAAGTGCTAATTGACAACAGCAATGTCACTGCCAGCGGTTCATTCTTTGGCATGGGTAAGCCCGAGGTCACCGCGGTGAGCACCTTGCAAGCCGGTCATGCATATCGCATGGTGATTGAACAACGGCATAATCCGACGCGCGGTGCCATTTCCGGTATCAATATCGGCGCGATGGCTCCCATCACCGGTGATCAAGTGTCCGAGGCTGCTGATATCGCGGCTCGATGTGATGTTTCGGTAGTGGTAGTTGGCACGAATGACGATTGGGAGAGCGAAGGCTGGGACCGCGACACCATCGCATTGCCAGGTGATCAAGATCGACTCATCTCTGAAGTGGCAAAGGTCAGCAAGCAAACAATCGTGGTGATCAATGCAGGTTCGCCGGTGGCGATGCCGTGGCTTGATGAAGTTGATGCAGTGATCTATGCCTGGTTCCCCGGACAAGAAATGGGTGATGCATTAATGGATGTGTTGCTCGGTGATGTTGAGCCCAGCGGGCGATTACCGGTCACTTTGCCGCGCCAACTCGAAGACACTCCCGCATTCGAACATCATCCGGGTCGAAACAACACCGCGAAGTATTTGGAAGGTCGTCTCATCGGATATCGATGGTTTGACACAGTGGGTCGTGAACCACTCTTCCCGTTCGGGTTCGGATTGGGATACGCACATGTGCACATCACTCGAGCGAATGCGCACAACGCATTCACTATCGAGGCAGAAGTTCAAAATGACTCACATCGAAACGGTGTGCAGGTTGTGCAGGTGTATGCACACAAAATGAATCGCGCCGGCCTCGCTCACGATGAACCTGATCAAAAATTGGTCGGATACGCACGCGTTGAAGTGAATGCGGGCAGTTCGTCAACCATTGTTGTTGCACTCGACCCCAACGCCTATCGCACGTGGGATCTAGAAAATTCCCATTGGACACAGTGGACCGGCGACGTGGAATTGCGTGTCGGAACTTCTTCGCGGCACATCGCTCATCGAGTGATGGTTACTCTGTAGCTACTTGTTCCAGCCCAGTTCTTTTTCCATAGGTGCTGCGTGTTCGGAAATGATGGACATGAGAAGGTACATATCTGCTCGATCTTGTTCGGTCGTTTCTTGCAGTTCAGAGAACGCCTGGTAGCCCATCATGATGTAACTGCTCACATGAGCAAGAACCCGGTTGGTGCGCTGTGAGAGGTTGTCGTTATCCATGAACGATTGAATTCGTTCGGTCAGGAACCGTTGAGATTCGTGAAATCGAGATTGTGGTACGCCCACAGAAATGAGATATGCCACCACTTTGTTTCGTAGTCGAAGTTTGGCTGCCTCGGCGCCGAACAGATCATATTGATTGGTCGGGTCCGACTTTCGGGCTTCAATTACTTGATTGAACCTCTCAAAGAAGTCGTATTCAATTGCCGCCGACAGCAGTTCATTTCGAGTTGCGAAATAGCGAGAGATATGAGCACGATTCAATCCGGCTCTTTCGGCGATGTCAGTTGTTGTCACATCGGCAACATCTTTTTCGCTCATCAGTTCGTATGCAGCCTTCATCAAGGCAATTTCGCCTTCAGATTTTGTAAGGCGAGGCCGCGAATAAGGAAGTGGTTTCTTTTTCGCAGTCATAACACCACCTTACGTATGGAACTGGACATCACTTAATTGCGCCGTCGACCACGACGGTGCTTAAATGTATCAATCAGATACAAAGAGGTGGTCTCATGAATCGTCTTCGTTCACTCGCGTTTGTTGCAGGTATCGCTGGTCTTGCCATCAACGTATTCGGCATCGGAGTTGTTTCGGTATCGGCAACTCCAACATGGACCACACGAGCAACTGACCAGAACAGAGATTGGATTGCAGTTGCAGGTTCAGGAGATGGCACCACTTTGATAGGCGCAGCATTCGGAACCACCCTGGTGCGTTCCACTGACTCTGGCGCAACGTGGTCTTCCATTGCAGGGCCAGGTGTGCGTGACTGGCGCGGTGCCGCAGTTTCGAACAATGGCCGCTACATGGTGGTTGATGTGGCCAATGGTCCTGTCTACACATCTTCTAACTACGGCGTCTCTTGGACTCAACAATCTTCATTGGGCGACGCATGGTGGTCTCAGCCAGGTATGTCGTCTGACGGATCGAGAATTGCGATCCCTGGTGGCAATTACGTGAAATTGTCCAGTGATTTCGGTGCTACATGGAGCTCGGTCACATTGGAGGCATCAATGTCGGCTCTCTCCATGTCAAGTAGCGGCCGCTACATCGTGGCTGGTGCGTACGGCGGAACAATGTGGTCTTCCAATGACTACGGCGCCACATGGACCCATCGCGAAGCAAGTACCAACCGCTATTACACCAGCATGGACTCAACCAGCGATGGACGCGTGGTGTACGCCACCACGCTGTACGACAAAGTGTTGAAGTCAACCGACTACGGCGCCACGTGGACTCAGATGAGTGCTCTTCCTCATCAGACATATCGATACGTCCAAGTTTCTACCGATGGTCAACAGGTGTTCGCGGTTGCCCAAGATGGATATCTATTCACTTCGTATGACGCTGGCGCGACATGGCAAACATGGAAGGACGATCAAACACGATTGTGGTTCGCTGCGTACATGACAGACGCGGGAGATTCAATTATCGCTGGACTATACGGTGGCAATTTGTATCAAACGTCGTTCCCTACTCCGCCGACGACAACAACTACCACTACAACAACCACCACTACAACGACAACGACGTCAACGACCACCACGGTGGCGCCGGCAACTACATCTTTGGCGCCGGCAACAACAGTGGCTATTGGACAATCTGCAGTCGCAACCATTGCACCGAGTACAAGCACCACGGTGCCTGCAATGTCAAGCACAACATCGACCACTTCCACCACTCTCGCGCCTGTAGTGCAATCAAATAACGTGACCGCCGACGCGCCGACTGCGCCCGATGCAACTTTGGGAACCGCTGGCGCTTTGGTCGATGGTGAGTCGCAAGATGTGGCGTTGTCGCGATCAAACAATTCGCTCGTCACCTCTGTGGCTGGTATCACCACCACCGTGTCGGGAGTGTCTGCTGACGGTGCAAAGATTTCTTTGGACGCCGACGGCAACTTGCGACTGCAAGAAGGTGACTTCATTCAGATTGAGGCAACTGGTTATTCCGCTGAAGAATCCGTGGATGCCTGGATGTTCTCTACACCTACATCATTGGGTTCTCTTGCCGCTGACGCGAACGGCAAGATCAGTGGCCGCTTTGCAGTGCCAACTTCGCTAGAAAAAGGAAACCACCGACTCGTTCTTGTTGGTGCAAACGCCGGAGGGTCGTCCATCACTCTTGGTATCGGAGTTGCTTTTGGCGCGCTAGAAAAGACATCAACAACAACTCGCGTGCTGATTGCAGTACCTATCGCATTGGCTGTTGCTGCAGGTTTGATTCTGCCCACCACGGCGCGCCGCCGTCGTAAGCGAATTTCCTAAGAGTTCAACTTCAAATGGAATGACTTTGGACGGGTGTATGCGTTGTAGCCCAACTGCGACAATGCAACACCTGATCCAGTGTCTTTCACCCCAGTCCACACCAACGTGGGATCCACATAGTCGCATCGGTTCATAAAGATGGTTCCTGTTTCTATGCTCGCACCAATTGTTTGAGCGGCGTCCGCATCCTGCGTCCAGATGGAGGCAGTAAGGCCATACGGAGAATCGTTCATTAACGCAATGGCCTCATCGTCATCGCGCACAGGCATAATTCCAATGACAGGGCCAAACGACTCCTCACGCATTACGTCCATTGTGTGGTTCACATTCGTCAGCACAGTGGGCCCCATATAGGCAGTGCCAATTTGAGACGCGGCAAAGTGGGACTCGTCAACAAGCGCAGTGGCACCGGCGGACAGCGCCGATGCAATTTGCTCCCGTACAAATGCGGCCGACGATGCATTGACCATGGGGCCAATAGAAGTGCTGTCGAGCAATGGATTGCCCAGTTCGTATTGCTTGGTGAGAGCCACAAAACCTTCAACAAACTGGTCGTACACGCTGCGATGAACATAAATACGTTCAATGGCACAACATGATTGTCCCGAATTGAAGAAGGCACCATCTACGTTTTCAGCAATGGCCAACGACAAGTCGCAATCGGCTCGCACGTAGCTGGGATCTTTGCCTCCTAGTTCGGTACCCACGCCAATGAAGCGACCCACTGCGGCACGCTCCATGGCAGCACCACCTTGCACAGAACCTGTGAACACAACGAAATTGATACGTGCATCCGCAATCATCCGTTCCACTGCGTTGTGTGATGCATGGATGTGTTGAAACACTCCTACAGGAAATCCGACAGCTGTACATGCTTCACTAAATCGCTCCGCACACAACAGCGTCTGCGATGCATGCTTCATGATGACCGTGTTGCCCGACATCAATGCCGGTATCAATGAATTGATGGCCGTAAGAAATGGATAATTCCAGGGCGCAACAATAAGAACTGTGCCAACAGGTTCGCGACGGATGAATTTTGTAAATCCATCCACGTGGGGAACAGACAGATCAGCCAGTGAATCGCCGGCAATGGACACCATGTAGCGAGCACGTTCTTGCGCCCCGCGCAAAATTTCATTTGGGGTGTAGCGCAGTGGTCGACCCATTTGCATGGTGATGTCACGCGCGATGTCGGTGACGTTGGCTTCGAGATACTGCACTAAGGCTTCGCAGAGGCGTGCGCGCTCGGCAATTGAAGTGGCGCGCCACCCGACACGAGCCTTGTGGGCCGTTTCCAATACATGTTCAATGTGCGCATCGCTCGCGAGTTCGCGCTCGGCAACAACTGAACCATCAATAGGGGAGAGAATGCGGTGAATGGGCACCGCACCAATCTAGAAGCCGTGCTTATGAGGAGAGATGCTTCGCTAGGTCTTCGATGAATTGAATTTGCGAACCAGCCTCTGGGCCGGCCATGGGGCGATTCATGCGCACATGTTTCAATGCGTCATCCATGTCGAACCCCAACATCATGCACATTGCCACCGCTGTGGTGCCCGCGCGACCGATACCGGCCGCGCAATGCACTAGTACATTCCCTTTGTCGCGCACAATGGACGTCACGCCCTCGATGAACTCGATGCATTCGTGAAGTTCTGGATATGTGAGATCGGGCATTGGGTACCACAACGCCCCATCTCCGGCATTCTCTTCGTGCCACTGCACATAATCGTCATAACGAAGGCGCAATTCGTGGTCTTCCACCAAGCACACGACAGTGTGAATATTGAACTCATCCCGCACTGCTTCCACGTTGGGGCCAATGAAGTGCTTTCCGCACAGCCACAGCTGGCCCACAGTTGCTTCGAGTGGAATTTCATGAATTCCACCATCGGTGTTGAAGGGCGCTGAGCTCACCGGCTCATTCTTATCTCTAGTAGCGATGAACTACTTGTTGAAGGTGGCGTTCAGCCCAGAGATGAGTTGTTGCTTTTCTGCAGCGGTGAGCTTGGCCTCGGGGTGCTTGCCAAAGTGTGTGTAGTAGCTAGGTGGCATTGAACCTTCCTGAATGACTTCAAGAATTTCATGCACCTTGCGATTGCCATTGCCATCTTTTGTGAAGGTACTGAAGTTCACGGCGCCGCGTCCTTCTTCAATGTGGCTCGCCACCATCCAAGAAATAGGTGCCACTTTTGAATAGCCGGGGTATTTCACTTCGTTGCTGTGGCATCCGTAGCATGCGCGCACCACAAGGTCACGAGTAGCGGTTGAATCCCAATGTGGTTCGTATTGACGGTTGTAGTTCGATGGGTTGGTGTGGGTTTTGCCGTATGGAACGGCCTGAATGAGAGCAAATGTTGCGACCGATGCGAGCGCAATATAGGAGCAAACGGCAATGGCTTCCGATATTCCACCACTCTCGCCATACTTGGCAATGCGGCGAGCAATGAAGATCCACGCGATGAGCGCAACGGGAACCAGCAGGACGGCGATTTGCACGAAACCAATCCAGAAACCGAAGAAGGCAAAGCCCAAACATGCCAGCACCAATGCGGACGTGAGGATGAGGTGACGGCGAGCGAGGCCGAGAAGGCGGGGAAAGAACTGCTGGAATGGATTCACGGGGGGCGACCGTAGTTCGGTCGCAAGGCGAAATGGCATCACCCATTATTTCGTGACCTGAGTCACTCTTTTCGGTGGAACTCTTTGGTTTAAGCGGTGGTCTACCTGGTGAATTTCTAGGAAAGGGTAGGCATGAAGATTTCTCGTGTCACGCAAATATTGGTTGCCGGGGCTGTGCTGCTGAGCGCCGCGGCCGTCTCGTCACCGGCCAGCGCGCATGTGGGCGTGTATGTGGCCGGTATGAGCGGTGTCGCCATTGACACCACCACTACTAATGCCACCTATGAGGTCGCTTTTGCACCAGGCCACGGATGTAGTGGACCTCGCACCATTGCAAATCCCGATGGCGTCTATGAAACAACGTCGATGGAAGTGTTCATGCCACGAGCAGCCAACGGTGCCTTCATACTTCCGGAGGTGCGCGTGGTGCATACGGGTGCATACAACGCGACCATCAAGACAGTGGTTGACCCATCAAATGCTGCCTTGAAGCGAGTGAACTCCATTGTGTTCGACAATTTCCGTTTACAGGCAATCAACGGCGGGTACACCGCACGCGATCAGATGATGTTTACCATCACCGTGAAGTTGCCAACACTGGCAACCGTGAAGGCCGCTGGGTATACCTATGCATCGGGAGATGCCACCAAATTGGCCGCGAAAATTTATTTCCCCACCATGCAGTACTGCGACGTCACTCATCAAAACGTAGGTATTCAGGCTGCAACATCGGCGAAGGCCGGGGTCAACGACAAGGTTGATCCAACCTGCAATGCAAACGATGAAATGGTGAACACTCTGTCGGACAATTGGACCACGGTGGGCAACACGCCAAGCCTGTTGATTGGCACGAGCACCTCGTCTTTCTTTGAAATAGGTGGAAATCTCCCAACAGCGGCGGCAGCTGCAGCGGAAACTTTCTGTTCCACACCAGGTGGATTCAACACGCGCGACTTGCCGCTAGCAGGCAAATTCAATGCAGTGCTCTCTGGCGGTACAGGTGCAAAGAAATTAACGTTTGCAGCCAATGCTGCTTTGCTGAGCGCTGGTCGTACATACAAAGTGGTTACTGCCAAAGGAACTGTATTGGGCACCGCAAAAGTGGGCACCGATGGCATCGTTCGCTCGGTGATCTCAGGGTCCACCGTCAATCGCTTGAAGCCCGGTGTGGAAGTGCGTTTGATGTGGGGCAAGAAAGTACTTGCCATTGATGCGGCGTAATTGCATCGCTATTTTCCTGCTAGTGGCTGGCGCCTTGACGGCGCCAGCCATTGGCGTTTCAGTTGTGAATGCACACGCAGCATTACAAGGTCAGACACCGTCAGCTAACGAAAATCTGAAATCCCCACCGCAAATGGTGTCATTGCTCGCTGGTGAACAAGGAATCGGTACGGCCAGTAGCGATTACGTGTCCGTACTCGATGCAGCTGGCGCTAATCACGCATCTTCGCTCACCACTAGTGCTCGTGACAACGCAACGGTGATCAATGCCCCCGTGACATCAATGAGCAGAGGCTGGTACGGAGTGCATTGGAATATCGCTTCCGAAGACGGGCATCCCATGGGTGGAGATAGTGGGGCATGGTGGGCGTTCGGAGTTAATGGAGCAACCCCCAAAGCGTCAGCTGCTTCGTTGACTGTTCGAAATGCAACTCCACCTACGGGTGCAAATGGTTCAATCGTTGCAAAATTGAATGGTGCTCGTGTCGGTGCGCGAACCATTTCTACGGTGAACAAATGGGCTCGTGTGTATTCAGTGAAGTGGGTGTTGGCTGACCCAGTTCACGAATCGCTGAACAATGCAACATTCATATGGTTCGCTTCTTGTGCGAAGAAAACGTCAACTTGTGTGGCAAAGGGAGTCCTTCCATTTGCCGGGACGTATCAAGTGACGTTTCAGGTGATAACCACCACGAAAACTGGCTCTAATACGGCGTTGTGGACAACATCGCTTCTCATTAGGCCCTAGTGCTTAGACTGAAAATATGTTCGGTCGCAAAAGCAACACTCCTGACTTTGAGCAGGTAGTTCGCGACCACCGTTCTGCCGTTGCAGCATTCGCACGTTCGCTGGTTTTCAACCCGTCTTCGGTAGATGACATCGTGCAAGAAACCTTCATTCGAGTGTGGCGGTATCTACCCACTTTTCGCAATGAAGGTTCACTCGAGGGTTGGATCATTCGTATCTGTCGCAATGTGGCGTATGACTACATGCGCAAGAATCCCATTGAAACGGAAATTGTCGACGAATGTGAGATTGCCTCGCAGCCCATCGAAGCTCATACCGATGTGATGTCTGCCATTGCCAAGTTGCCACACGATCATCGCGAAGTCATTACGTTGTGCTTAATTCTGGGGTACTCATACGAGGAAGCATCAGGCATTTTGAATGTTCCTATTGGCACTGTACGGTCACGTATTTCCCGAGCACGCGAGACGTTACAGCATCATCTCGCAGATACATATCAACCAATGCGTCGGAACGTGGGCTAAATCGTGAACTGTTCTGAGGCCTCAGAAATCATGCTTGCCCCTGTGTCGTCAGCCGAAGCTCGCATTGCTGCCCAAGAACATTTCAAAGAATGTCCGTCGTGCGCACGCAACAACGACGTTGATGAATTGCTTACGTCGCTGCGAAGTCAAACCGATGGTCGTTCGTTCACTCGAATTCTTTTGGCTGTTGTGGGACTCATTGAACTCTCACTGGCATTGCCGTGGCTCATCGGAACCAATTCGTGGTGGGTCACTGAACATCACGCAGATGCATCACACCTCACTCGTGATGGGATGTTGGCCCTCGTTATCGCAACATGCGCGCTCATTTCGGCATCGTCACGCCGGTTTGCATTCTTCTGTGTCGTTCCAGCAAGCCTTGCAGTGATTATTCAAATCATGAGCGGCTTTTATGATGACGCGCATCATCGAATTTCATCTGTGTTTGAAGCCATCCACATATTTCATGTGGTGGTGCTGGCGCTGATGTTGATTGAGTTGCGCACTCGTAGAACGCGCTGAAGACGAATCAGACTGCGCACTCCGAGTCGCCGACTTCGCCGCTGAATGGGCCTGTCTCGCCGTAATCAACAAAGAAGTCAGGGGCATCGTCTGGAGCTGGCACGTTGTCAAGATCGCGCAAACGCTCGGCAATTGCCGTTGCTCCACCAGAGCGAGCCAACCAGCCTTGGAAGGTTTCGGCGGCGTTGCGTTCAGCGGCAAATGAACGCACTACTCGAGCGACTGCTTCCGGAGCATTCTTCGCTGGCAGACGCAGGGCTTTTTCACCAAAGTGAATTTGCTCGTCGCCAACGTATCCGCCGAGAAGCATTTGGTAACCGGGAAGTGACTTGCCATGTGCACGGCGCTCAGCACCGAAGAATCCAATATCGGATGCATGGTGTTGACCACAACTGTTGGTGCAACCCGAAATGTTGATGCGCACTCCACCTACTTCGGCGAGCCCTTCTTCTTCGAGCTTTTCACCAATGGCATTGGCCAAACCGCGTGACTGGGTGACAGCAATGTTGCAGGTGTCGGCACCTGGACATGCGACAACGTCGCGGGCCAATTCGGCGCCCGGGCGAGCCATGCCGATTTCTTCGAGCATGTCGTACAGTTCGCGCAGCTGTGATTCCTGCAATCCGCGGAAAACCACGTTCTGACGGTTTGACAAACGCACGTCTGATTGGAAGTGGCGCTGAATGCGGGCAAGTGCGCGGAACTGATCGGCAGTCACGTCGCCAAGTGCTGCATACGCGATTGCCGAGACGGTGCCGTCCTTGACGCCACGGATAACGCTGGCGAGTTCCCAACGGCGGAATGGGTCAGTGACGTTCAGTTCAACACGTACTCCCTGTCCGACCGCCGTGACTTCACCCTCAAGGGCGCGACCCGCTGCTTCGTCACCTGCTGCGATGACTTCTGGTGGAATGCCGCCGGGCCAGGAGGATGAAGCAGGAAGTGTGTGGCGAATCTTGATGACGCGACGACGAACTTCCTCGATACCCAACTGGTCAACAACCCACTTCAAACGAGCGCGCAACTTGTTGTCGCGATTACCTGTTTGGTCAAACACGCGCAATACGGCCTCAATGGTGGGCAATAAATCTTCTCGAGAAGTGAAATCCTCAAGTGCGAGCGCTGGGTGTGGCGTTGCGCCAAGTCCGCCGGCAATGTACAAACGGAATCCTGGCTCAATGGTGCCATCTTCGTGTTCGCGAACTGTTGCCACCACACCAACGTCGTTGAACATTGCTTGGCCACAATCGGTAGAGCAACCAGAGAAGTTCACCTTGAATTTGCGAGGTAAGCGTTGGCCCAATGGGTTGCGCACGAAATGGCGGTACACGGCTTCGGCCCACGGAGTGGTGTCGATTTTTTCGAATGGGCAAGCACCTGCAAGGTGACATGCCATCACGTTTCGTACGGTGTCACCACATGCTTCGCGAGAGGTGAGACCTACATCGGCCAGGCGGCGCAACAAATCAGGCATGCGGTCAAGTTGGACGTAGTGGAACTGGATGTTCTGACGTGTGGTGATGTGACCCCATCCGCGTGAGTACGCAGTGGACAACTCTGCCATCACTTCGAATTGTTCGGGAGTAATGGAGCCTGCGGGCAACTTCACGCGCACCATTTGGTTGATGCCGCCTTGGCGTTGGCCGTAAATGCCGTTGTTCAATCGCATCACACGGAACACGTCATCGCTGATCTCGCCGGCGAGGAACTGCTTGATGGCTACTTCGAAGCGTGCAATGTCGCGCAGCTGCTCTTCGTGGAGGTCACGAGGAATGGGTGCCTGTGCGATAACAGGATTTGTACGGATTGTGCTCATGGTTATTCCTTTTCTCCGATTTCATGTAACGCGTCAGCGAGCGCCTTGCGTAAACGTCGTGCGTTGTCTGCGTTCAAATGCGCAACAAGTCCTTCACCGGCACCACCAAGTGGTTCCACGGTGAGTTGAACACGCGGTTCTGCGTCGTCGTAGTCATCACTGATTGCGACGGTCCACGCCACTGGTTCTGCGTCATCAAGCGGTATCTGTTGTGCATCTACTTGCACCACATCGATGGATCTGCGCATTACGACCCCGCCACCACAGACTCAACGTGGACGCCATCAATGAATTCGTACGCGGCCACTGCGCCAATCACGATGGTGCTGGGCGCACGCAACGCCGCACTGCCAAGTTCTCCCAAAGTGGTACGCGTGGTGTGTTGTTCTGCACGGGTACCCCAGCGAACAGCCGCCACAGGAGTATCGGCGCTTAGCCCGCCATTCATTAATCGTTGGGCGATAAGGGCGCGTTCAGATACGCCCATGAGTACAACAATGGTGCCGCCCACCTGGGCCAATGCTTCCCACGCAATATTGGTGGCACCGCCCGACTCACGATGGCCAGTCACAACTGTGAACGCAGGGGACACGTTGCGATGTGTCACGGGTATGCCAGCTGCTGCTGGAACACCAATCGCAGAGGTAATTCCGGGCACCACGGTGAACGGAATGTGCGCATCAATGAGCGCTTGCGCCTCTTCGCCACCGCGGCCGAAAACAAACGGATCTCCACCCTTTAGTCGCACCACGTTCAGGCCTTGTGATCCAAGATGCACTAACAATGAATTGATCAACTCTTGTGGCGTGGGGTTGCCAGGCTTCTTGCCAACGTCAATGAATTCTGCACCGCTCTTTGCGAACGAAAAAATGGAATCGTTCGACAAGTAGTCGTGCACAATCACATCTGCCTCAGCAATGAGTCGTGCGGCTTTGAGTGTGAGCAACTCTGGGTCACCAGGACCCGCGCCTACCAAATGAACGGTCATGCTGTTGCTCCAGCTGGAGTGAGTGACTGCAACAAGTGAGGGCATTCAACAGCCGCTTGTTGTAATGCTTCGCGAATAATTGGTTTCCAATCCACGTCTTCTGTCGAAACGCCATTGGCATGAAACTCTGCGCGACGCGCGGCCAGCGAGGCGGCAACTTCTGCGAACTCTGGCCCTACCAATTGCTCTAGTTCAGAGCGCAAGAAGGAAGCGAGCGCAGGGCTTGCGCCACCAGTGGACACGGTGACCATGACAGGGCCACGTCGAAATGCGGCGGGCAAGGTGAACGAACAACGCTGAGGATCATCGGCTGAGTTCACCCATACTCCGCGCTCTTCGCATTCGTCGTAAATGCGTTGATCAACGGAAACATCGCCCGTAGCAGTGATGACCAATCGATATGACGCAACGTCACCTTGTTCATATTCGCGATGTACCTGGCGCACAGGTAGGTCGTTGAAGTCGGCGAGAATCTCGGGTGCGAGCACAGTGACTTCACCGCCAGCGGCCAACAACTGTTGCACCTTGCGGTAAGCAATACGGCCGCCACCAACGACCAACACGGGGCGGCCCACAAGGTTCAGATTGATGGGGAACTGCATAAGGAGGAAAGGCTAGGCCAATTCCCGATAATTCCAGTCATATTTTGCGGGAATTCCCCGTGGTTCTCAAATATATCAAAAACGATATAATTGGTGACCGTGCCTACAGAGAAATACTCGAGCGGTTTATTGAAGTTGGCCCGCACGATGAGCCGACTTTCCCAAGCCGAATTGGCGGAGAAAGCAGGCACAAGCCAGCCAGCCATTTCGGCCATCGAGTCAGGGAGGGTTTCTCCAACGGTGGACACTTTGGTTCGCCTTATTGAAGCCTGTGGGCTCGAACTCCGTGCTGGTGTCGACCAGCCTGACACTCACGATCCGTCTCGTCTCGCGTTCCAAAAGATGATCAACCCCGCGCACATCGCGGAGCATCAGAGACAACAACAGCTCCGACTCGACCAACTTAAGCGAGACAGAAGTAACAAACGCCGTCGCGAACGCCGCGCCGCCATTGCAAGCCAAAGAGATTCTTCGACTTCTTCATAAACATGGCGTCAAGTTCGTCGTTATCGGAGGTTATGTTGCCGAGCTCCGCAACTTCGATATTGGTACGACGATTGATCTGGACATCACTCCGCAACGAACGGCGAAGAACCTGCAGAGGCTCGCAACATTTATGGACGAGCTCAATGTCGGATTGCTGACGACTGATGAAGGTGGCACATGGTTTCCGCGGTGGCCCGTTGAGAATTGGGCGAGCTACGACACGCTGCATTTAACGTCGGTGCTAGGACTGTTAGACATCGTGTTTGTGCCCGCTGGCGTACCCGATGGGTACGACGAGCTCTTCAATCAAACCGAGCTTCTTGATGTGGAAGGCATAAAAGTTCGAGTGATTACAGAAATCGAATGGGTCAAGTTGAAGAAGTTTACGAATAGAAGAAAAGACAACCTGCACTTGCAGCGCTACTTCGAGTCACAAAGCACTTAATTCGTCAAAGTCAGTGAGCGGGCGTCGGCCCAGGTGGCGTGAGTGCCACTACAAATGCGCTCCGGCAGGCGAATGCGGGCCACGGGGCCACTGCTCAGATTGAGCGCGTCAAAGATCTCGCAATGGCTCTGGTCATTCACCACATCCATGGTGAAAGTAATGAGGTAACCATCGTCTTCGCTTGTGGCATTGGGTCGTGGTGCGAACACAGTTTCACTCGCATATGTGCCGGTGGGCAATTGAAAGCGTTCTTCGCTGCCAGTGTGCACGTTGTGCTTGATGAGACCTTCGAAGCCGAACCATCCGTCAGCAGGAATCACGCTGTACACCCAGTCGTATTTCTTGCCAGCAATGAACGGGTTGATCATGCCGAACTCAGTGACAGTGTCAGAGAGTGGACCTTCTTTCACGGCACCGGTCTTCATGTTCAAACGCCAGCGGTACGGCTTTGATTGCAACGCAAACAAATCGAGGAATCGGAACATACGTTGTTCCAAGGTTGCATCTGGGCCAACAGAAGGTGACGGATCAAATTGGAAGTATCCGTCAATCACGATTTCGTCGCCATCTTCGTAGGCGTTGATCCAATGCAACACGTAGGTGGCGTCGCATTCAAACCACTTGATGTCTTTCTCGGTGCCGTAGCGAGGAATTACTCCCAATCGAGTGGGCATGTCTTGATGGAATTGTGTGGCGTAAATTCCGCGACCAATCAAGTCTTCGTTCCAGAACAACGGACAATCATTCAAGATTGAGTAGTTCGTGGTGAAAGTCATGTCGTGAGGCAAACGCGCACCTGGCAAGGGCACTGGTGTGTAATGCGCGAGATGTCCCGTTTTGTCCACCACGCCGTAATGCATGTACGGGTATGTGGTTTGGTAATTGAAGAACAACAACTCTCCGGTTGCTTCGTCGATCTTTGTGTGCGCCGACACGCCGGCTTCAGGGAATGATCCGTTCCATGAAGCGCGACCTTCGTCATTGAGCGTGAATGGATCGAGCTGGTACAACTCGCCACACTGATAAAAACTGGTGAGTGCGCGGCCATTGTGCACCACGACATCGGTACTTGATGCATCCTTCATACGCGTGCGTGCACCCCAGCCGTCGGTGCGTGGGGCTTTCAGCGGCGATTCTGCCAACCCAGACCACTGCGCCGAACCTGCGGCCATTTCAGTGAGTAATCCTTCGGTGCGCACCATTCGATTGCGGTATTCGGCAACGCCTTCGCGAAACGAAATGGCATGAATCATGCCGTCTCCGTCGAACGGGTGGTACCGCTCGTTCGCAGGCACCAAAGGGTTTTCGGTGTTGCGCAAGTACACGCCATTGAGGTCGGTAGGAATCTGGCCCTCAACATGCATGTCGGTTGCGGTCCACTCGCGAGTTTGTGGTCGCCATGCTCCGGTGCGGTACGGGTGAGTGTCACCGGCGGGAATCAACGAAGCCCATTCGTGTTCAAGATGTGCGGTCATGGCGAGCCCCCTTCGCAATGTCTCTGACTCTATTCACTCCACGGAGCATGTAGCGAAGCCACTACTGTCACAGTGATGTCAGAGCGTGTGCCCCTCTCGGAAATTTCACCCGCTTTTGCTTGGGCGGCACGCGAATTGGGGCTCGTTGAGAGCGACTCAGTGAGTCGTGACCACATACGAACCCTCGGCGAATTTCTGGCACGTGCTGGTGTGGTGAGTACCCCTGTAGTTCGTAGTCGTCCTGCCAAAAAACCCACCAAAAAAGAGGTACGCAACGAGTTGACCCAACTCATCGGTGAGTTCTTATTGAATCGTCCAGGGTCCACACTGGCAGAAGTGGCGGGCGGACTGAACCGAGATGTGCACGATGTGACGGCAGCGGCTGGTCCTGTTGATTGGTTGATATTGGCAGACGATGAATTGGTGGCGCCTGAACACAAGGTGGAATCCGAGGCAATTGCTGCCACAAAGGAACGCGCACGAGGTGCGTTGCAGGCGGCAAGTCTGATGGCGTCGCCGTTGAGTCACCAGGCATACACCGAACTCATCAAGAGTGGGCGAGTGAAAGGGCCAAGCGTTGCCCGCATTGTGCAACTTTTTGGTTCTTGGACCGATGCCTGTGCCTCAGTGGGGGTGGAAAGTGGTCAACCATTGCGTTCTAATTACACACGCACGTGGAACAACCAACAGTTGCTGCAATTTGTCGAACGTTTTTTGCTGACGCCGGAATATCGCGGAGCGAGTCACCAATTCGACGTGTGGCGTTCCACGGTGAACAACACTGAAAAAGTGCCGTCATTGGGAACCGTACGCAACATGGTCGGCGGTACATGGAACGACATTCGTACATCAACATTGAGATACATGCGAGCACAGTGGAGCAGTGAACAATGAAGTGGTGGGCAGATCCAGAGTTGGTGTCTCACAATCGTCTCCCTATGCGCGCAACACACACTGCGTACGACTCTGACGACAATGCACGTGCTGGTGCGCAGTCGCCATGGCGCATCAGTCTCAACGGTGAATGGCGCATTAAACGATTCGCACATCCCGAACTCGTGACGACATCGGCCATCTCAGGGTCGAACGACAAATGGACGTCCATTGATATTCCTGGCAACTGGACTCTTGCTGGTCTCGGAGATTTTCCGCACTACACCAACATCACCATGCCGTGGGAAGGTCGTCCACCTCATCTGCCCGATGAACTTCCTACGGCAGTACACCGTCGCACGTTTGAAGTTCCCGCCACGTGGCGTCATCGTCGCACCATCATTCATGTTGGTGGCGCCGAAAGTATGCATGCCGTGTACGTGAACGGGTCGTATGTGGGGTGTGGCAGCGATAGCCGACTGCCCAGCGAATACGACATCACCGCATTCCTCAATGGGGGGTGGAACGACATCGCAATCGTGGTGTGTCGGTACACCGCGCAGAGCTACGTAGAAGACCAAGACCAATGGTGGATGGCTGGGTTGCATCGCGAGGTGTATGTGGAGTCCCGTGGCGTTGTTGGCTTGGCCGACATTCGCGTCGACGCCAGTGTTGACCCAGAAACTTTTCATACACAACCGCGAGGCACACTACGAGTTCGCGCGCATGTGGAATGTAATGAGTCTCATGCGCTGTCGCGTGGGTACATAGTACGAACCTGGCTTGAATCCCTTGATGGTGCAGTGCTTGGTAAGAAACACGAATCACGAGTGCCGACTAACCAAAGCCCGTACGTGTACGCCGGCAATGTGTGCGACCTGTCATGGGATGTTTCTCGTATCAAGTTGTGGAGCGCTGAAACTCCTCATCGCTATCGCGTCATGGTGGAATTGTTGTCGCCAGACAATGAAGTGTTGGAGTGTGTTCCGGTCATCACCGGTTTCCGTCATATCGAGATTCGAGATCGCAATCTCTTGGTGAACGGTATGCGCATCATCGTGCAGGGAGTGAATCGACACGACCATCATCCAATTCGTGGCAAAGCGGTCACTCTTGAAGACATGCGCGCCGATGTGGTGGCAATGAAACTGCACAACGTCAACGCTGTTCGTTGCTCGCATTATCCGAACGATCCACGTTTCTATGACTTATGTGATGAGTACGGGCTCTACGTGGTTGATGAAGCAAACGTAGAAAGTCACGGTTTCAACACCAGTTTGTGCCATGACTCTCGATACAGAAACACCATCATGTCGCGTATTACTCGCATGGTGGAACGGGACAAGAACCATCCCAGCATCATCATGTGGAGCCTTGGTAACGAGAGCGGGTACGGCAATGTTCACGATGCGGCTGCACAATGGATTCGTAGTTACGACCCATCACGCGTGGTGCATTATGAGCCAGCGGTATTCCATACCAATTGGATAGATGGTGGGGTAGGAGCAACTGATGTGGTGGCGCCTATGTACGCACCCATTGACGCGGTGCGTCTGTATGGCAAAAGCGGAACAGGTACGCGGCCCCTCATTATGTGCGAGTACAGCCATGCCATGGGCAACAGCAACGGATCACTCGCCGATTACTGGGAAGTGTTTGACAACACGCCTGGCGTGCAGGGTGGTTTCGTGTGGGAATGGAAAGACCACGGCATCCGTCAAGAAATAGGAAAAGGTAAGTGGCGATATGCATACGGTGGTCAATTCGGAGATACGCCCACCGATGGCAACTTCGTAGCCGACGGACTGAATCACAGCGACTTGACGCCGCACCCAGTGATGCGAGAGTTGGCATGGGTGCATCGCCCTGTTGCAATCACGTTGGTGGGTAAGGGTGCGTCAGCACAATTGGCAATTCGTAATCGTCAATCTTTTTCTGACCTCTCGGGATTTGTTGCGTCATATGAACTAATGGTGAATGGCGTATGCGAGAAACGGGGAGTTCTGCGGTTACCCGCGGTTGTACCTGGCACCACCGTGCGAGTGCCGCTCCCGTGCGATATTCCCAACAGCACAGGCGACGTGCATCTCACCATTCGCTGCATCACAAAGAAAGAAACCTTGTGGGCGCCGGCGGGACACGTGGTGGCGTGGGATCAAGTGCAACTCCGAACAGCAAGGCCACGGCGAGCCAAGGACGCATTGGCTCCCGCTGTCACTGTTGAACCGCACATTACGTTGTGGCGCGCCGCTGTTGACAACGACGGATTCAAATTGATGCCACATTTGTGGGCGGGATTCGGACGCAGTCTTGAACGTTGGTTATTGCAGGGAGTGCACAACAACGATGCCAAGATTGTGCGCAACAACACCGTATGCACAGAGTTGGCAGGTGGTGCTCTTCACGTTGTGCACGAAGTAGAGGTGCCAACAAAACTTGAGGATCTGCCACGTATTGGTGCGCAGTTCACGGTGCCCGAGCGATTCACCAAAGTGCGATGGTATGGCCGAGGACCACACGAGTGCTATTCAGATCGACAAGCGTCGGCCATGGTGGGTATTTGGGAGGGCGACCCCGATGAACTGCCGTACCTGGTGCCGCAAGAATTTGGTGCGCGTACTGACTGCCGATGGTTTGAAGTGTTCGACCCCATCGTCGGAGATTCCATTCGAGTGACATCAACAGGTGAGCTTCTTACCTGTTCGGCATTGTGGCATTCCACAAGCGACTTGTACGACGCAGCCGACCAGACCGAACTGACACGTCGGAAATTCCTCACAGTGCACGTAGATCTGGCACAACGAGGAGTAGGCACTGCAAGTTGCGGACCCGACACGTTGCCCCAATACCGCATTACCTCTGGCACGCATACGTGGAGTTACGTGTTGAGCAATGGCGAAGTGCATTTTTAAAGAAGCGAATCCACGCGGGCTTTTCCTACAGGCTGTACATGCCAACCATCAACCTGTGCATCGGGTGAACACAACGCCACCACGCAGCCTCCGAAGCCGCCACCGGTCATTCGTGCGCCATACACGCCGCGAGTGTGAAGTAAATCCTGCACGGCAGCATCCATCACCGGTGTGCTGGTGTTGAACAATGTTGCAAGGCTCTGATGTGATTCGGTCATGAGTGCACCAGCTGTTGCGTAATCGCTCTGCGACAATGCGGTTGCAAAATCACGAACCCGTTGATTCTCGGTGACCACATGCAATGCGCGCTGTTGAATGAGCGGTACGTCAATGGTGCGCACCATCGATTCTGTTGCCGCATGAAGTGGTCCGATGAGTTTTTCGGCTTCAGAGCATTCGTGTACTCGGTCTGCATATTCAGACCCTTCGAGTGTGCGATGGGCAATGAAGCGCACCACTATCTTCACATCCGATGGAATGGGGACATGCGTGATTGAGAGTAAATTGCAGTCAATCTGCATCGCTGTTCCGGGCGCAGCGGCTGCAATGCACAACTGGTCCATAATTCCGCAAGGCACTCCCGTTGCTGCGTGCT
>CAYSPE010000003.1:0-74934 GCA_964432845.1 uncultured Bifidobacterium sp.
GTGGGCGAAAAGGATTTGGGCTCGTCGTTGCTGTTCTTCACCCTTTTTGTGGTGATGCTGTGGGTTGCCACAGAGCGCACCAGCTTCTTGGTAGTGGGCATGGGTTTGTTTGCTGGTGGTGCAGTTATTGCGTACAAGTTGTTTGCGCACGTACAAACCCGTGTCGATATTTGGCTGAACCCATGGGACCAATACACCACGAAGGGCTACCAACCAGTGCAGGCGTTGTTTGCTCTTGCAAATGGCGGCCTCACTGGAATGGGGTTAGGAATTGGTGATCCCGGAGCAATTCCCGCTGCGCACAACGACTTCATTTTTGCTGCTTTAGGTGAAGAACTTGGATTGGTGGGAGCCACTGCTGTGTTGGCTGCATTCGTGTTATTGGTAGGTGCCGGAATGCGCACGGCACTGCGTGCGCAACGAGACTTTGAAAAGTTGTTGGCAACAGGCCTCACCACCATTGCCGCGGTACAAACCTTCATCATTGTTGGCGGTGTACTGCGTGTGGTGCCGCTCACCGGTGTCACTCTTCCGTTCATGAGTTACGGCGGTTCTTCGTTGGTGGCCAACTACGTACTACTGGCCATTCTCATACGCATTAGTGATTCCACCGCTCGCAGCTTGCACGAAGTACCCGATACCGCCAGCATGAGCGAACGCTTCACCACATGGCGTTTGAAGAGAGCAGTGGCGCAGTGAATCAACGCATTCGCCATCTCACTGTTGCACTCATTGCGCTTTTTGCGGTGTTGTTCGTACAGCTAACCACGTGGCAATACGTGAAGCGTGATTCGTTGGTGAAAGATCCGCGTAACAATCGCATTACTTTGCGCGAGTTCGACGCGCCACGGGGCGAAATTGTTACCGCAGACGGCAAAGTTATTGCGGCGTCAGAACCCGTTGATGCTTCAAAAGATTCTTCACGGTTCACCCTGCAACGCACATATCCGTACGGCGATCTGTATGCGGGAATCACCGGTTATTACACGTTGGGATTTGGCAGCAGTCAACTAGAGCGCATTGAAAACGATGTGCTGGCCGGGAAGACGGCGCAACAACAATTGGAAGCCGGAAAGAATCTGTTCTCGAAGGCCGATACGTCGGGAAGCGTGCACGTCACGCTTGACAGCCGTATTCAAACCATTGCCAAGAAGGCATTGGCTGGTCGTGAAGGTTCTGTGGTGGTGATGAATCCCGCTACGGGCGCAGTGCTCGGCATGTATTCGAATCCGTCGTATGACACAAATGCGGTTGTTTCCCACAATGCGAGCAATGTGAATCAGCTGCTGAATGATTTACAGAATGATCCGCGCAAACCGTTGTTGAACAATGCATATCAAGAGCGATACATGCCAGGTTCAACATTCAAAGTAGTGACCACCACTATTGGGTTAGAAACAGGAATTCTCACTACCGACACCAAGTTCAAGAATGAAACGGCGTGGGTGCCGCCCAATACCAAGAAGCCCATTCGTAACTATGGAAAGAAAGTGTGCGGCGGCGACTTGGCAGAGGTGTTCCGTCGCAGTTGCAATATTCCATTCGCACGAAGCGCAGTGCGTATTGGTCCAGACCTTTTCATGGCCGGCGTCAACCGATTCGGTTTCGATGAGAACATTCCGTTCGATTTGCCCGGAGCTGCGGCCAGCACCTTTGGAGGCACCGCGGCAGATTTCGCCGATTCATTGGCATTGTTGGCAATTCATGGTTTTGGTCAAGGACAAGTACAAGTGACTCCCCTGCACATGGCCATGATTGCGAGCACCGTGGCCAATGGTGGTCGCATGATGAAACCGTTCGTCATCGCCGACACTCGTACTCATGCTGGTGCCACTATTTCTTCCACCACTCCTGATGTGTGGAAGACACCGATGGCGCCCACCACAGCTGCCACCCTCACACAACTCATGATTGGAGTTGCCACCAGCGGAACTGCATCGTGTTGTCTGCATCTCAACGGAGGTATTTCTGTTGCTGCCAAGACCGGCACCGCGCAGTTGAACGCAGAAGGACAAAAACAGCGTTCTCACGCATGGATCATGGCGTTTGCCCCTGCCGAAGCACCGCGATATGCCGTGGCAGTGTTTATTAAGGGCGTGAATGACGAGGTGAGCGCCAGCACGGGCGGACATTTGGCTGGTCCCGTTGCAAAACAAGTACTCGACGTGGCATTGGCCCTGCCTCAGGGCTAGTTGGCCGCGCGGGTAGCCTTGTAAGAGCCTTATGTCGAACACCAACAACACGGTCATCAATGATCGCTACGAGCTTGTCAAGCGCATTGGGCGCGGTGGCATGGCCGACGTGTTCTTGGCACGCGACCTACTGCTCGACCGCGATGTGGCCGTGAAGGTGTTGTTTCCCGAGCACGCCATTGATCCCAACTTTGTGGAGCGCTTCCGCCGCGAGGCACAGGCCGTTGCCGGATTGAATCATCCCAACATTGTGAGCGTGTACGACTGGGGTCAAACCGGCAACACGTATTTCATGGCCATGGAATACGTAGATGGTCGCACACTTGCCGATGGCCTGCGACGTTCCGGTCGCCTCACTGCCAAATCTGCTGCAACGGTTGCCATGGCAATTGCCAACGCATTGGCGTATGCACATCGCAACAATGTGGTGCACCGCGACATTAAGCCCGCCAACATTCTCATGGGCAACGACGGCGCTATCAAAGTGGTTGACTTCGGCATTGCTCGTGCACTCGATTCCGGTCACGACGCAGGGCTCACACAAGACGGTGCCGTCATGGGCACCGCTACATATTTCTCTCCCGAGCAAGCAAAAGGTGAAGGTCTCGATCTTCGATCCGATCTGTATTCATTGGGCATCGTGCTTTATGAACTCATTGCCGGAAAGCCACCATTTACTGGCGATTCTGCATTGGCCACCGCATACAAGCAGGTCAACGAACAAGCAGAGCGTTTGAAGAATGTTGCGCCCGATGTTCCCGTTGCTCTTGAAGCAATCGTGGGCAAATGCATGGCAAAAGATGCAGAGGTGCGTTACTCAAGCGCCGAATCATTGCGTGATGATTTGCGTCGCTTCATCAACGGTGAACCAACCTTGGCAATGGATGAAGCACGGGCTCGCTCTGGTAAGCCACCGTTGGCTCCCACAAATCTGAGCGAAGTCACCACGGTGATGTCACCGGTGAACGAAGCAACTCCTTCTACTGGTACACCTCGCACCGCTGTGATGCCCGCAACCATGCAGCCAGTGGAAACACTCCCTGACTACGAAGACGAGCCGTCAAAGCGCGGATACATCATTGGCGCAATTGTTGCTGGAGTGGTGGTGCTGGCCGGCGTCATCTTCCTCATCGCCAGCATGGGCGGCGGTACTACCGGTATCGCGGTTCCTAACGTAAAGGGTCAAACCTGTGATGTGGCCAAGACAACGTTGGAAACTGCGAAGTTCACCATTGCTCTTAATCCGGCTGACACGGTGTGTGACGCCACGCAAACAGTGGTGAACCAATCCCCCGCCAGCGGCGATACGGCCAAAGAAGGCGAAGCAGTCACCTTGGTGTTTGCCGCACAGAAATTCGATGTCCCCGCACTACTTGGCCTCACCGAAGATGCAGCCCGCACACAAGTGGAAGCTGCTGGTTTTGTATTTGTGAAGGGTGCCGACGTTATTAACCCCACATACGCCAAGGGCCAAGTAGCCATGCAGAATCCTGCAGGTAAAACGCAATTGGAAAAGGGCGGCACCGTTACGGTGAATCTGTCGGGCGGAACTGGCCAGTTGGCAGTGCCAGCGATTGTTGCGGGCCAAACCACTTCGGCTGCGCAAACCTTCTTGCAAAGCGATCCATACAAGTTCGTGGTCACCATTGTGGAAGAAGCCAGCGCAACTGTTGCAAAAGGCATTGTGATTCGTACCGACCCAGTTGCAGGAACATTGGTTGATGCAGGTGCACCAATCACTGTGTTCGTGTCGTCTGGTCCACAGCCTGTGTCAATGCCATCAGTGAAAGGACTCACCGAAGCAGATGCGTTGGCGAAGCTCACGGCGCTTGGCTTGGGTGCAGAAATTGATTACGTCAACCTTGCCGCGGGCGATGCCAACATTGGCAAAGTTATTTCGCAAGGATCCGCTGCGGGCGCAACAGTGACACCGGGAACCAAAGTCGTTCTCACCATCGGCCGCGCCACTCCCGCTGGCTAAATCGTTTTACACGCAGCGCTTCAAGAAGTTGCGCAAAATGTCGTGTCCACTCGTGGTGAAAATGCTTTCAGGGTGAAATTGCACGCCTTCTACATCTACATCGCGATGACGTACGCCCATAATCATTCCGTCTACTTCTGCAGTGATGATTAGCTCATCGGGCAACGAGTCACGGTCAATCACCAATGAGTGATAACGAGTTGCTTGTAGTGGATTCGTTAAACCTTCGAAGACGCCCGAGTTGGTGTGCGAGATAAACGAAGTTTTTCCGTGCATGAGCTCTGGTGCTCGCACCACATTGCCGCCATACACATGACCAATTGCCTGATGACCCAAGCACACACCGAACAACGGTGTGTTGCCAGCAAACGCACGAATGGCATCGCAGATAATGCCGGCGTCTTCTGGTCGTCCGGGCCCCGGTGATAGCAACACACCATCTGGGTTGAGTGCCACTGCTTCTTCCACCGTGAGTTGGTCGTTACGCACCACAATGGGCTCGGCACCCAACTCACCGAGGTACTGCACGATGTTGTACACGAAGCTGTCATAGCTATCGATCACCAGTACCCGAGTCATGGGTTAAGCCTGCCGTGTTTCGGACCGAAAAGTGAAACCAATTCGACCTGGGCGTTCTACACTGGCTTTTGTGGCAGCAAAGAAGAAGTCCGGTGGTCGTGTAACTCCAAAGGGTGGGCATATCAATCCCGCGCACACCCACGGCACAGGCGCAGGCCCAGAGGCCAGCAGCCGCTACACCCCTCGCGTGCCGGTGTACAAGAAGCAAAGCCCTGTATGGATGCTCTACATCTTGTTCGGCGGCCTTGGTCTTGGCTCGCTCATCATCTTGTTCTATTACTTGGGATTCGTGCCCGGTGGACGAAGCAATTGGTACCTTGCAGCAGGTTTGCTCTCCATTTTGGGTGGCTTATACACAGCCACTAAATACCAATAACCCAGGGGTAAGCCCTTTAACGGGGCGACATAGCAGAGTTACACCGATGTGGTTTTCATCAGGTTTATCCACAGGTTGTGGATGAATTTAGATGTCGATGGGTGCGACCAAATCCATGTCCTCTAAGCAGTGCTTTGGCGGCGGTGGATCTTCGTCGGGGGCCATCACTACGCGTACCTCAGTGCCACACACGCTGCATCGGTAACGCACGTTGATCTTGCGCATTTCGCCCGATGGTGGAGGTGGCGGCATGGACGAGGTCATAGAACCCAGCATGCCGAGCCCGATTTTCCAGGTGTACCGCATGATGAGGATGCCCACGCCCACCCACACGAATGTGCCGAAAGCAGGGAAAGCGAGCATGCCTGAAATGTAGTGGCTGCGGGATTAGCCGAGGCGCTCGATGATGGTGGCATTGGCCATGCCGCCACCTTCGCACATGGTCTGCAAACCGTAACGGCCGCCGGTGCGCTCAAGTTCATTGAGAAGCGTTGCCATGAGGCGCGTACCGCTGGCACCAAGTGGGTGTCCAAGGGCAATTGCTCCGCCGTTGGGGTTCACCTTGGCCATGTCGGGGTGCAATTCCTTTTCCCATGCGAGCACAACAGAGGCAAATGCTTCGTTGATTTCTGTGACATCAATGTCACTCATGGAAAGACCAGCTTTAGCAAGAGCCTTTTGTGACGCAGGAATTGGTGCGGTGAGCATGAGTTGTGGGTTGTCGCCTGCAAGACCGAAGTTCACGAAACGTGCACGAGGGGTAAGACCCAACTTGTTGCACATGTCTTCGCTCATGATGAGTGCAGCAGATGCACCGTCGGTGATTTGGCTGGAGTTACCAGCGGTGACGCGGCCACCTTCTTCTTCGCTGCGGAATGCTGGCTTCAGTGTTTGCAACTTCTCAAACGGAGACTCACGAATGCCTTCGTCGGTGGTCATGAGCTTTCCTTCGGAATCAAGCACCGGAAGAATCTCATTGTCGAAACGACCTTCTGCGGTTGCTTGTGCCGCAAGCTCTTGCGAACGCGCGCCAAAACGGTCCATATCTTCGCGGGTAATGCCCCACTTGTCGGCAATCATTTCGGCACTAATGCCCTGAGGCACAAGTCCGCCGTCTGGTGCGTAACGAGCAGACACCATTGGGCCGAATGGGTAACCAAACTTTCCGTCGGCAACAGCAGAACCCATTGGAACGCGAGTCATCACTTCTACACCGGCTGCAACAACAATGTCGTATGCGCCAGCCATGACACCTTGTGCTGCAAAGTGCGCGGCCTGCTGGCTGGAACCGCACTGGCGATCAACAGTGGTGCCAGGAATTGATTCGGGAAGTCCTGCAGCAAGAACGGCATTACGTGCAACGTTGAGGCTTTGCTCGCCCACCTGCATCACGCAACCCATGATGACGTCGTCAATGAGAGCGGGGTCAATGTCATTGCGCTCGACAAGAGCCTTTAACACAGTGCCAGCAAGGTCAACGGGGTGCCAATCCTTCAAACGACCATTGCGCTTGCCAAGCGGTGTGCGAAGAATATCGACGATGACTGCGTTCTGCATGTGAAACTCCCTGAGTTCGTATAGGGCACAAGTCTGACCGATACACGCGGTCCTGCCAAAGTCGGAACGAACTAATCGGCTTCGAGAACTTTTCCGAACACGCGCGTGAGTGCCACCACATCGGTTTCCGTGAGTGTGTTCGTGAATGAGTGCCGGACAATGCGGTAATAACTGAGGCTGGCCGTCTTCCACATGTCGTGACCTCGCGGAGTAAGGGCGATCACTATGGCGCGACCGTCGTCGAGTACCGACTTTTCGCGAGCCACAAGTTTGCGCTTTTCCAGGTGGTCAAGTTGACGAGACAGGCTTGATGGATTTGCCATCACCCTCTCGGCCAAATCACTAAAACGCAGCGACCCTTCATTGTTGGCTAGAGCATCAAGCACTTCGAACCACGGCAACTGCAATCCCACTTCTTCTTCCAACGCGTGCGACAGCATTTTGCTGAGTGCGGCGTGCGCCGTGAGAAACGACCGCCACACTTCGTAGCGCTCGGGGTCGGGCATTGTCATGGAAGAAAACTTACTTCTGTTGTTGTGCTGCAGCTGCGGCTGCCTGAGCAGCAATCACGCGTTCGAAGTGAGCGAGTGCTTCTTCCCGAGAGGTGTCTTTCGACAACAGTGCGCGACTCGGCATCACCAATTTTGGTTTGCTCACACCGAGCACCGCGGTGAGTCTGTTGTTCACTGAATAGATTGCGCACCACTTCCCCTCGGCCACACTGCCGTCAACAATGTCAACCGTGGCCGCTGCACTTGGTCGACCCAAGCACTGAATGCGTGCATCGAACTGGTCGCTCCAAAAGAACGGCACAGCTGCATATGGCTCTTGCGCGGTGTGGTTGAAAAACGCCAACAAATTCTTGGCTGCTTGAGCACCTTGTTCTGCGGCGTTCGTCCAATGCTCCACACGCATGTCTGCTTCAACATGTGAGAACAAGGAGTTGGGCCAACGCAAAACATCACCTGCAACAAACACATTTGCGGGGCCGGCATTGAGGTTCTCGTTGCACACCACACCATCACGCAGTGTGAGCGACGACCCTTCCAACCATTTCGTGGCGGGTGCGACACCAATTCCAACAACGACAACATCGGCAGGAATCTGTTCACCCGAACCGAGCGAGATGCTCTCCACATGTTCAGATCCGTTGATGGACGCAACTTGTACACCGCATCGCACGTGCACACCATTGCTCTCGTGTACCTGACCAATTGCCGCGCCCATCTCTGCGCCCAACGCACGAATGAGTGGTGCCTCTAAGCCTTCAAGAACGGTGACGGAGGCACCGCGTTTTGCAGCCGTCGCGGCCGCCTCCAGGCCAATGAAGCCGGCGCCGATCACTACAACATGTGCGCCGTCGGTGATTTCAGCGCGCAATGACTCGGCGTCGCTGAGAGTACGCAATACGTGAACACCGGGAATCTGCGGTTGGTCCGGAAGACGGCGTACAACACCGCCAGTTGCAATGATGAGTCCGTCGTATTCCAGGTCTTCACCGTTGGCCAGGGTGATGCTGTTGCGATCTGAGTGCAACGCAGTTGCAGCGACGCCCAGCTTCCAGGTGAGATGCAGTTCCTCAAGGGCTTCTGGCTTTCGCAACGCAACACGATCTGCTTCCCACTCGCCTGCCAAGAAGTTCTTCGACAATGGAGGCCGGTCATACGGCATGTGCGGCTCGTCGCCCACCATGGTGATGGTGCCCTCAAATCCCATGGAACGCAGAGTTTCCGCCGCGCGGACTCCTGCTAACGAGGCTCCGACAATCACTACTTTTTGCACGGTGAACAGGTTAGAGGGGCATGCTCGACCGTCTTTCATTACGTGGTGACCGAACGCACTTCTTGACCGTCGTACGGACAGTTGTCCGCACATAAGATTTGTTGGTCTACTCGCGTAAGGAAAAATATGGCCGCCCCTTCCCACCTCATTCCCAGCACCCACACCGGAAGCCTTCCTCGACCTGATGACCTCATTCAGTTGATGTGGGCAGTGGGTGATGGCATTCCTGTTGACAAGACCGCGTTAGACGAACGCATCAACAAGGCAATTGAAGAAATTGTGGAGAAGCAGGTGAAAGCCGGCGTCACCATCATCAACGATGGTGAAATGTCGAAGCCTTCGTATGCCACGTATGTGAAGGATCGCTTGTCTGGTTTCGCCGGTGAATCCATTCAGAACTATTTCTTCGATGACCTGGTTGATTTTCCTCGTAGTGCAGAGGCCGTGGCCGGAAACCCTGGTCGTCGGAAGAGGTCAGCGCCTGCTTGTACCAGTGCAATTGAAGTGATTGACCGCACGGCAGCTGTGAAAGACATGACCGAACTCTCTGCTGCTGCCAAAAAGTTTGGGCACGAGCAAATCTTTACGAGCGCGGCATCACCAGGCGTGGTGTCGTTGTTCTTTGGAAATGAGTTTTACAAGACGCGTGAGGAATACGTGTTTGCCATTGCCGAAGCAATGCGTTTCGAATACGAAGCAATCGCAGCAGCCGGAGCAGTTGTACAGGTGGACTGTCCTGACTTAGCAATGGGTCGCCACTCTGCATATGCCCAACTTTCGTTGGAAGAATTCCGCAACACCATTCGCACCAATATCGAGGCCCTCAATCACGCAGTACGCAACATTCCTGCTGAGCAGCTTCGAATGCATTTGTGTTGGGGAAATTACCCAGGACCGCACCACCACGATGTTCCCATTCAGGACATCATTGACATTGTGTGGACCGCAAAGCCACAAACCGTGTTGTTTGAGGGGGCTAATCCTCGACATTCACATGAATGGAGTGTGTTGAAGGAACTAGGTGTTCCAAAAGACAAGTTCATTTGTCCTGGCGTTATTGAGCCGCAGTCGAATTACATCGAGCATCCCGAGTTAATCGCGCAACGGTTGGGTCAATGGGCTCAGGTTGTTTCTCCTGATCGCTTGTTGGCCGGAGTGGATTGTGGTTTTTCTGTCCACGTTGGCACCACCACCATCGACCCCGATGTGGTGTTCGCAAAATTGGCGGCGTTGTCACAGGGATGTGAAATTGCATCAAAGAAGTTGTTCGCATAATCACAACTACGAACTCAACAAAAGAGCCCGGTCCTTTTGGACCGGGCTCTTCGTTTTAGTCGTTACAACTAATTACTTAGCTGTTGTCCTTTGGCTGGTACAGAAGACCAATCACTGCGCCATAAATGAGGTGCCACAGAAGAACGCCAGCGGGAAGCTTCCAACCATTGGGCGTATCGAACGAGAAGAGGCCGTAGCCCTGCTTCGGTGCGTATGCGTATGGAACAAGGAAGCCGATGCTGATGATCGTCATGATGACGCCATAGATAAGGCCCTTCACCACGTGGCTCTTGGCAGGAATCTGCTTGTGGGCGATAACGCCGAACAAGATGCAGAACACGATGCCGTTCACGAAGTGCATTGACTGGCCAGTGAAGTACTGGCTGATTGGGTTTGCCCATGAGGCACCCTTGTCACCAGCAGCTCCTGCAATGAGCGCGCCGTTGTAGGCAGGCCATGGAAGCTGTGGAAGGCCGATTGCGTTGAAGCAGTAGCCAAAGTAGGTACCGAGCTGAGTAGCGATGACACCGATGAGGGCAAGACTGCCCACTGGATGCTCTTCTACCCATTTGTGCCAGCGCTGTGAGGCGCTGGGTGCAAGTGAATTACTCATTTGTTTGACCCCCGGGGTTCTGCGGGCGAGATGCCCGACTAGCGGACAAATTACCAACAGGCGGACATAAGGGGGTGGATTTACGAGGCTGGTGGTTGGTAATCGATGTTGCGGTCAACGTTCATATAGATGTCAATGCCCACTGGGTGGGTCTGTTCTTCCACAATGTGGCCCAAAAGGCCGGCACAGCGGGCAAGAAGGGCCACGCCGCGCATGACGCCGAGTGGGAGGCCCAAATCAGCCAAGACAGCGCCGCAGACTCCGGCGCCGTTGAGCGGCAGGTGCTTGCCGAGCACATCGGAATGAGACCGGCCAATGGCTTCAAACAAGGCAAGGTGGGGACCAAACGTGCCGTTCTCGCGGGCAAGAGCCATGAGCACGGGTGTGCGAGGGTCGCCTTGCTTGTGGACGGGGTGTCCGAGGCCCGGCACAAATTTGCCTTGCTCTTTTTGCAGGCGCACCGTTTCGCGGGCAACGTCGTCCCATTCGGCAGCGGAGCGCTCGGAGATTCCGATTCTCTGCAGTTCACGATTCAAGAACATGGCGCAGTCCTCTGTGACTCCGAGGAAACGAGAGCCTCCACCCAAGAGACCCGCAGCCAATGCGCCCTGCAATGAATCGGGCGCGCTTGCGTACGTGAGGCGAGCAGCAATAGCGGTAGGTGTGAATCCATGATCAGCAAGCGCAGCGAGCACTGCTTCAAACATCACCAGTTGACCCTTCGAAGGACGCTGCTTAGCGATGAGGTAATACGCCAATTCGCCGAACGAAATTTTTCCGAGCATCTCTGATGCAAGGTCGTGACCGAGCAATGTGATGCTGTCAGCATCTGACGTGCCAAGTCCCGTGCGATAAGTGGGTTGTTGTGTGGTCATGATTAATCCAGTCCTTTCAACCAATCACGAATTTCGTCTGAGTGTTCGCCGAGTTGTGGCGGCGGAAGTCGATATTCCAGTTCTCCGTCACTAAACGTGATGGGGTTACGGACCAACGTGACTTCGCGATCGCCCTCGCCCACTTGCACTCGTGGGCGAAGACCAAGCTTTTCTGCAAGTTCAACGCCGTCACCAATGGAGTTGATGGGCCCACACGGAACTCCCACTTTGTTCAGCTCAATAAAGAGATCGTCCGACATCCACTCGGCCAATTTTTCCAACAGGAACGGGCGAAGTTCTTCGCGATTCTTTGTACGGTCAGCATTGATTTTGAAACGTGGATCGTCGGCAAGGTGTTCTATTCCGAGTACTGCACACAATGAGCGGAACTGCTTGTCATTGCCTGCCGCAATGATGAGGTCGCGGTCCTTGGTGGGCAACGCTTCATAGGGAAACAAACTGGGGTGAGCATTTCCCATGCGGAACGGCACAACGCCTGCTGCGGTGTATGCAGCAGTTTGATTCACCAAGCCCGACATTGCCGACGACAAGAGATTGACTTCAACGTGTTGACCTTTACCCGTGATGTCTCGTTGATGTAATGCAGAGAGAACACCGATGGTGCCGTGCAGGCCCGCCATCACGTCGAACACCGAAATGCCGGCGCGATACGGCTGACCATCTGGCTCACCCGTGAGACTCATGAGACCCGACACGGCCTGCACAATGAGGTCGTAACCCGGAAGCCATGCGCCTTCGGCTGTACCAAAACCACTGATGGACAAATAGATGAGGCCCGGATTGTCAACACTGACCGATTCATAGTCAAGTCCAAACTTCTTCAGTCCACCCACTTTGAAGTTCTCCAAGCAAATATCGGCATTGCGCACGAGCTTCTTCACTAATGCGAGATCATCAGGATTGCCGTAATCAAGAACGATTGACTTCTTGTTTCGGTTGATGGACATGTAATAGGTGGCAACACCATCCTTCGTGGGTGGGACCCACGTGCGCGTGTCATCGCCTGCAGCGCTCTCCACCTTCACAACGGTGGCGCCCATATCAGCGAGCAACATGGAGCAATAAGGTCCGGCTAACACTCGCGAGAGGTCGGCAACTATTAGTCCGTCAAGCGGCTTGGCCGTATTCTGTGGGGAGGTCATGTTGTGGATTCTTTCTGATGAAGGGACAGGACGGAAGAACGAGAGGCGCACACCGTGGCAACAAAACGAGAAGAGCCAGATTTTGTTGAAGCGTTGGCGCGCGGGCTCAACGTGATGCGAGCTTTTTCATTGTCGCACTTGGCGCTCACGGTGAGTGAAGTTGCTGCAGCAACCGACTTAGCTCGACCAACGGCCAGACGATTGCTCATCACGTTGGAACAGTTGGGATATGTGCGATCGAACAACGGTGAGTTCATGCTGACTCCAAAGGTGTTGGAGTTAGGAATGTCGTACATCAATGCACAAGGCATGTGGGATATTGCTCGCCCGCACTTGGTGTCATTGGTGTCGCGAACACATGAATCAAGTTCCATGTCGCAATTAGACGGAAGCGACATCGTGTACACGGCTCGTGTACCGGTACCAAAAATCATTGGCCTCTCCGTACAGATCGGCACACGATTTCCAGCCGTTGCAACGTCCATGGGGCATGTGTTGTTGTCCGCACTATCCACCAAAGAATTGGATGCGGTACTCAAGATTCCGTCGCAGTCAAATGTTGTGCCTCGCGTACGACCCACGCGCAAGGAAATAGATGCGGCACTCGCTGAAGTGCGCACTCGTGGATGGGCCTTGTCGGATGAACGCTTGTCGTTTGGCATTCGATCAATTGCAGCACCAGTACGTAATGGCTTAGGTGAAGTCATCGCAGCGGTGAATGTCACGACCAACGCAGCAGAAACATCAATTGCCGAGCTGAAGAAATCACATTTGCCGTTGCTGCTGGAAACTGCGCAAGCGATTTCAGAAGACTTCTCGCGAATGTCAGAGCTTCCCACCACTGACCCGTTGCCGAAATAGTTCTGCGTCATGCGCTACTTGGTTTCCGTGCGATGGGTTTCCAAGATGAATTCGGCGGTTGCTTGCGGCGCTGAGAAAAATGGCGAATGGTCGGCATCCAATTCCACCGAGTGTTTTGCCCATGCTGCACGCATGCGCTGTTGCTCTAACAACACAGCTTGATCATCGGTGCACACGATGTAGCTACTCGGAACTGTGATCCACGCCGGGTTCTCCATTGGTTCCACCGGAATTTCACTGCGCATGGAACGGCGATGCTGCATGGCAATGCGTGCGAGTGATGCGGGGCTTCGGTGGAAAAGAAATCGATAAGCATCTTCAGTAAGCGATAATTCGCCATCATCTGCAACAACGAGGCACGACCGAAATTCTGGATTTCCCCACTGTGGAGTAATGCCCGCCTGTGATTCACCCAACGCAGGCATGCGTGCTGCAACAAACACCAAGTGTTGTGCGGCATGTGCTGCTGCAGCAACGGTGATGCCTGTGTAACTGTGACCCACCACGGTGACCACACCGTGCGCGTTTTGTAACTCGGCGATTTTGTTCTGCAACAAATGCACGTCATCGGCTAATGACGTGAACGGCAGATCAATGGTGTGACATTCCTGGCCGTAATGCGCAAGGCGTTCAATTACCGGCATCCACGTGAGACTCGGCAGAAACGACCCATGCACAAAGAGAATGCTCGAGTCATTCATGGAAGTATCTGAGAACTAGCGGTAGTTGTTGTTGCTGGTGTGATCACCTGCGAGCCAACGCTTCAACACTTCGTGTGCATCTTTGCGGCGGTCGGCATTGATCTTGTCTGCGCCAGGTGCATCTGCGGTGAACTCAAGAAGCATGCCATTGGGGTCTTCTGTGTACAGCGAACGGCAGTAGCCGTGTTCCAACACGTAGGTACCGTCTGGCTTCCAGCCGGCTTTTTGCAAACGGCCAAAGATTTCGTCTTGTGTCTCGGACGACACATTGAGAGCAATGTGACGGAATGGTGATGGTGTGAGTGGTGGATCGAATTCGTCTTGGTCTGCCTTGTTTGCAAACTGGAAGAACGCAAGCGCACTGCCGTCTGGCATTCCAAAGAAGCAATGGCAGTACACACGCAAGGCACCGAAGAGTTCATCAGCTTCTGACCACGTTGCAACAAGTGGCAATCCAACTAGGTCTTCATAGAACGCGCGAGTTGCCTCGAGGTCCTTTGTTAAGTATGCGGTGTGGTGGAGGCGGGTTGCTGAACTGCTCATGGGAATTCTCCTATCGGAAATCGGGCAAGTGTCCGTCTGTCGGACATTAAACCGTTATGCGTACATTATTGCTCGTCACCAGCAGACACAAGCCTCGGCCGGCAATTAATTAACCAAAGACAACGGTGCGATTGCCGAAGGTAAGTACTCGGTGCTCGACGTGAGCGCGTACGGCTCGGGCCAACACCACGGTCTCCAAGTCACGACCCTGTTGGGTGAGCTTTGCCACATTGTCGCGGTGCGAAACATGTGCCACATCCTGGGCGATGATGGGTCCTTCATCCAGCACGTCACTGACATAGTGCGCGGTGGCGCCGATGACTTTGACGCCACGATCGTGCGCTTGTCGATACGGGTTTGCGCCAATGAATGCAGGCAAGAACGAATGGTGAATGTTGATCATGCGACCCGTCCACTGCTGCACCAATGCTGGGGGCAACACCAACATGTAACGAGCGAGAATCACTAGTTCTACATCCATGCTTGCCAACAACGCCGAGAGCGTTTCTTCTTGATCGGCGCGCGCATGTGCACCCTCTTGCACAGGGACATGCATGAAATTCACGCCGTGTGCGGTGGCAAGCGGTTGTGCATCAGCGTGATTAGACACCAAACCCACAACATCAAGCCCGAGATCTCCGTATGTGGTGCGAGACAACAAGTCAGCCGCACAATGCAGTTGTTTCGAACACAAAATTGCTGTGCGTGGATTGCGCGGCAATTCATTAATGCTGAATTGCATGTCCCAATTTGCAGCCAATGCAGCGAAGCCTGCAGACAGTGTGTGCAGCGGAGTGTTACCCGCATGCGTGAATTCAACACGTTGGAAGAACATGGAGTCTTCGGTGTCGGTGTGCTGTTCAGCGTGAACAATGTTTCCGCCTACTGATGCAACCCACGTAGCAACTGCAGCAACGATGCCGGGCTTGTCGGGGCACGAGATAAGGAGGACGGCCGAGGTACTCACAGTGGTGGAGACGATGGGAATCGAACCCACGACCTCCTGCTTGCAAAGCAGGCGCTCTACCAATTGAGCTACGTCCCCGAAGGAAGGAAAAGACTATCGGCGGACCACGCCGACCACCACAAAATGCCGTAAAACCCGCACCGCACCCGTAAAACGGCCCGTTATCCACAGGCTGCGGGGGTACCCTTGTGACATGGCAGGCGACCTTATTTATGCATTCCGAATCATGCGCCTGCCGTTGCTCGATGCCGGCGGTGCGGCAATTGGGCGAATTGACGACATTGTGGTGGTTCCAGGCCGCAGTGGCGTCGCCCCGCGCGTCACCGGATTTGTAGCCACTAGCCAGCGTCGTCGTATTTTCGTCAACGCCAACCGCATCGGGGCTCTCGATACCGAAGGTGCACGTTTGCGCAGTTGGGACGTGGATCTCAACCCATTCAAGCCCCGCGACGGAGAGCATCTGCTCTCGGCCGACATCATCGACAAGCGCGTCGGCGCAGAAGTGGTGTCCGACGTGGCGTTGCGCCCCACCGTGGGTGCACGTGAAAACGGCTGGGAAGTTGCCAAGGTGCGTCTCACCCGTAAGGGAATTTTGGGTCGCCGAGCCACCTACCGACTTGTTGAATGGAATGAAGTGAGTGGCCTCTTTGCTGCCACCACCGAAATGGCTGCCGAAGCTGCACGTCTGCGAGACCTTCACCCCTCCGACGTGGCCGGGGTAGTACGTGCGCTCCCCTTGTCGCAACGACAGTTGTTGGCAAAAGAAATGGACGACGATCGTTTAGCTGACCTTCTAGAAGAGTTGCCCGAAAACGAACAGTTGGCGCTGATTGCAAACCTCGACCTCGATCGCTTGATTGACGTGTTGGAAGAAATGGAATTCGACGACTTGGCAGACCTTCTTGCAGAAATGCCTGCACAGAAGCGAACCGAAGTGTTGGAAGCCATGGACGACGAAGACGCCGACGTGGTGCGTTCGTTGCTCTCATATGCACCTGGCACTGCCGGTGCTCTCATGACACCCGACATCATCATCATGGGCGCCAACGCCACCGTTGCCGAAGCGCTTGCTCAGGTACGTGACCCCGATTGGTTAGTGTCCATCGCTTCGCAGGTGTACGTCGTGCAGCCGCCGTTTAAGGCACCTACTGGTTCTTACTTGGGCGTTGTGCATATTCAGCGGCTCTTGCGTGAACCACCCGGAACCGAACTGGGTCGCTGTGTTTCAAAAGAACCCACCGTTACTCCCAACCTTTCCGACCGCGAAGTGGCGGAGTTTCTCGCGTCGTACAACCTGCTCGCCGTTGGTGTGTGCGATACAGCTGGCCATTTGTTGGGCGCCATCACCGTGGACGACGTGCTCGACCGCATGCTGCCCGCCGACTGGCGTCAGCGTCGACGTCAGGCGGCGCAACCATGAAGAAGCGCCTCGATCTTTCCACTCCACGCCAACGTCGACGCGTTGGCATTCACTACGACCCTGAAGCATTCGGTGCGTTCAGTGAAACCATTGCCCGTTTCCTCGGCACCGGGCGCTATCTCGTTATTCAAACGATCATCGTTACTTTTTGGGTGGGCGTCAATGTGCTCAACATTGCCCCGTTCGACAAGTATCCGTTTATCTTCCTCACGCTTATCTTGTCGTTGCAGGCTTCGTATGCAGCGCCTCTGATCTTGCTTGCACAAAATCGTCAAGAAGACCGCGACCGCGAACAATTAGAGCGTGACCGCGAAGTTGCTGCGCGTACGCAGGCCGATACCGAGTACTTGGCTCGCGAGTTGGCTGGTGTGCGTTTGGCACTTGCCGACGTTGTCACCACAGAAGATTTGCGCGAGCAATTAGAGAGTGTTGTTGAACTCTTGGAAAAGCTCACTGCGCATTCGAACGAAGAACAGCAGCAATAGCGTCACTGGTTGCTGCTGCAAATTCGCGTGGTTGCTCCATGGGCGCCAAATGGTCTCCGTGCAGTTCAACTACGTGAGCTTGTAATGCTGCGGCGAGAGCCTGCTGTTTATGCGGCAACACCAATCGGTCTCGTGTGGTGAATACATATGCCGTAGGAACGCTCACAGTGTGTGCAAATGGACGAGCATCAAACTTCGAAATCGCTCTGCCGGCTTCACTAATCATCCACGGATCATTGCGTCGAATTTCACCGACCATCCATGGCACATAGCGACTGAGTTCATGACCGCGAGGAATTGCACGACGAATTCCGTAACGAATAAGTCGCGGGGTGCTGAGACGACGGAACAATGGACTGAATGAATGCATCACTCGCCACTTGTTGCGTTCTGTTCGTGTGCCACTCCACTCCATGGCGGTTGCCTGCAACACCATGCCGGACACAAGATCGCTATGACGTTGCCACACCAACAAACTGATGGGGCCACCCATGGAATAACCAACGGTAATCACCGAACGAATTCCGAGGGCTCGTACCACGGCTGCCGCATCGTCTGCGCAATCTTCCAAAGAAAACGCACGGTTTGGGCGTAGTCCCCGTCCGTGTCCTCGATGGTCCACACCGATGATGGAGTAATCACGTGCCAGGGTTTCATAGGCGGTGAAGAACTGCAGGTCAGACGAGGCAGTCCATCCGTGCAACAACAACAATGTTGGTGCATCGGGATTTGGGTGTTCGTGATGACGAACAAACATTTCGCCACGGCCTGGTAAGTGCACCACTCGACCAGGAAGTAGTGGCGGAATGCTGATGGTTTCAGCGAGCTTTATCGACATGACTTGCACACTCCCACTACATCTAATCGATGATGCGCCATTGCGAAACCTTGCTTTTTTGCCACGCGTTCAAGCGCTGCATCAAGTTCGTGTTCAATGCTGTCCGGAATGCGCACGTCGTCCACTGCTCCGCACACACTGCACACCATGTGGTGGTGATGCCCTGTGAGATCTTCGCTGAGTTCAAAACGAGCCCATTCGTCGGTGGTGATCACACGAACCACTACCCCAGCATTTTCCAGCACGGTGAGATTTCGATACGCCGACGACTGAGCCAAGCCCTTCGTGTGTTTCAAAATTTCAGGAATGGACAATGGTCGTTCGGCTTTGACCAATGCATCAACAATGGCGCGGCGACCCGAGGTGAATCGTTGACCGATTTCGCCCAACTGTGTTGCCACATGATGTGCAATGTCTGCAGCTTGCACGTGCATGTGATTGTGGGCGCTCATGGCCCCGACACTATCGAGAATGATTGAGAATCACTTACCGATGAACTGATGAAGTCGTATGCCACATGTAATGACATGATCGAGAATGTCGGCGTTTGGCAGTTCGCTCTGGCCCAAGTTGTACACGCCAGCAGTTGGCAACGATGCCGTAAGTGCTTTCGCTGTGCTGGCGGCAACTGCGCCTGCAACAGTTGCAACGCGTTCGGCGACGCCCACAATTTCAACGTGGCGATGTCCGTTGCGAACACCGCGAACCTCGACGCGAACTCCACCTAGTCCTCCCTCGGCATGAGGAGGCGACATCATGGGCAAACGAGCGGTGAGACGGTCTCGTCGAGTGGCCGACACTCGCGAAGTGATGCGTTGCAATGCCGGGTTGATGCGCTGCAACAACACCGGTTCAGGAGTTGCATATCGATAACAATCACGCGCACCGACAGGATCGGGGAACCAACACAGTTCTCGACCACTGCCAGCAGGTCGTTGCAACCATTCGCCGTCGTGCCAGCCCACACTGAGTCCGGCGAGTGAATCGTGGTGTTGCCGTGCGCACATGGGTCCGCCGGTGCCGTGAACTGCTGTGTGTACTTCGTCCATGGTTTCAAACGCGCGCGATACATGGCTTACCAACAAACCCGACAAGCCAGGCGAACATCCGGCACCCGCAATAACCACCACTTCTTTGGCTGCGGCACGTTCTTGCAAATCGAGAATGGACAGGACATCGCTGAGGTTGTCACTGACCGAGATGACGGAAATTCCTTGCGCAACGAAAGTGGATGCCAGTGCAGCGTGTGGTCCGCCGTGAGCCAAGACAACAATTGATGAACCGAAGAGCTCAGTAGCTGACTTCAGTGGGGTGAGTTGTGAGGTGAGCCCCAATGTTTGCAGGCTGGTTGCCACTCGTGCACCCACAACGCCAGTGCCCACGATGCCAATGGCGGCATTGCTCATAGCGGTTACCGCTGTGGGGTGACCTCGCGCCACCCACCCTGTTGTGGAGCCACGGTGTCTTTACCCCGAGTGCGTAATGCGGTGGCCACCAAAGAAGCGATGGACAGGGCGAGGAGGACTTGGCGGATGAATTTCACGTCGGCCTCCGTACGGGGTGCGACCCCTTCGAAATACGAAAGGGAAATGGTGGGGCTAGCAAGAATCGAACTTGCGACCTCATCCTTATCAGGGATGCGCTCTAACCGACTGAGCTATAGCCCCATGATGGGAGTTCACACTCTATCTGTGAGGCTGGCGAGGCTCAACCGGCCGGGCCACGACTTCTTCTTCTAATACGGTGACCCGAATTCCGCCCACCAGCTCGGTAATGAGGTTGAAAATGATGGCTCCGAGCACCCAAAGGCCTGTTCCGAGGGCAATTGCGAACAATCCGAGGGTGGCGGCCCCCCGAAACATGACTGCCCCTTCAAAGGTGAAGGAATCCCAGCCGAAGGATTCAAGGAAGGACTGCACATTGTCGATGGTGCCCGTGGCCGAGCCCACATTCCACAACAGCACACCCGTGATGAGCACCACTACATATACCGCGGCGTGAAACACCAGCCCCACCTTGAAGACGCTCCACGCATCAACATCACGAATAACGCGAGTGACGCGACGCACCCGTCGGCGCGATGCCGGGGTGGTCTCAGGGTTGGAACTCATATGCCGAGCGTAGTGCCTGGGCTGTGGCGCTACCTGCCGATGTGGTGACAGTGACAATGACGGAATTGTCGACTTCTTCTATGGAAGAAATATCAACGTGTTGGAACTCGGCCATGATGCGTGCAGCTTGTGCGTCGCGCGAAGCACATGCCAGCGCAACGGCATCGGCGCTTGCTTGCAAGTTCGCCCGTTGCAACAGCACAGACGTGGCATGCGTGATGGCGAACGATGCGAGCGCAGCGACTGCCAACCACAACACGGAAAGCACAGATATGTTGCCGCGATCGCGGCGTTGATTACTCGTCGTCGTCAGCAGCGAGAATTGGTGCGCAAGAGGCAATGACGGCTCCGTCGTCCAAGTTCATAAGGCGCACACCTGTTGCTGCACGTCCTTGACTGGAGATCTGCTTGACCTCGGTTCGCATGGCAACACCATTTGATGCAACTGCCACAATCTCGTCGTCGAGTCCCACCATGAATGCCGCAACAACGGCACCCTTCTTGCTGGAAATCTTGACGCCAATAACACCCTGCGTGCCACGACCCTTGCGAGGGAACTGCGCAATTTGCGTGCGCTTTGCGTAACCACCATCGGAAACAATGAGCAATGCATCGTCGCCACGGCCTGGATCTGCAGACACCACTTCATCGCCAGGACGCAACTTCATGCCGCGTACGCCAGCTGCCGTGCGGCCCATGGGTCGCACTTCTTTTTCATTGAAGCGAATAACTTGTCCGCTACGGCTCACAATGAAGATGTCGTCGTCTCCGCCTGTTTCGATGACGCGGACAAGTTCGTCGTTGTCTTTCAGGTTGAGAGCAATGAGACCATCGCGACGACTGGAGTCGTATGCATCGAACGCAGTCTTTTTCACTTGTCCGTTCTTCGTTACAAAGAACAGGTAGCGCTCGCCAGGGAACTCGCGTGTGTCGATGATGGCCTGAATGGTTTCACCGGCTTGCAGTGGCAACAGGTTGACAATGGGAATTCCCTTTGCCGTGCGTTCGCGTTCGGGAATATCCGCCGCGCGCAACTTGTACACGCGACCTCTATTGGAGAAGAACAGCATGTGTGCGTGCGCAGTGGTGAAAACGACGCGACGAACAATGTCGTCTTCTTTCAACGAGGCGCCCTTCACGCCACGACCACCACGAGCTTGCGCACGGAATGAGGTGGCAGGAACAGCCTTTACATATTGAGCCTGTGTCATCACGATGACGAGTTCTTTGTCATCAATGAGGTCTTCAAGTGCCATATCGCCACTGTCGTTGATGATCTTGCACACGCGAGGTGTAGCGAAGTCTTTCTTTACTTCTGCAAGTTCATCTTTGATGACCTGGCGCAACACTTTGTCGGAGCCCAGAATTTCTTCGTAGCCCTTGATGCGAGTAGCCACGTCTTCGAGTTCTTTTTCAAGGTCGATGCGTGACAAACGCGTGAGTTGACGCAATTGCATATCGAGAATGTCAATTGCTTGACGCTCGGAGAATTCGTATGGCTTGGCCATGAGAGATTCTTTTGCGCTTGCGGCATCGTCTGATTCGCGAATGAGTTTGATGATGGCGTCAATGACATTGAGCGCCTTCATTCGTCCTTCAAGAATGTGTGCGCGATCGCGGGCCTTATCGAGACGGAACTGTGTACGACGTGTGACTACTTCAATTTGGTGGCGCACGTATCCGTTGAGCGCATCAGCCAAGTTGACGGTACGAGGAACGCTGTCAACAAGAGCAACCATGTTCACAGGGAAACTTGTTTGCAACGATGTGAGTTTGTACAGGTTGTTGAGAACCACATTTGCGTTGGCATCGCGCTTCAACAAAATGACGAGGCTCGTCTTTCCACCAGCTGATCCGTCGTTGACGTCAGCGATGCCTTCGAGTTCACCACTATCAACCAATTCTTGAATACGAGCCGCAATAGAAGAACAACTGGTTTGGTATGGAAGCTCAGTGACCTGAATTTCCATGCGGCCAGCACGGTTCTCTTCAATAACGGCCTTCGCGCGCATCTTGACGCTGCCGCGACCGGTGCGATACGCATCGATAATGCCGGCGCGTCCGAGAATGTTGGCGCCCGTTGGGAAGTCGGGACCCAAAACAAACTGCATGAGATCGTCGGGTGTTGCCTCGGCGTTATCGATGAGGTGAATGGTTGCATCAATCACTTCACCCAAGTTGTGCGGAGGAATGCTGGTGGCCATACCCACTGCAATGCCCTGACTGCCGTTCACCAACAAGTTGGGGAATCGCGCAGGCAACACAACAGGTTCTTCTGATGTGCCGTCGTAGTTGGCAATCATGTCGACGGTGTTTTCGTCGATGTTGTCGAGCAGCAACATAGCCAATGGATGCAGGCGTGATTCGGTGTATCGCGCAGCGGCAGGACCAAAGTCTGGCGAGCCGTAGTTTCCGTGGAAATCGATGAGTGGGTGACGCAATGAGAATGGCTGGGCCATACGAACTAATGCGTCGTAAATGGCGGAGTCACCGTGTGGGTGATAACGCGCCATGGTGTCACCAGTAACGCGTGCACACTTGACGAAGGGGCGATCGGGACGGAAACCCTGTTGCTCCATGTCCCAAATAATGCGGCGGTGCACTGGCTTCAGTCCGTCACGCACGTCGGGCAATGCGCGCGACATGATGACCGACATGGAGTAGTCGAGGAATGACCTCTCCATTTCATCGGACAATGCGATGGGCTGAATTTGGTCAAACAAGTTGGGGTCGCTCATGAGTGGTACCTGCCAGCCTTAGAAGTCGAGGTTGCGCACGTCGCGTGCGTTGGTAACGATGAAGTTCTTGCGACTTTCCACGTCGTCACCCATGAGAACGCTGACTACTTCATCTGCAAGTGCTGCTTCTTCAACAGTGACTTGCAACAGTGTGCGTGTCATGGAGTCCATGGTGGTGCTCTTTAGTTCTTCCCAGTCCATTTCTCCGAGACCCTTGAGGCGTTGGAACTCTTTCTTATGGTTGGGCTTCTCTTCAAGGAATGCTGCTTTTGCAACGTCGTCTTTGAGATACACCTTTTCTTTGCCCACTTCTGTTGAGTACAGAGGTGGTTGCGCAATGTAGATGTACCCAGCTTCCACCATGGGACGCATTTGTCGGTAGAAGAACGTGAGCAACAACGTACGAATGTGGCTGCCGTCGACATCGGCGTCGGCCAAGGCGATGATCTTGTGATAGCGCGCTTTGGTGACGTCGAACTCGTCGCCTACTCCACCACCGATAGCGGTGATGAGTGCTTGAATTTCGTTGTTCTTCAACATTTTGTCGAGACGTGCACGTTCAACGTTGAGGATTTTTCCACGAATAGGAAGAATTGCTTGCGTGCGTGGATCGCGCGCATCAACGGCGGTGCCGCCAGCAGAGTCACCTTCCACGATGAACAATTCGCTCTCTTCGGCCTTGCTGCTTGAACAGTCTTTCAACTTGTCGGGCATGCCTGCACCAGCAAGTGCGGTTTTGCGACGCACTGCGTTTCGAGCATTTTTTGCTGCGAGACGAGCTTGTGCTGCAGCAACTGCCTTCTTGACAACTTTGTTTGCCTCGGTGGGGTTTTCTTCAAACCATTCAGCGAGATATTTGTTGGTGGACTTTTGTACGAACGAGCGCATGGGTACGTTGCCCAATTTGGCTTTCGTTTGTCCTTCAAACTGAGGTTCACGCAACTTCACAGCAACGATGGCCGTGATTCCTTCGCGAATATCTTCGCCAAGAAGGTTGTCGTCTTTTTCTTTCAGCAGATTCTTTTCACGCGCGTACTTGTTCATGACAGAAGTAAGCGCTGTCTTGAAGCCTTCAACGTGCATACCGCCCTCAGTGGTGGAAATACCATTGGCGTATCCGTGAATACCCTCGTAATAACCGGTGTTCCACTGAATGGCGATGTCGAGTTGCATGCCCTCTTCTTCGTCTTCGTCTTCAAAAGAGGCAACCTTGTTGAACAAGGCTTCCTTTGATTGATTGAGATGTTTCACGAAGTCGGTGATGCCGCCTTTGAACTGATAGGTGACGCTTTGCTCTTTGCCTTCGCGCTCATCGGCGAACACCACTTCAAGGTTCTTGTTAAGGAAGGCCATCGTTTGCAAGCGCTCCATAACAGTGCGCGCAACGAACTCGATTCCTTCTGAAGCAAAGATGGTGGGGTCTGGATAGAAGGTGACAGACGTGCCGGTCTTGCGACCGCGTGCTGGTGTTTTTCCTTCTTTCTTGATTTTGTCTTTTAGCTTTCCGCCATTTTCGAAAGACATGGTGTAGCGGTCGCCATCGCGATCAATTTCCAGCAACACCTTGGTGGACAATGCGTTCACAACGGAAACGCCCACACCGTGGAGACCACCGGACACCTTGTAACCCTCGCCGCCGAACTTGCCACCTGCGTGCAAAACGGTGAGCACTACTTCAGCTGCGCTCTTGCCTTTGTGTGGTCCGGATGGATAGGGATCAACGGGAATACCGCGACCGTTGTCGTCAACACGGCAGCCACCATCGGCTAACAGTGTGACTCCGACGCGGTCGCAAAAACCCGCCATTGCTTCGTCGACTGCGTTGTCGACTACTTCCCAGATGAGGTGGTGGAGACCGGCGAGACCTGTTGACCCGATGTACATACCGGGTCGCTTACGTACGGGATCAAGACCTTCAAGAACCTGAATGTCTTTCGCGCCGTAGTCAGCAGATGGGTTCTTCGCCGAAGCTTTTTTTGATTCTGCCATGGCTCAAACAGACTACTTCTTGGGTGGTGTCGTTATCGGGAACGTCGCACTTTCACGTCAAGAGAATCCACTTCGTCTCCCGCTTTTGTTCGCAATGTGGACAACAACTGTGCTTCGAGGAATTTCAGTTGCGTTGCCCATGCTGGATCATCAACCTCAACCGTGAGAACTCTTTTTTCGAGCCGCTTCGGAGTGACATGGTCTGCGATGGTGTCACCCACGATGTCGCGCCATTGCGAAAAAAGACCCATCGAACTGCTGCTGTCGGAGACCTTCATTCGCTGTAAGACCTTGTTCAGCACCTCACCTAATTGCCGAGGTGCACGATTGGCCGAGGAGTTACGTGAGTCACTCATTGTTCGCACCCTTGTCCACATCCTGTGACGACACGATGGCGCCACCCGCAATATGAACAATGCTGTCGGGGTGAGCCGCGGTGGGCAACTCATGGGCGGTAGTAATCACTACCTGTCCCTCGGGCATGTGACGCAACAGTGCCTCACATCGATACGGATCTAGTTCGGACAACACATCATCGAGCACTAAAAGTGGTGCTGTACCCACCACTTCGGTGACTAATCGGTGAATTCCCAGGCGCAGAGCGAGCGCCAACGTGCGACATTCCCCCTGAGAGGCGTGGGTTTTGGCTGGCATGCCCTTGATATGAAGGCCGACATCGTCGCGATGGGGCCCCACCGAACTGATCCCCCGGCGTAGGTCCTCGTGGCGGGCTTCGGCTAACGCCGTTGCCAAGCCCAATCGCCGCCATTCGGGTTCGTACACCACGTCGACCGCCGTGGGTTCCGTGGCTAGGTCTTCATATGCCTCTCGAACAAACGGAGATAGCCGAGCCACCAATTTGGCCCGGGCCTCCCCCAATTGGGTCCCCTTTTCAACAAATTGGGCATCCCACACGTCAAGAGTCATTTCAATGTCACTGGTGAGGCGGCCATGGGATTGTTTCAACAACACGTTTCGCTGGCGGACAATACGGTCCACTTCCAAACGGAGGGCGTCATTTTTTGGAGCGAGGGCCACCAGGGCATCGTCCAACAAATCGCGCCGGGTTGAAGGTCCTTCGTACACCACTTGTAAATCGGTGGGTGCGAACACTGTGGAGCGCATGACTCCCAACAAATCGCGCGACCGTGCTAATCGCTGTTTGTTCACCAACACCCGGTTTCGGCCGGCTCGATTGATTTCGGCTTCCACCAAAATTTCTCGTCCGTCATCATGTTCAATCCACGCACGCACATATGCGGTGTCGGCACCTGTTCGAACGAGCGCATCATTTTGTACACCGCGGAAACTGCGCAATGTTGACAAATAACTCATCGCTTCTGCGAGCGAAGTTTTCCCTTGAGCGTTGCGACCAATGATTGCAGTGACGCCGGGATTCAATTCAATAACTTCGTGTTTATACACACGAAAGTCGGTGAGTTCAATGCGTCGAATCACCACATCAGATCTTGCGCGGCATGAGCAAGTGCAAGTACGACTCGTTACCGACAGTGCGAATAATTGCTGGGCTCTTTGGTTGACTTGTAGCAATTTCCACTTCTTCTCCGCCACACGCGTCTACTGCGCTCGCAAGAAAATCAGAGTTGAATGCAACCGTGATGTCTTCGCCTGAGAATTGTGCGTCGACATCTTCAACACTTGTTGATCCGTCGGTGAGTTGAACAGTAAGGCGAATACCTTCATCGGACATCCGCACGCGAACCGGAGTCATTTCTGATGCAAGCACGCGTGTACGTCGTAATGCATCGAGAAGTTCTTCACGATTAACAACTGCTTTGTTGGTGTTGTTCTTCGGAATGATGGAGTTGTACGGAGGATAATCAGAGTTGATGAGTCGAGTGGTCAACGTCATCTTTGGCGACTGGAACGTTGCGTCAAGTTCGTTGAAGCGAACAGAGATTTCATCACTCATATCCAACAAACGAACAAGTTCTGCCAATGCTCGTGCAGGAATAAGGAACTCTGATCCGGGAGTTCCGGCTGGGCCAGCGAGCTCGCGCTTTGCCATGCGGTAACCATCGGTTGCAACTAAACGAATTCCGTTTTCTGTTGACGCAAGTAATACAGCCGAAAGATGCAACTTCAACGGGTCGGTGCTGGCTGCTTGCACTACTTGTGCGAGAGCTGCTTTGAACTCAGACGACTGAATAGTGACTGCTTCTCCTGTTGATGGAGATGTGCGCTGAAAGTCTGTGGCGTTCAAGGTAGGAATGGTGAATTGTGATCGTTGCGCCGAAATAGTTGCATTGTCACCAGCAAACTCGACGGTGATTTTTCCAGAAGGCATCACCTTGACGATGTCGTTGATCATGCGGGCGCTGACAAGACCTTGCCCGTCGGTGTCACCACCGACATTGAGTGTGAACTGCAATGTGATGTCGTTGTCTGAACTAGTGAGCACCAATGTGTCGCCGGTGAGCAACATGCGTACACCAGAAAGAGCCGGGGTTCCTGCGTTTCGAGATGACGCAATACGAGCAAGAGCTCCGAGAGCTTCGGCAAGTTCTCCTTGTTCGCTTCTGAACTTCATGATCCAACCTTTAACGAATTCGACTCAGTGTATTTCGCTGCAACTAACAGAGCCGGGAAGACGTGTATATGAGTAGTAGTTGTAATAGGTGCTGTGGATTGTGGACGAAGGGTGTGTAACCCTTGCTGTTGCTGAAAACCGCATGTGAATGACAACGGGGGTGAAACCACAGGTTGCATCAGTGCAATTTGGGGTGTTGTGGAAGACACGGTGTTTGTCCCTGTGTACCCACAACTGCTCCACATGCTCATCCCCACGAGATTCACAGCCTTGTCATCCCTCTTTTATGAGTTCTTGATGCGGCCGATGATGTCGGTCACCTGGTCGAAGGTTGCCTTGTCCTCGCGCATGAGGCGCTGGGTCTTGTCAACGGCGTGAATAACGGTGGTGTGGTCGCGGCCACCAAAGAGACGGGCGATGGCTGGATAACTGAGCTCTGTCATGTCGCGGAACACGGTCATGGCGATCTGACGGGCAGATACCAATGGACGCTGACGTGATTTGCCCTTGAGGGCTTCAACGGAGAACCCGAGATATCCGGCAATTTCAGTCAGCATTTCCTCGTCGGTGCGGTGCTTTGGAGCCGTTGCTGTGAGGAGGTCAGCCAATTGTTGCTCGGCCATGGCCACCGACGCTGGTTCGCGGGTGAGGTTGGCGTACGCAGTGACGCGGATGAGGGCGCCTTCAAGCTCGCGGATGTTAGAGGTGATGTTCGTGGCGATGAACTCGAGCACGTCCGCGGGAAGCGGGGTGTTGTCACGCTCTGCCTTATTCCGAAGAATGGCGAGTCGGGTTTCAAGGTCGGGGGGCTGAATGTCCGTAATAAGGCCCCAGCGGAATCGGCCGCGGAGGCGATCTTCCAAGGTGGGGATGGCGTCGGGCATCCGGTCAGACGAAATAACTATCTGTTTGTTCGCTCCGTGAAGGCTGTTGAAGGTGTGGAAAAACTCTTCCTGGAGACCCTCTTTTCCTTCCATGAATTGAATGTCGTCAATGAGCAAAACATCGACGTCTCGGTAGCGGCGTTTGAACGCTGCAGTGGTGTTTGTACGAATTGCGTCGACATATTCGTTGAGGAATGTCTCGGTGGAGACGTATCGAACTTCGTAGTGTGCGTAGTGCGCATGCACGTACCAACCGATTGCTTGCAACAGATGTGTCTTTCCGAGTCCGGCTGAGCCGTAGATGAAAAGAGGGTTGTATGAACGAGCTGGAGTTTCGGCCACACGAAGCGCAGCGGCAAGAGCGAATTGGTTAGAGGCGCCCTTCACGAAGTTTTCGAAGGTGTAACGAGGGTTGAGGCCGACCGCGTTTCCCTTGTTGTTATTGGGGTTTACAGGGTTTGTCGCCACTGTTAACTCGTCATCAATTGGTTCAGTCGCAATGGTGTCTGACTGCAAATCGCTGATCTCGATAATGAGCTCGCGATCGCTTTCGCCAATCTCATCAAGTGCGTCGATCACCATGGGGCGATAGCGAGTGACGATGCGGTCACGAATGTGAGCGTTAGGAACTTGGAGACGAAGTGAGTCATCATCGCTTGCGAGAGCAACCACGTCGTTGAATGTGGAGAACCACACTCCCTTCGTGAGTTGTTCTTTCAACAACTGTGCGGTGGCATTCCACACCGCTTCGTGATTACTCATTTGGGCCTCCAGAGCATTCGTCCACAGCACAATCCACAGGGTGTGGATGACCGCCCACCACGGTGCGGTGGGAGAGATGACCGTAGCAGGACTTGTGGATATCTAAAATTTGAGACCTACATGTTGTGGTTCGAGGGTGTAGGTCCCTGAAGTCAGCCCGATTTTTGTGTCGGGAGGGGGTTTTCGGGCGTTAGTCTGTGAGTCCGTTCGTCTCGCGCCGCTGGCGCAGGAACTACACATAGACCGCGTGCTCTCCGGAGCTTGTCCCACAGGAGGCGCCATGAAGCGCACCTTTCAACCAAACAATCGACGCAAGGCCCGCAAGCACGGTTTCCGTTCGCGTATGAGCACCCGCGCTGGCCGCGCCATCTTGAAGGCACGTCGCGCAAAGGGTCGCCACAAGCTTTCCGCTTGATCGGCCGTATCCAGAGCCGTTCCGACTTCGTTCGCATTCGCGAGCAAGGTCGTCATGTCCGCTCCGGACCTCTTTCGTGCACCATGCTTCTCGATTCGTCTCTTTCGCAACCCCATGTGGGCTATGCCCTGGGCCGCTCCTACGGTTCTGCCGTGCGCCGAAACCGTTTGCGTCGCCAACTTCGTGAACTTGTGAAAACCCATCACAACCATATGGCTCCAGGGTTTTATGTGTTCGGCGCTTCCCCTCGCGCTGACGGCACTGCCTTTTCTGACCTTGATCGTCACCTCGGCAACTTGCTAGCAAAACTCGAGGGAGCCGCCTCATGACCGCTATCTCCCACCAGCACGACTGCGCCGAGCACGCCCATTTCACCAAGCCCCAACGGGCCATGCTGAAGGCCATCCGCTTCTACCAAACCGCTCGCGAGGGGTATCCATCCCCATGCCGGTTTTGGCCTTCTTGTTCTCACTACGCCGTTGAGGCCATTGAAACTCACGGTTCTGCCCGTGGTCTTTGGCTCACGGTGCGACGTCTCAGCCGTTGTCGACCATTCGGACCTTCCGGAGTCGACCCCGTCCCAGCGCCCCGGTCGGGTCGCTAAAGAAAGGAACCATCGTGTTCAACGCCGCCGCTTGGCTTATCGACACCTTCTACGGGTGGGTGCATAACTACGCCTTCGCTGTCGCTTTGGCAGCTTTGGCCATCATGCTCCTCATCACCCCGCTCACGTTGAAGAGCACCAAGGGAATGCTGGAAATGCAGCGTCTGCAGCCAGAAATGAAGAAGCTGCAGAACCAATACAAGGGTGATCGGCAGAAACTCAACGAAGAGATGATGAAGCTCTATCAGGAGCACAAAATCAACCCACTGGCTTCCTGTCTGCCGCTCTTGGCCCAGATGCCTGTGTTCATCATCATGTTCCGCGTTCTGCGCGGCCTTACCTACATTGATCCGAAGAACGTGGCTGCTGGTTTTGCGCCGAAGTACATCTCGAAAACATCTGATTTGTACATCGCCTTGAAGGGCCAGACCCAAATGAAGGCCTTTGGCCTGAACTTGGCCATCAGCCCCTCAGAAGCAATGAAGGACAATTTCACCAAGGGTCTCCCCTATGCGCTCCTCATTGTGGTGTTGGGCGGATTGTTCTTCATTCAGCAGCGCATGGTGGCGAGCCGCGCTGCAAACCCCACCATGTCAGCCGGTCAAGCCAAGGTGATGCAGTACCTTCCCGTGGCTTTCGCGCTGTTCCAAGTGTTCTTGCCCACCAGCCTTGTGGTGTATTACGCCACCCAGGCCATCGTGCGCATCGTGCAACAGGGCTACATCACCCGCCGTTTCTACGGTGAAGGTGGCCTTGGTCATCAAGCACAAGCTGCCAGCGCAAAAGCTCGCGAGCTTGGCAAAGATGACACTGCTAAACCCAGCAAGCAAAAAGATGAACAGTCGCAAGCACAGGCTCCCATTCAGAGCAAGCGCGTGACCCCTGGCAAGAACAGGCCTGCCCCGAGCGGCAAGCCAACACGTCCCGTCCCGCCTAGCAAGCGAAACAAGTAAGACGCGTCTACGCGTCCCCAACAAGAAGTGAGATCACCATGGAATGGGTAGAAACCACCGGCTCCACCATTGAGGAAGCCAAAGAAGCAGCACTCGAGCAATTGGGCATTCATGAAGATGATGCCGAGTTCGAAGTAGTAGAAGAACCAAAGCAGGGCCTGTTTGGTCGTACTCGCGGCGAGGCTCGTGTTCGCGCACGCGTTCGCCCCAACACACCACGCGGCAAGAACGAGCGTCGTCCTCGTCGTGAAAAGGGCAATGGCAACAACGGCGATCGTCAGCGCAACAATGGTGAGCGCCGTGAGCGCGCTCCCCGCGCTGAGCGTCCTGCACGTGAGCCTCGCGAACCACGCGAAAAGGTAGAAGTGGACCCAGCATTGGTGGGACAAGCAGCAACCGATTTCTTGTCCGGTCTTGTGTCAGCCTTTGGTACCAAGGGAACCGTGTCTGTGAACCGCGAGGCCGATGAAATCGAAGTTCGTGTCGATGGCACCGAACTTGGACTCATGGTGGGCCCCGGCGGAGCAACTTTGCTTGCAATTCAAGACCTCACACGCGTTGCTAGCCAGCGTCGATTGGGCGACCAAGACACCCGCTTGCGCATTGACATTGCCGGATACCGCGAGCGTCGCCGCGAGGCACTGGGCCGTTTCGCTGAGAAGGTAGCTGCAGAAGTGAAGGAAACGGGCTCAGCCCGCATGCTGGAGCCCATGAATTCAGCCGATCGCAAGATTGTCCACGACACCCTTGTCGAGTTCGAAGGTGTTACCACCCGCTCCGAAGGCGAAGATCCTCGCCGCCGAGTTGTGGTGGAACCCGCGTAAACACTGAACATATACATATGAAGGGCCCGCCGAAAGGCGGGCCTTTTGTTTTATGCGCACTACTCTTTTCGTTGTGTCCCCCACCCGCACCGTTGCTGACATTTTGGCTACTGCCCAACGTATGGGCACACTGGGCGACCGACCCATTCCCGAGGTCATCGAACATGCGCGGCACTTTGTGGACGCACTTCCCGCTTCAGCTCAACTAGTTATTGATATTGGTACCGGGGCCGGTGTGCCGGGGTTAGTGATCGCCCAGGACCGCCCCGATCTCACATTGGTCCTGGTCGACCGCCGTGAGACCCGCATGGATGCTTTGGCGCGCGGGGTCGCGGCAGCCGGAATGGCCGAGCGAGTCACGGTGCTCACCGCCGATGTCCTTGACCTGGGGCGAGACCCACAGCATCACGAAAAATACGACGTGGTGGTGTGCCGAGGCTTCGGCAGCCCCGACGTCACAGCACCCCTCGCGAGACCCCTCCTAAAAAACGGAGGGACGTTAATCGTGTCGGAACCCCCCTCCCCAGACCCCTCTCGGTGGCCCCAAGACCTCCTCGACAGGGTGGGTTTTGGGGCCCCTGAATACTTACCCGGAGTGGTTCGCCTCACAGCAAGTCCTTACTAAATAAGCACTTGAGGGTTTGTCCACAGTGTTTCACGTGAAACACCCGAGGTTTGAAAAAGTTCCAGATGTTTCACGTGAAACATTGGAGCGGTTGACCCAGCCGAAAACCTTTGGACAAAGTTTCACGTGAAACATTTGCCCACATCCACCTGTTATCCACACCCCGCCCCTACACTTTGGCTATCCATTGAGGGACCTGTGATATAGGAGTTCAGACCTTATGAGCGATTCACCTGCCTCGGACTGCACAGTCCTGGCCATCTCGTTGCAGAAAGGTGGCGTTGGCAAAACAACCACCGCTATCAACCTGGGCGCAGCTTTGGCTGAACTGGGCTTTCGCACCCTCATTATTGACCTTGACCCGCAAGGCAACGCCTCTTCCGGATTAGGAATCAACGCTCCCGATGACGCGCCCACCATTGCAGAGGTGCTCCGCCGCGAAGAGACCCTCGATGCCATCATTGAGCCAACAGCCGAAAAGAACCTGTTTGTGGCTCCTGCGCCCAAGGGCCAGCAACTTGCTGAGGTAGAGGCTCAGTTGGTGTCAGAGATGTTCCCCCAGCCCCGTTTGAAAGAGGCAATCGACGCATGTCGAGAGGATTGGGACTACGTATTGCTTGACTGTCCTCCTACTCTTGGACGCCTGACGGTTAATGCATTTATGGCCGCCGATTCCATCTTGGCCCCCGTTCAGTGCCAGTACTTCGCGCTTGAGGGCCTGCGCGATCTCAGTGAAGTGGTGAAGCAGGTGCGTCAAGCCCTGAACCCGCACCTTGAAATTGGGCACTACTTGCTCACCATGTCAGAAGGCACAAAGAAGTTGTCCCAGGAAGTCGAAGCCGAATTGCGCAATGCCTTTGGTGACCGCGTCTTCAAGACGGTTATTCCCTACAACGTGAAGTTGGCCGAAGCGCCATCAATGGAGCGCTCCGTTCTCAAACACGCTTCTGCATCAAAGGGTGCAAAGGCTTATCGCACAGTGGCAAAGGAGTTGAGCAATGGCCGAACGCCGAAAGCTAGGTAGGGGATTATCCACGCTTATTCCAACAGAGCGCACCCCAGCAAATGAACCCACCACTGAAACGCCTGCACCAAAAGGAGCAGGGAGAGTAGCGCCAGAGATTACGGCTGAATTGCCGGCATCGGCGCTTCGCGACGTGCCCACTACCTCAATTGAGCCAAACCCTAATCAACCCCGCGTTCATTTTGATGAAGACTCGCTGAGCGACTTGGCCAAGTCGATCAAAGAAATTGGCGTCTTGCAGCCACTGTTGGTGCGCGAGGTGTCGCCAGGGAAGTACCAACTCATTGCGGGTGAGCGTCGCTGGCGTGCAGCACAACGCGCCAAGCTCACCGAAGTTCCAGTGGTGGTGCGCGAAATTTCCGAACTTGATTCTGTCGAGCAGGCTCTGGTTGAAAACTTGCACCGTCAAGATCTCACCGCTTTGGAAGAAGCATCGGCCTACCAACAGCTCACCGATGATTTTTCACTAACGCACGAGCAAGTCGCAAAACGTGTGGGGAAGAGCCGCGCCGCTGTCACCAATGCGCTGCGTTTGTTGCAAACCCCAGCAGCGGTGCAAGGGTTCTTGGCCGATGGCCGTCTGAGCGCCGGTCATGCTCGTGCCTTGCTGGGATGTGACGATGCCTCCACCATGGAAAAGCTCGCTGACTTGGCAGTGAGCCAAGGATGGTCGGTTCGCGCCACAGAAGATGCAGTGAAAAACGGAGTACCTGGTGAACCCAAGCCAGTGGGCAAGGGTGGCAATGGCGGACGCGGTGGCAGCACATTGCGCCCGGCTGGCTTGCTGGAACTGGAAAATCTGTTGGCAGAGCATCTTGAAACAAAGGTGCATGTCACCATGGGTGACAAGCGCGGCAAGATCTCCATCGACTTTGCTGACTTGCTCGACCTTGAGCGCATTTATCGCCGCATGGCCGAATAGCTCAAAGTCTCTACCAAAATTACAGCTTTGTAATTTTCTCCACAGATATCAACCTCTTGTTGGGGTTGAAACTTGAGGTTTACCCACAAGTGTGGATTACCTGTGGATAACTACAGTTCTGTCAGCGGATCGCGACGCCACATCTCAAGGGCATCATTCACTGCGCCAGAGAGAGCCACAGTTTTGAGTGACACAACATCGTGTGGCGCCATCGAACACAACACTGCCGTCATTCGAGTTTCACGAAGAACGGGATGGCGCACGCCCTGGGTGTGAACGGCTAGTTCCGGCACGCGAGACGAGATGGCCGCTGCAATACGACGAGCCAAGTTTCGACCACCCACGCTCACAAACGTGGGAACTTCGTAATAGTAGATAGTGCATCCAGAATCGTGGGACGATTCAAAACCCACGTACACATCAGCGTTGAATCTATTTGCCGCTTGTGCTTGAAACAGAGCATCGGATTCCACAGTGGTGGTGAGGGGATGAGTGTTCTTGGCACGTAGTGCCACTGCGTGAGCAAGCGCCATTGCACCGGGGAAGTAACCCACCACAATGCGAGCTTCATCTCGCGCATCGACAGAAGACAAGTCAATTGATTCGCGAACGACAGCAACTCCCGGACCCTCACCCGACTGAGATGCCATGCGCTTCATTTTCACTACCAACTCTGGAGTGCAAATTCCGTTGGGTTCTAGCCCCATGTTTGTTTGAAATTCTGAAATGGCGCGCACCAGGAGTGGCCCAAAAATTCCGTCAACGCGTCCACAGTCAAACCCCAATCGATTCAGTAACGACTGCAGTTCTGCAACATCGTCACCTCGCGTATTTGGAGAGCGAAGAAAGAGCAACCGATCACCAAGCGACCACGACGCTTCAATCAGCGCAGACCACGTTTGTTCGTCAACATCACCCGTTGCACGCAATCCGTATGAATCTTGAAATGCGAGCACGGCCGCGTGAGTACGTGCGCAGAAAGTGGAATCTTCTGCCGCACCAGGCGCTAAGAAACCCGCAGCAGATAAGCGACGCTGTAAGTCATGAACCGCGGGTCCGCGGTGACCAGGACTTATTGGCCAGCTGGAAGAAATGGAGAAAGCTCCTCGAGCATGCGACCCTTTGGCATCGCGCCGACGATCTTGTGCTTCAACTCACCATCTGCAAACAACAACATGGTGGGAATACTCATGACATTGAAACGTCCGGCAATATCGCCGTAGTCATCGACGTTGAGTTTTGCAATTGAAATCTTAGTGGGATTTTCTTGTGCGATTTGTTCGAGGATGGGAGCGATTTGCTTGCAAGGTCCGCACCACTCGGCCCAGAAATCAACAAGGATCGGCTTGTCTGATGAGTTCACAACTTCATCAAAAGTTGCGCTAGTGAGATTGACGATTCCTTCAGCCATGACAGCACCTTTCGTTGCTCTTCATGTTACTGCTACGAGGTTCAGGAACTGTGAGGGTTGAACACCTGTACTTCGGGGACCATATCGATAGTGGGTCCTCCGCAGGTGGCAACGCAATCGGGAATTGCGGCCATGACAGCGTCGAGACATTCGGCAATAGCACTGGGCTTGCCCGGCAAGTTCACGATGAGACTGGTTCCCCGAATACCCGCCAATTGACGGGACAAAATGGCCGTCGGAACGATGTTGTATGACACGCGGCGCATGACTTCGCCAAACCCAGGGAGCACACGTTGCACCACTGATTCTGTCGCCTCCGGAGTGACGTCTCGCGGAGATGGCCCTGTGCCACCTGTGGTGAATACCAATGAGCAGTGTTCATTGTCGACCAAGTCAACGAGTGTGCTTTTGATGGTGGAGAAATCATCGGGAATGAGACGTTCGACGAATTCGTGTTCTGTGGTGATGCGGGCGCGAAGATAATCGCGAAGCGCAGGCGTACCGCGATCGTCGTATTGACCCGATGATGCGCGGTCGGAAGCAGCAACGAGTCCGATACGCAGCGTCATGTGTTCCTAATGTTGCGCCTCGAGCCAGCGCTCGCAGTCGATTGCGGCGGCACAGCCTGATCCGGCAGCGGTGATGGCCTGACGATACACATGGTCTTGCACGTCGCCAGCTGCAAATACGCCGTCAACATTGGTGTAGGTAGAGCCCTCACGCGTGAGGAGATAGCCGCTCTCTTCCATATCCAAAACGCCCGTAAATATTGAGGTATTGGGCTTGTGACCGATGGCGATGAACAGGCCCGTAACGGCGAGTGGAGCAGAAGAGCCGTCGGCATTGTTCTTTAGAGTGACGCCAGTGAGAGATGCATCACCATGCAATTCTGTGACCTGAGAGTTCCAGTGAATCTGGATCTTTTCATTGGTGAGCGCACGCTCTTGCATGATGCGCGACGCACGCAACACATCGCGACGAACGATGAGATGCACTTTGGTGGCGAACTTGGTGAGGAAGATGGCCTCTTCGATTGCTGAGTCGCCGCCTCCGACCACTGCAATTTCGTGGTTACGGAAGAAGAAACCGTCGCATGTGGCACAGGTGGAGACGCCATGACCAATTAATTCGCTTTCACGTGGCAAGTCGAGCATGAGCGACTGGGCACCAGTGGCAACGATGATGGCATCGGCAGTGTGTTCTTGGTCGCGAATCCACACCTTGAATGGACGAGATGAGAAATCGACCTTGGTGACTTTTTCGGTAATGAATTCGGCACCAAAGCGAGCAGCTTGCGTGCGGAAGTTCATCATGAGCTCGGGACCCATGATTCCCTCGGGGACCCCGGGGAAGTTCTCGATTTCAGTGGTGAGCATGAGTTGGCCACCTGGCTGGTCGCTGGTGCTACTTGGCTCGCCTTCGATGACCAGTGGGGCCAACGAAGCGCGAGCGGTGTAGATAGCTGCTGTGAGACCGGCAGGTCCTGAACCAATAATGATGACTTTGTGCTGTGCACTCACGACTTACTTCTCTTCTTTTGTGTAACGGCGGCGCATCAGAACACTTCCGATGACTAGGAAAACCGCGCTGAGGATGAAATACGAGGCCCAGACGGATGCTTGATGATTCACGAGGGCATCGAGTGCGGACTGGAGTCCGCGTACAAGGCCAACCACGAACAACACGATGATGGCAACAACGCCGAACGAACCAAGCAGACCAAACACCACGCCCCGGGCGGTGGTGACAAGCGGCTGGGTGGTGTACTTGCGAACCAATGCCACCAGACGATCGATGAAATCAACTGTGCGCGTTGCCCATTCGGGATCTGTGAGTGGGTTCGACACCATGGTGCCAGCCTAACGGCGACCAGTTAGTCGATGACGTTGTCGTAGTCGGGGTGAGGGGTTCTCCCCACTTCTGCGTTTTGAGCGCAGGAGAACAAGATGAGGTTTGTAGAGGTGGCAAGAACTCGGTATTTGATTCCCGTCATCGTGAATGAGCCCAACAGTGTTTCGTCTGCGGCCGGTGGATTCGCGCAATCAACTGGGTCTTTCAAGGTGGGCACGGTGGAGGGGAAATTGATGTACGCCGCTGTGGCACACGAATTGTTGTTCTTGAATGCCACGCGACCATCGGTGACGTCAACCTGCATTGGCTGGGTATCCATTGTGTACAGCGCCACGGTTTCAGTATCGGCCAGATAACACGAGTGCGGAAACCCAGGAATGGTGGCGTCAGGTGCCATATTTTTCGGAATTTGAATCACTTTGATGGCGTGCGCCGTTACCACGTTCTGTGGCGAGGCGCCTTTGCGAGTGGCCAAGGTGGAACCCACACCCAACAACAGCAGAACGGCTGCGGCAACGGCTAAGGGGGAGAGGCGGCGCCGTTTGGTGGGCATGGCTGAAATGGCTGCGGCGATGTGTGCATCACGAAGGTCGGCTGAAACCGGAGGCACGCGAGACAACGCATCATCAATATGTGGTGGGAGTGTGTTCTCGTCACTCATAAAGAACTCCTTGTTGCTTCTCTCGTTGTGTCAGACGCCGTGGCTGCCATGTGAGTTCCCCAGTATTTCAGTGAGTTGAGCTCGTCCGCGAGCAAGCCGTGATCGCACCGTACCCACGGGAATATCGAGAGCAATTGCGATGTCTTCGTATTCCATGTCGGCGACATGGCGCAACACCACCACGGCGCGAAACTCTTCTGGCAATTGGGCCAAAGCCTGAGAGACATCAAGTTGAGCGTCCACTGCATGTGTGCCATCGGAAACCGGAGGTGTAGTTAAGGCGTCATGATGTGTGGGGATAGCTCGGCGCTTCGTTCGACGTATTTCGTCAAGTGCGGCATTGGTTGCTATGCGATATGCCCAGGTGGAGAATTTGGAGCGACGATCGAATGAGGGAAGCGCCCGCACAATGGAGATGAGGGCTACCTGCGTGGCGTCATCAGCGTCGGCTGCATTGAGAACGATGCGATGACAGACTGCGCGAACCATGTCGTAATGCGCACGCAATAACGCGTCGGTCGCTCGAGCGTCGCCGCGCTGGGCTCTTTTGATGAGAAGGTCGTCGTCGTGTGCGATGACCCGAGAATACTCAGCGAACTATTGAGCCGAAGTGAAACTCAAGTCGGACAAGACGCCCTTGAAGGGGTTGTTATTACTGCAACTACTGCTTCGACCCACCTCGCGAAGTAGCAACAACACTTGTCGCGCTGGCTGAGTGACCTTGAAGGAGCCAACACCAGGGTCGGTACCGAATGCGTCGGCCACGCGAAGACCCCACCCCTCGATGGTGGTCGGTGCTGTTTCGGATTGCGAGACGTAGACCTCTGCATTCCACGGCGCAGTTTTGAAAGTGGTGTTCAGAGTGCCAAGACCCATTCCCGACAACTGCACCACGATGCCCACTCCACCCTTTGAACCGAAGTATTGATTGCCGTAACAAACGGTGGTCCACTCTGTGGCTGGGTTGTTGTCGGTGAGATACGGAATCATTGATTCGTTTTCAACACCATCGTCGCCATTCGGGTCATAACTATGAATTCCCGTAACAGTGACGGGGCCCACCTGCACCTTGTTGATTACAGGAGAACCAGTGGAAGATTTTGAATTCTGCAAACCCTTCCACAAGAAGCCAGCCATTACTAGTGACGCAGTGAGCAACAACGCAATAGGGATGTAGTTCTTTTTCGTCGATGTTCGCTGTCGAGGCGGCAGTGTTTCTTTCGGACGTGCATTGCCACGTGGTGTGGGAGTGCGATCACGATGCGCTGGTGTGTTGTCGCGCTCAACTGGTTTCAACTGCGTTTTTGGTTTTGGCGTCATGAGTGGATCAATGACGCCACGTGAAGTTGATGAACCCATTGAAGGGGTCACACCACCTACTGGTGTGATGGCATCGTGCAGGTTTTCCATCGCTGCCTGTAAAGCATCAGCAACTTCTGCACACGATGCATAACGATTCTCTGGTTTGCGACGAAGCATTCGGTGAATGACCGCGAGCACGGTACTAGGAACGTCGGGGCGCAAACCTTGTAGCGGCGTCGGATCGCGTGTGAGTCGAGCAATAGCTGTTGCTTGGTCGTTTTCCCCTTTAAAAGGCACGTTTCCGGCTAAGCACTCGTACAGCACAAGACCCAACGCGTACATATCAGCGCGGCCATCTAGTGGGCGTCCTTGTACTTGTTCTGGCGACAAATACTTTGCAGTTCCCATCATGATTTCAGCGCGCGTGAGATCGGTGTCGTCGGTTTCGCTTGACTTCAACGGCTTCGCGATACCGAAGTCCGTGAGCAACACATCACCATTCGGCATGATGAGAATGTTGCCTGGCTTGATGTCGCGATGAACAAGATTTTCTGCGTGTGCTTTCGCTAATGCAGCAGCGATGGATCGACCGATATGAACAGTGGTGTACACACCGAGTGATCCGGGATTTTCGTGATCACCCCGTTTATCGAGCAGCTCACGCAATGACATTCCATTGATGAAACGCATGACAAGAGCAACTTGACCATTCTCTTGAATGGTGTCGTACAACGGAACAATGTTGGGGTGCGTGAGCTTTGCGAGAGCTTTTGCTTCACGACGAAAACGTTCTGCAACAACTGGGTCGTTCATGACGCTCTTGCGCAACAACTTGACAGCAACTTCACGACCAAGGGTGAGGTCGGTGGCACGCCATACATCTGCCATGCCACCTGATGCAATGGGTGCGGTCAAGCGATAACGGCCACCTATGAGGTCATCGGAGTGTTGCGAAGTAGCCATTGCTGGGAGCCAACGCTAGTTGTGGAAAACCCTCAGAACGGGGAATTCCCTTACTGGTTAAGGATGAATGCAACTCCCATGGTGCCTTCGCCAGTGTGCGTGCCGATGACTGCGCCAATATCGCTGACAACGAAATCGTGCGGGTACACCTCTTTGATCATTGCGACCACGGCTTCAACATCGGAGCATTGCGCATGCAAAAGACCGAGACGTTGAATGTTGCCAGCGTTTTCCTTCACCTTGTCAACAAGAAAGGCAAGGGCCTTTGAGCGTGTGCGCTGCTTGCCTGCTTCACCAATGAGCCCGTCGGCAACTTGCACAATGGGCTTGATTGACAGCGCACTCGCCATGAGCGCTTTGGCTCCACCAATGCGACCACCCTTTTTCAGGTTTTCAATAGTGTCAAGCGCCCCATACACGCGTACGCGGGGAGCAATGCTGTTGGCCAGTGCCACAATTTCTTCGGCGGAGGCACCAGCCTTTGCTCGCTCTGCACATTCGAGGACTATGAGACCAAGGCCCATGGTGGCATTGCGGCTGTCAACAACACGAACGTCGATCTCGCCTGCAACGGCACGAGCGCCGAGTTCGGAACTTTGCATGGTGGCTGAAAGGTCGGACGACAACGCAATGACCACCACGGCACTTGCGCCTTCGGCTTTTAGCGTGCGGTACGCCTGCTCGAATTGGCCAGGAGACGGTGCAGCAGTTTCTGGCAATACGGGCGACGCCGCCACCTTTGCCCAAAATTCATCAGCGGTGATGGTGGTGCGGTCAATGTATTCCTGGTCGCCAAAGCGGATGCTGAGAGGAACAATGGTGATGCCTAAGGCATCGGCCATGCTCTGTGGAAGGTCGCAGGATGAGTCGGTGACAATTCGTACAGTCATTGAGGGGAAACCGTAGTCTCCGCACCCGCATTGGCACGGTCTTCAGCGCGTGACTTGCGTGAATGAGACCACCACCAAGCAATCAATACCAACAACAAGGTGATGCTGATGAGCTGACCAAGACCCGCAATGGCGTTCACTTTGGCGGTGATTGTTTGGTACGGCACCACGTCGACCGAGCCCTCGGGGGTAGAGACCCTGATTCCGATACGGAATTGGCCATTTGTTCGTGTGGTGGCCGGGATCTTCACTTCTGTTGTGCTGCCAGCTGGCAGGGTGATGGTGCGAACGGGTTCTTCCACGTACAACTTCACGCTGCTGAGGCGGACCACAACCGTGAGGTTCACTTTCGAGTCGTTGCGAACCTGAAGGCGAATGGTGCTCTTGCGGCCAGACAAAGTGACCTCACGAGGAGTAGTGACACTGACTGCGCCTCGCAACTTCGCCAACTGTTGTTGTAACCCTGCGGTGTACTCAGCGGCTGTGGGGGCAATGGTGGAGCCCGCCAAGCCAAGCAGATAATTCAAAGTGTCGCTGCTGATGTCGTCTTCGGAGAACATTGACAACACAGCGTTCAACTGAACACGCGAGAAAGCCAGCGAGTTACGCAAGGCAACGCCGTTGTTCGGTGATTGAGCAGAGAAATGAATGGCCGGAGTCTCGTTGCTGACGGTTTGGGCAATGGTCATGTCGACCATCTTGAACCCGGGCGTAGTGGCCACAGCTTTTGAGACGCGCTGCAATGCATCAAAGGAAGAAGTGGATGTGCTGTCGCTCGCGATGACCATTCGAATTGAATCGGGAGAAGTGCCCGATGCCAGAAGATCATCGCGCTCCATCACGAGCTCTGCAGCGGCACGATATGCACCGGGAATCGTGAGCGAATCATCGGCGAGTTGCAGAGATACTTCTGCATCAACGGAGATGACACTCATGAACTGCTGCGTTGAGCCATCGGGGCGAGCAAGAGTGCCGCGAGGTGATTCAAACTTTGCACCGTCTTGACCATTTCGCAACAAGATGAGTCCGGTGATACCTGCTTTGTGGAGAAGTGCAAGACCTTTTTCGTCAATCTCGTTGTTGGCTACCCACGTATTGCGAACAATGTTGATACCAGGCAAATATTTGGTGAGAGTGGATTCACCTAAACGCAATTGCGAAATGAATTCATCACTCAGTCCAGCATCGGCCATCATTGAAACATCGGTAGGTGCGAAAGTGGCAGTAGTAATTGACCGTGTTCGCAGTTCATCTCGAATTGCGTTGATGAGTTCAATGTCACGTGTATCAACAGATGTAGCCAATGCAGCAATAGTTTCGGGCTGCACGTACACGGTTGCGGCACGGGAGTTTTTTTTCAAATACTCAATAAAACGTGATGCTTTTGCACGCAAATCGTCGGAGACCTCAAACTTTCCACTGGGGCTCAGAGAAGGAATGTGCGAAAGCGAAACAAAGGTGGTTGCTTGCACAGTGGGCTTTTTTGGATCAGAAGTACGACGATTAATAAATGTGAGTACCGAAGCAATCACCTTGTTGGTTTTGTCATCGGTGATGCTGATAGTGATGGGATACACACCATCAGCATTGATGAGAAGTGACACCTGATTATTGGTCGCCTGCAAAATGGGAATACTTGTCACCAAATTGCCGTCACTGTTTTGTGACACACGTGAAAGTCGTAAATACACCGTGTCCGTGACGCTTGATGCCGCATCGCCGTTGGCGATAGACACCAATGCTTCACGTGTGGAAAGTCTGCGATGAAGCTGGAACTCAAGTCGATCGTTGCGATCGGACAGCGCACTGTCGGGAGCATGCAAAACAAATTCTGCATTGTCTGATGGAGTCACGTTGAAGGGTTGTGACACCACCTCAATTGCAGAAATAGCGGAAACCTTCTTTTGAGCCTGTGCTCCGTTCAACGGGAAACTCAATGAAGCAAGAAGCACACAAAAACACGCGGCAGACAGACGTTTCATCATGAAAGCTCGCGTTCTAGAACGTGAAGACCATGATCCATTGGAACGAAATCGAAACTGCGATACAGCGCAACCGCCGCATTGTTTGAGGTTTCGGTGTTCACAATGGTGACGGAGCACCCCACTTTGTGCGACCACACCAGTGATTGCGCAACAAGTCGAGATGCGACTCCGGCTCGACGAGCCTCCGGTCGAACAGCAAGTCGTTGGATAAATCCGGTGGTCCCTGTGGCGCCGACCAACACAAACCCATCGATTCTTCCGTTTGACTGAGATATGAACAATCGAGAACGAGAGGTCGCACCGAACGCGTCCCTCAGCGCTTCTTCGTCAAGGCACCACTCCTCGCCAAATGACACGCGATCTACTTCCAATAATTCTTGAAAGTGACGAGTCGAATACTTGTTCCACGGGGGCCGACGAACAGTACGAGGTGCAATATCCCGTGGAATATCAAATGTCGGCCGAATGACATGGGTGCACTTGAGCAACACCAATTCTTGAGCGGACACGAAACCAACTTCACGAAGTGCTCGCGCCGGGGCGGGAGCGAGGGCCGTAGTGCGAACACTGCGGTATCCCCACGATGAGATGGTGTCGAGCCATTCCTGCAAGATGTTGGTCCCTGGCAGTTCCAAGTCGGGGCCGTGAGACCCTGTAATTAAGAGGAAGGCGCGGTCGGGTGACAGGGGCCAGGGCCGCACCCGAACGCTAGAAGCACCTGACCACACAACACCGGTGCGGGGGGATCGGGCGGTCAGACTCACCCTAAAGACCGTAGTCTTGCGATGACCACTTTCTCGGTGGTCGCCGATTCTCATGATTCCTCCGCGCTTTGCCCCGATTTTGGCCGAAATGGAGCCACTGGCTGCCCGCTTCCGAGCAGCCGGTCATCGGCTGTACCTAGTGGGGGGCACGGTGCGCGACCTGCTCATGGCATCTACTGAGGGTCCGCTCGACCCATCGGCCATGGACTTTGACGCCACCACCACGGCTCGGCCCGATGAAATCAAGAAGATCGTGGCTGATTTGGCCGATGCCCTCTGGACTCAGGGCGAGCGATTCGGCACCATTGGGCTGAAAATTGGAGAGCGGGTGTATGAAATCACCACGCACCGTGCCGAGGCATATTCCCCCGATTCACGAAAGCCCGAAGTGAGCTACGCCGATGACATTCATATGGACTTGTCGCGTCGCGATTTCACCATCAACGCGATGGCTCTTGAACTCACGAGCGACACGCCCACCTTGGTGGACCCGTTTGGTGGCGCGGCAGACCTCATGACCCGCACCTTGCGCACGCCGTTGTCGGCAGAGGAATCGTTCAGCGACGACCCGTTGCGCATGTTGCGTGCGGCGCGATTCATTTCACAATTGGAAGTCACCCCAGACCCATCAATCGCCACGGCTGTTACGGCAATGGCTGATCGACTCACCATTGTGTCCGCCGAGCGAGTTCGCGTTGAGTTCGACAAGTTGATGACAACAAAGCGACCAAGTTTTGGTTTGTGGTTTCTTATTGACACCGGACTTGTTGATCACTTCTTGCCCGAACTACGTCTCATGCGACTAGAGCAAGATCCCATTCATCGTCATAAAGACGTGCTCACGCACACCATTGCTGTGGTGGAGAACGTGCAAGCAGATTTGCCCGGCGACTTTGATTTTCGAATAACTCGATTGGCCGCGTTGTACCACGACATTGGCAAACCACGCACTCGCGGATTCAAAGAAGGCAAGGGCGTCACGTTCCATCATCATGAAGTAGTGGGTGCACGTATGACACGTGAACGCATGAAGCAAATGAAGTATCCCAATGAAGACATTGCAGCAGTGTCAGAACTCGTTGCAATTAGTGGTCGTTTCCACACGTACCAAATGGGATGGACAGACAGCGCTGTTCGTCGTTATGTGCGTGATGCTGGTGAATATCTCAATGAACTCAATGTTTTGGTGCGTTGCGATTGCACCACGCGCAATGAGAAAAAAGCCAAAATTCTTGCTCGTCGCATGGACGAAATGGAAGAACGAATTGCTGAAGTCTCAGCGCGTGAAGAACTTGCAAGTTTGCGTCCCGAGATTGATGGTCAACGAGTGATGGAATTGTTGCAAGTGCCAGCAGGTCCCGCAGTGGGTGCCGCGATGGAATTCCTCATGGACATTCGCTTGGAAGAAGGACTGCTCGGCGAAGACGTTGTCGTTGAACGTTTGAAATTGTGGTGGTCAGAAAACTCTGAGAAAGCCTCACAACTGAAGCGTTCTCGGCGTTTGAGCCAGATGTGAGCTAGTTGCCCAGTTTGCGGGCACGCACTACAAGGGTTGATGGCACCACAGCATTCGGCTGATGCAACGGGGTGAGTTCATGCATGACATCGATGGAAAAGTTTGATCGTTGTAATGCCATGGTGAGTTCGCCAACTGTTGGCGTGGTGCTGCCGTAGCGACGACATGCAGTGCGATCGCCACCTTCGAAGATGGCCGACATTGGGTGAGTGACTGCAAAGACAAATCCGGCCTCTGGCTTTAACACGCGGTGCACTTGGCGAAACAAACGTGGGATATCGGTGTCCATATGAATGTGGTGAACGCATAAGGCGATATCGATCACGCCGTTCATCAGGAACCCCAAGTCGGCAAGGTCGCCCTCGTGAAACTCCACCACTACATCTGCATTGGTGGCGGCCTGGCGAGCACGTTGAATGCCCTCACGAGATGGGTCGATGGCAATGCTGCGCGCACCCTTGGCAGCCACAGAAACGCAATTGGGAACCGTGCCAAAGAGTCCTAATTCAAGAACTCGTTTGCCTTTCACGTCGCCACACATGCGCAACTCGTTGTCGTTTTCCACAGCGGCCCCGAAAGAAATGGAACGGCCATCGGTAACAGTGGATCGCGGGTCTGACATGGGCGAATCTTATGGCTATCTTGTGACCTCATGGGTTTCTCGGTGGACATGCTGCGCGGTGGCGGCGGTGTTGTCGACCATCAATTGGCTCGCCGTTCTCTCATAAATGAAGTGAAGAAGGGTCGCATCAGCAAGGACTCCGTGTGTGATGCTCACCCCGAGCTCATTCGTGCTGCCAAGAACATTGGCGAGCCATCAAAAACACTGTGTCCCATTTGTGAAGAGGTCAATGTGGCTCTCGTGACCTATGTATTTGGTCACGGGTTGCCAAAAAACGGCAAGGTCTTGCTGGATCGTCGCGATGTCGAGAAATTGCAGCGCACTCCATATGACTACGCCGCCTATGTAGTGGAAGCGTGCCCTAGCTGTCGTTGGCACCACCTATTACGGGTCCTGCCGATTTCGGGTCGCCGGCCCCGCTCACGCGCCGCTCAGTAGCTCAATTCCTTGCCCCAAAAGGCGGTACGGGTGCACATGGGGGCCGTGAAAGAAGCAGATATTCGCCCTGGTCACCCTGTGGCATGGGGAAAAGCCGCCGATACGCTTTCGCCGTTACATATTCACCCTGCTCCGTCAAGGGGCCCCGGGATCGTAAACCGGGTCCGAAGGGAGGTCACACGCAATGCGTGCTTACGAACTCATGGTCATTATCAGCGGGAAGCTCGAAGAGAGCACAGCCCATGCATGGTTGAAGACCATCACTAACTCAGTAACTGCAGCCGGTGGCAGCGTCCACGGCAACCCTGATTGGTGGGGCAAGCGTCGTCTTGCGTACCCCATCCAGAAGCAGGAAGACGGCTACTACGCAATCTTCAACATCGTCGCAGAAGGCGGCGCTATGGATGAGGTAGAGCGCGGATTCCGCCTCTCCGATGATGTTCTTCGCCACAAGCTCCTTCGTCTCCCCGATGCAGAAGCAGCACGTCGCGGCATGGTTTCGGCGGCCTAGCCGTCCTATTGAGCCACACGCTCCACGTACTCTCACTTCTGATTCAGGAAGAAGGCACATCTCATGGCAGATAACTCAGTAACTCTCGTCGGGAATCTCACCCGCGATCCAGAACTTCGCTTCACCACTGGTGGACGCGGCGTTGCATCTTTCGGTTTGGCAGTCAGCCGTCGTTACCAAGTCAACGGCGAATGGCAAGAGCAAACCTCGTACTTCAACATCGTTGCTTGGGGCCAAATGGGCGAGAACGCAGCATCAACCCTCACCAAGGGCATGCGCGTCATCGTCTCGGGCCGTCTCGAGCAGCGCGAGTACCAGAACCGCGAAGGCGAAAAGCGCACAGCAATTGAAATCAATGCTGACGAAATCGGACCCAGCCTTCGTTGGGCAACCGCTTCAGTAGAGCGCACACCTCGCAACGACGGTGGCAACGGCGGCGGAAACTTCAACCGCGGTGGCAACTCTGGCAATACCGGCAACGACTTCGGCGGGTTCCCGCAAGACGAAGAACCGTTCTGATTCGTAATTCCTTCCCTTTCACTCTTCCCTCTATAAGGACCACATCATGACTAGCAAGACGAACAAAATCCGTAACGCTCGCGAGGCAAATCGCAAGTTCAAGAAGAAGGCCAACCCACTCTTGGCCGAAAAAATCGAATACATCGACTACAAGGACGTGAGCTTGTTGCAGCGTTTCATGTCTGACCGCTCAAAGATCCGCGGCCAGCGCATGAGCGGTGCGTCCGTGCAAGACCAGCGCGAACTCGCAACTGCTATCAAGAACGCTCGTGAAATGGCATTGTTGCCATACACCAAGCGCACCGTGAGCACCCGCGCACCTCGCCCAGGTCGCGACGGACGTGGTGAAGACGAGAGCACTCTTGAAATGCCAGAGCAGCCCACCAGCTCCACCTTTGGCGCTGAGGATGCAGCAGAAGAAGTCACCGAAGTGGTTACCGCCACTGAGGCAGTCGAAGCCGAAGTGGAGGCCTAATCATGAACGTCATTCTTCGTGAAGACATTGCTGGCGTCGGACGCCGCGGAGACATTGTCACCGTTGCCGACGGACATGCTCGTAACTACTTGTTGCCACGCGGACTTGCACTTGTTGCAACCGAAGGTGCAATCAACCAGGCAAATGCCATGCGTCGCGCTCGTGACCTTCGCGAAGCAGCTGACCGCGAGTCCGCTCGCACAGTTGCTGAGGCTCTTACCTCGAAGGCAATCACAGTGAAGGCAAAGTCGGGTAACGAGGGCCGTTTGTTCGGTTCAGTTACCACTGCCGACATCGCATCAGCATTGGCAGCACAGGCCGGAGTCACTCTTGATCGTAAGAAGATCGTGGCCCAGCCAATTCGCACCACCGGTTCTCATTCCGCTGTGGTTCGTTTGCACGCCGACGTTGAGTGCACCATCAAGATTTCGGTCGTGCCTGGCTGATCTCAGCCAGCGCGATTGCTCTTATCCACAGATGCGGGGCATTGTCCCCACCCTCATCCACAAGGATTTCGCAGGGTTATCCACTAGCAATTCACAGCCATTTGTCGGCAAGGTAGAGGTCCTTTTATGAGCGACTATCCCGAGTTTTCCGACAGGCCTGAATTCAGTGACCAGCCAGCGCCTCGTCGCACGCCGACGCGTAGCGATAGTCGCATTCCACCGCACAACCTTGATGCAGAAGCATCGTTGTTGGGCGCCATGTTGCTCGATGCAGATCCTGTAGGTCTGGCAATCGAAAATCAATTGGAAGCGGGCGATTTTTACAAGCCAGCGCACCAACACGTTTTTGCAGCTATTCGATCATTGTCATCTGCTGCAGAAGCCATTGACGTTGTCACGGTGTCAGAAGAACTGCGCCGAGCAAATCATCTTGACGAATTAGGCGGGCTCAATTTCTTGCTCGACCTGCAAAACGCAACACCTTCCATCAGTAGTGCCGGTCGTTACATTCGCATTGTTCGTGATACGTCAACTTTGCGTCGTCTTATCAAAGGCGCAAGTGACATCGCTGACCTGGGCTATTCAGCACCAGCTGACATCAAAACGGTTATCGACCAAGCCGAACAAATTGTGTTCAACATTGGTGACGACCAAATGGTGGACTCTCTCAAGAAGTTGCATGACCTCACCGGCGAAGTAGCCACCATTTTGGAAAAGCGTTTTGACGCCGGCACCGACATCACAGGTATTCGAACGGGCTACAAAAAGCTCGATCAATTGTTGTCGGGTATGCAGCCCGGAACTCTGAACATTGTTGGTGCCCGACCTGCAATGGGTAAATCTGCATTCGCTTTGGGCATGGCAGTGAGTGCAGCGCGTACCTCGCATCGCCCCGTCATGTTCTTCTCCTTGGAAATGTCATCCACCGAACTCACGCAGCGAATTTTGTCTGCAGAGGCACAAGTCGATTCGGAACGTATGCGTAATGGTCAGTTGCAAGACGCTGACTGGACAAAGATCACCAACGCCATCAATCGTTTGGAAATCCCTTTGTTTATTGATGACACACCGCAAATCACTGTGATGCAGATTCGCCAAAAACTGCGTCGCGTTGCATTGGCTGACGGCGCTCCAGCCATGATCATCATCGACTACTTGCAACTCATGGGCGGCGGAAACAATGAAAATCGTCAATTGGAGATTGCTGAAATTTCGCGCGGTCTCAAATTGTTGGCACGTGAATTTGAACTGCCCGTTGTTGCGCTGAGTCAGTTAAGTCGAAACATTGAGCAACGAGCCGATCGTCGACCACAGTTGTCAGACTTGCGCGAATCAGGCGCACTTGAACAGGACGCCGACGTGGTGATGTTCTTGTATCGAGAAGATGCCTCGAACGCAGAAGTAAAGATGAACGATCGTGGCTTCGCCGATGTCACGGTTGCAAAACACCGTGCTGGTCCTACTGGCGATATTCGCCTCATCTTCAACAAGGCCTACACCCAGTTCGTTGACGAACCAGAGTGATCTCAACGCCTATGCGTTTGTGGGCTGATGAATGGTGATCTGAGCGTCTTGTTCAATCGCCGGCTTCTCTTCGTAAATCAATTCCGTCGCTCGCTTGATTTCTTCGGGAGTGAACTCGCGTAAGTCGTGACAGAACTCCACCGTGTTGCCATCGGGATCTTGCGTGTAAATACTGACGCAGAATCCATGATTTACTTCGGCCACAGTGTGACCGTGATTGGTCCAGTTCCTTCGGCGGTCATCCAAGAAGTCGCGCGTTGGTGCGTCATACGCAAAATGATTCACCCAACCGGGCATGCCAGCTAACTGATTCAAATTGGTGGGGTAACCATTCGGCCACTGTGCATCGTGCAAATCCCAGAACGCAATCATTCCTCGTGAACCAGTATCGAAAAATACGTGGCGTGCCCATCCCTCTTCTGAGCCTGGGATCGGACCAATGACGGTCTTGACCAAGGTGAACCCCATGACTTCTGTGTAGAACTTGTGGGTGGCCTGCAGATCTTTCGTAGCTAATGCAACGTGGTGAAATCCCATGGGCAGAGTTTGACACGCCAGAATGCGCCCCCTGAACGGGACTGCACCGTTTAGCCTGAAGGAATGTTCCTTGGTAAAGACCTCCTTGCGTATTTGGTGCTCGCACTGGGCGGAGCACTGGCAGTGGGGAACACGCTGGCCATTGTGAAACCGCCCGAAAAAACCAAGAGCGAGGGCGACCTAGAAAAAGCACCGGTGGGTCGCAGCATTGCCATGGCGGTGGTGGGTGCAGTAGCAGCACTCTGGGCGTTGGCCAGCCTGGTGAAGTGACCGACCCGCTCGTTACTTTTCACCCATGGCATTTCAACAACCCAGCGGCTCACCCGCAACTGCACGGCAACTCGCCGAACTCATGTCGTTGCTCAACGCCGCCGGGCATACAGATTTTCGCGATGCGCGTGGGCCTATGGGGTTCACCCAACGTCAGGCAGGTGGCAAGTTCACACGCGATGAAGCTGATGCCTTTATTGCTCGGCTCCACGAAGAAGCCGAAATCAGTGAGGCTGCAGGGGATCTGCCCACCCCCGTTCAGCCATCGGCGCCCGCACCGAAAGTCTCCACCGCAGAAAAGTCAATAAAAAAAGTGCCGAGCGAGGTGCTGGCTGCCGAATTACAAAGCCGGGGCTGGATAGTGATGGAGCCCTAATTCGGCTTTATTAAGAGAGGTAGCCATAGGTGGCTTGGCTAGGGTTTCACTCGTGATTCTTTCTGACCGAGACCTACGCACCGAAATCAATGGCGGCCGCATCATTATTGAGCCATTCGATGAATCTTGCGTGCAGCCAAGCAGTATCGACGTAAAGGTTTCCCACCTTTTCCGGGTTTTCCGTAACCATTCCACTGCGGTCCTCGACGTGAAGAAGGACCTCACCGATCTCACCGAATTGGTAGAAGTGCCAGAGGGCGAAGCTTTCATGCTGCACCCAGGCGAATTTGCGCTCGGCTCAACACTGGAGCGGGTTGCTGTTCCCAACGACCTTGTGGCCCGCGTTGAGGGAAAGAGCTCATTAGGACGCCTTGGCCTTGTGATTCACTCCACTGCCGGATTCATTGACGCCGGCTTTGATGGCCACATCACCTTGGAATTGGCCAACCTGGCCAACCTGCCCATCACGTTGTATCCAGGCATGAAGATTGGCCAAATTAGCTTCATCAAAATGACCTCGCCCGCCGAGAAGCCATATGGCTCAGGCGCAAAGGGTTCGAAGTACCAGGGCCAGCGTGGGCCAACACCGAGCCGCTATTTCGAAAACTTTCAATAGCGAAGTAGCCCCGTAATGAACGAAGTCCATCAATCTCACAAACTGTCGAATGTCTTGTACGACATTCGCGGGCCCGTACTCGTAGAGGCAAAGCGCCTTGAAGAGCAGGGCCATCGCATCATGAAGTTGAACATCGGTAATCCACACCCGTTCGGCTTTGAAGCACCACCCGAAATTTTGGTGGACGTCATTCGTCATCTTCCCGAAGCACAGGGATATTCAGATTCACAGGGCATTCGTTCGGCGCGCACAGCAGTGGTGCAGCACTATCAGAACCAAGGCATTGACATCACCGACCCTGATGATGTGTGGTTGGGCAACGGTGTGAGTGAACTCATTCAGTTGTCATTGAACGCATTGCTCGACTCAGGTGACGAGGTGTTGATCCCGGCCCCTGACTACCCGTTGTGGACTGCTTCAACAAGCCTTGCTGGCGGTACTCCTGTTCATTACTTGTGTGATGAAGAGAACGAATGGAATCCGAACCTCGACGACATTCGCAGCAAAATCACCAATAAAACCAGGGCGATTGTTGTCATTAACCCCAACAACCCCACTGGTGCGGTCTACAGCAGAAAAGTGCTGCGCGAAATCGCAGAACTTGCAATTGAGCACAACCTTGTTGTTTTCGCTGATGAGATCTACGACAAGATTTTGTACGACGATGCAGTGCACCACACATTTGCAGCTGTTGCACCCGACTGTTTGGTGTTCACATTCAACGGATTATCAAAGGCATATCGCCTTGCCGGTTTCCGTAGTGGCTGGATGATGATTACCGGCCCGCGCAAGCATGCCGAGAGCTATATCGAAGGCATCAACATGCTCACCAACATGCGCTTGTGTGCAAACCATCCAGCGCAATACGCCATTCAAACCGCACTTGGTGGACGCCAGAGCATCAAAGACTTGGTGTTGCCCGGTGGTCGTTTGCTCGCACAACGCGATGCGGCGGTGGAAGCACTCAATGCCATCCCCGGTGTTTCATGTGTGACACCCAAGGGCGCTCTCTATGTATTTCCGAAGCTTGACCCCGAGATGTACCCCATCAAGGACGACCGACGTTTCGTGCTCGACTTCTTGCGGGCCGAACACGTATTGGTGGTGCAGGGAACGGGCTTCAACTGGCCCACCACCGACCACCTTCGAATCGTTACATTGCCCTGGGCCAAGGACTTGAAAGAAGCCATTGGCCGCCTCGGCAATTTCCTGTCCACGTACACACCACCCAAGGACTAAAGAGGGACAAACGACACACCCTGTGTGGCTAGTTTGACTAACAAAGTTCAATTGTGCAGACGGATTTTCTAGTAAATTCGTCTAATGCGAAAAATGCGATTTTCACCAAGAAATCTCTTCAGAACGGCCAAGGCCGCCATTCTGGCTATTTCCCTTGTAGCAGCAGGCGCAACCGTTGCGCATGCCACCGACTCAACCGGAAATATTGATACCACATGGGCGGGTGGCGGACTATTCGACGCCAACGTATTTGGTCAAGTGGCGGCATACGGATCAAAAGTCATTGCGTTGCCCAACGACAAGACATTGCACCTCATGAAGATTGGTGCCGGCTCGGCCAACTATGGCTTCGGTTTGTTCCAACTCAACTCGAACGGCACTTTTGACACTTCGTTCTCCGCCGACGGCTGGCTCAAGGTTGGCCTTGCAGACGCGGGTCGCACCGTGAACAGCATCAACATGAGCACCGTACAAGTGTTGAGCGACAACTCCATTCTTGTTGTGGGTAGCTACTACATCAACTCCGGCGGCTTCGAGTTCGGCATCTTCTCGGCAAAGTTCGATAGCGCCGGAACTCCGGTGTCTGGATATGGAACGAACGGTTTCTCGTTTGTCGACATCTACGGCGCATTTAGCAATGCAAACTGGGCAGCTTTTGAACCAGTTATTCACATTTCCTCGTCAGGGAAGATTTACGCGTACTACGGCGAAAATGGTGAGTACTTCGTTCGTTTAACTGCTGCGGGAGCATTGGACACCACTTTTGCTACGGGCAACTACTACAAGGGTTTGTATTTCAGTTCGCCGCTGTTCGCCAACGGAACGGTAAAAGTCAAGGCGTTCACCGTAAATGAATCGGCTAGCCCCATCACAGCCACTTTGTATGGCGTTGACCAAGGTACGAACCCCGTTCGCTCTAGTGCAGTGATGTACCGAGCAAAGTTCGGTACTACCACCACCGGCGGCGTGAGCATCATTGACGTTGACACGACATTCGCTGGATCTTCCAACTACGGCGGAACAACGACAAGTACCACTGGTTATTCACGTATTGACCTTGGTGGTTTTGGTTACCTCGGATCCCAAGTTGATTTCAGTTCATCTGGCTTCGCATACATTGCAGCCGGAATTGGATACAGCACCACCAACGTGATTGCGGCGTTCGATGTTTCCCAGCGAGTTCCTTACGCCTCTTTTGGAACAAACGCGGTCGTCAACATTTCTTCAACTGGCATTACTAACGTTCGCGCACTGAAGGTGATTGGTGTTGGACCAGACAAGATTGCTGTTGGTGGTGAAGACGGCAACTACAAACTGGTAGTTGCGAAGTATCTCCAAACAAACGGATCTCTTGATTCCACTTTCGGAACAGCTGGTATTGCAACACTCACAGCGTGTACGGCTTTCCACACCATGGGTGGCCTTGCGGTCACAACAAACGGTGCAGTGGTTGTGTCTGGATCCAGCGGATACAACGTTGGCGCGAACAACTATCAAATGCCACGTATCGCTCGTCTTGGTAGCGGCGGTACAACAACACAGTGTGGAACCACCACAACTACAACCACAACCACCATGCCCCAGGGCGGCGGTGGCGGCGGTGGCGGCGGTGGCGGCGGCGGAATCTTGGCAACCCCTGTAGCCACTGCAGTAGAAGTACCTGGCCAGGGAATCCGCGTTACCATCTCCAACCTTGTTGCTGGAGCGCACTTGTCGGTCATGACGTATCCGTCGGGAACTGTGCTCGGGCAAAATGCGACGGAGTATCCGTGGGGAGTAGAGGGAGCGACGGGTGTTACCTCGGTCCTTATTACCGAGACCCTCTGGATCCCAGCCAACTCGAATTCAATGACGCCAACAATCAGTCGTAGAACTCCACTTGCTGCGGGAACTACGTATCTCGTGAAAGTGTCGCAAGCCACTGGAACATTGGCGAATCCCGGGCAGATGAGCATGCAGACGTCATTCTCCGTCACCTTGGGTACCAGTGTTTCGGCTTCCGCCACAACCACAACGGTGCCCGCGAAAGTAGGCGACTATGCAAATGCAGTTGCTGGAGTCACCATCACTGACGCAAAGGTGTACACCACAGCGCCAGCAAAGGTGTCAGCAGATTCTGCAATCAATGCAATGACCCCAACGGAAGCAAAGACCTACGACATTGTTTCGAAGACACCTTCTGTATGTCTGCCAAACGATGACGACCTGGTCTTCCTTGATGACGGTAAGTGCATTGCCACCATCGTGAATGAAAAGACACGTGCAGTACTTCGTACTTTGAAGACCACTGTTGTGGCAACAGATATCAGCACCCTCAAAGTGGGTAACGAAATTGCGATTCTTTCTCCGCTGTACTTCGAGGCTGGTTCAGCCGATATGAAGCCATCATCAGAGAAGCGCCTCGTCAGCCTCCTTCCGCAAATCAAGAAGGCTGGCTCCATCTTGATTGCTGGTCACTCGGGCACCCTCATGGGTAACACTCCAGAGAATCAAGCTCTTTCGAAGAAGCGTGCCGCCAACGTGGTGACAGCTTTGAAGAAGTTGGGCGCAACTGCACCTACCGCAATTGCGGCAGTTGGTGCACTTGACCCTGCGAGCACCGGAACCTCAAAGGCAGCGCAGGACAAGAACCGTCGCGCAGTCGTTGTACTGATTCCGTAATCACACCTTTCAATCGAAGGCCCCGTGCTTACCAATGCGGTAGGTACGGGGCCTTCGTCTATGTTCGAACAGATGTCGAGCACCACAGTCACTCTCACCGGAACCGGAGTGCCACACGCAGCACCCGGTCGAGCAGGCGCGGGAGTTCTAGTTCGGTACAACGACATATCTCTTCAGTTCGATGCAGGGCGAGCAACTGTGCTCCGCATGATTGAGGCCGGGGTATCGCCAACGCATCTCACCGCGTTATTCGTCACCCACTATCACAGCGATCATGTGATCGATGTACCCGATGTGGTGTTGACACGTTGGGTACAACAGCACGTGCAGAACACGGGACCACTCACCATTGTCACTCCACGTGGCTCTGCTTTGCGATACGTGGAACGAATGATGGATGCGTTTGATCACGACATTCATGTGCGACAGGAACACACCAATGCTCAAGACTTGCGTATGAACATTGTTCCGTTCGATGCGACGTTTGCAGAGCAATTGGTGTGGACGAGCGATGGCGGTGAGGTAACTGTGCACGCCGTAGCGGTTCATCACGAGCCCGTTCTTGATGCGGTGGCATACAAAGTAACTACACCCGACGGATCAGTTGTTATCTCTGGAGACACACGCGTATGTGCCGAAGTATTTGAATTGGCCAAGGATGCAGATGTGTTGGTACACGAGTCGTGTCGTACTCAAGCAATGGCCGCAGGAATCAAAGGCACTGCCTTTGAGAACATTTTCGACTATCACTCTGATTCAGTAGTGCTCGGTGAATTTGCCGAGCGCTATGGCATCAAGCATTTGTTGCTCACACATCTCATTCCATCGCCCAGCACGCCAGAGCAGGCGAGCAAGTTCGAGAGCGATGCACGTCAAGGTGGCTACACCGGCACCATCACGGTGGGCGAAGACCTCACCACCATCAACATCGGATAAATAGAAAAGCCCCGACGCCGAAGCGCCGGGGCTTTTTCGTGAAGGTAACTATTCGCCAACGGAGCCAGCAAGTGGTGCGTCGAGGCCGAGAGCCTTTTCGCCATTTTCCAAAGCTTCCAATACGTGAATAGCGATGTCGGCCACTTTCACAGAGCCTTCTTCGGCACCGGCAGCCTTCACGCCGTCGTCAAGCATGATGTAGCAGAACGGACATGCAGTGGCCACGCGACCAGCACCAGTGCTGATTGCTTCTACTGCGCGCTCGTCGTTGACCTTGACGCCAATGGACTCTTCCATCCACATGCGTGCTCCACCTGCACCACAGCACATGCCCTTGGTGCCATTGCGAGGCATTTCGACAATCTGCAAGCCCTTGATGGAACCGACAACTTTGCGAGGTGCCATGTAGACATCGTTGTGGCGACCGAGGTAACACGAGTCGTGATACACGATGCGGTCTTCAAGCGAAGCGCTACGCATGTCGAGCTTGCCGGTTTCAATGAGGTGCTCAAGGAATTCACTGTGGTGAACAACTTCATAGTTGCCGCCCAACTGTGGGTATTCATTCTTCAATGTGTTGAAGCAGTGTGGGCACTGAGTGATGATCTTCTTCACGCCCATGCCGTTCATCATTTCGATGTTTGGCAATGCAAGCATTTGGAACAAGTACTCGTTACCTGAACGGCGAGCAGAGTCACCGGTGCACATTTCTGATGGACCAAGAATTGCAACGTCAACACCGGCACGCTCAAGGAGCTTGGCCATTGCCTGAGTGACCTTCTTGTTCTTGTCGTCGAATGAACCTGCACAGCCCACCCAGTACAAATACTCGTGGCTGAAAGGTGAGCCAGGGTCAACGACTTCAACGTTGAGGTCCTTTGCCCAATCGGCGCGGTCATTTTGATTCATGCCCCATGGGTTGCCTTGGTTCTCCATTGAGCGGTAGGCGTTGCCCAACTCAGCTGGGAAGTTGCTCTCCATGAGCGACAAGTAACGACGCATGTCGAGGATCTTGTCGAGAATCTCAATGTTGACGGGACAGTTCTCATCACATGCCTTACAAGTGGTGCACGACCACACTTCTTCAGCAGTGATGCGTTCAAAGAGTGAGTTTGCAGTGACCTTGATTTCGCCATCAACTGAAAGTGGTGGAGAAACCTGGCCACCGTGCGCATGCGCTGCAGTTGCAGCCATCACTTCACCGGTCTTCAGAACGATTTCGCGTGGGTCAAGCGGCTTGCCTGTTGCGTGTGCTGGACACACACTGGTGCAACGGCCACACATGGTGCATGCATCTGTGTCGAGTAATTGCTTCCACGTGAAATCTTCGACCACCGCAGCACCAAAACTTTCAAGTGAAGTTTCGGTGAGGTTTGGCATTGCGCGCATTGCGCCCTTTGGACGCTCGCGGTCCTTCAAGTACATGTTGAGCGGCGATGTGAACATGTGACGCAACATGGTGATGGGCAACAGTGCCAAGAAGATGATGAATGCAACAACGTGTGTGACCCACATGGCCTGGTGCCAGTGAGTAAGGGTTGATTCAGCGGCGCCCTTGATGAGTTGTGCAAGTGGGTAACCGATGTACGACCACTTCTCAAAGCTCATGTTTCGTCCCGACGCAGTCATTTCTGCGATGCGCGTCATTTCTGCCGCGAAACCAGAAACACCAATCAGCAACAAGACACCAAGGATGATGCCGTGTTCCTTCTTTGTCTTAATACGAATGCGGTATGGCTGCTGGATGTAACGGCGAACGATTGCCCACACCACACCCAATGTGAATACAAGCCCTGCAGTGTCACCGACGAACGCGTAACCCTGGTACACGCCACCATGCAGAAACTTCAGGTTCTCTGGCAATTGGTGATCGAGTTCAAGAGTGGTGGTGACGCCAAGGAGTACAAGGAAACCGAAGTAGATCATGGAGTGCATGAGACCCGCGCCGGCATCGCGCAGCAAGGTCTTCATGTACACGCCGGCGCGGTAATCCTTGAGACGGTTCTTTGCGTTTTTCGGAGTGGTGCGGCGACGATCTGGCGCACCGCGTTCCCAGTTGCGTACGCGGTCAGCAAACTGAAATGCACCCCACACCAACATGATGGGGAGGATGGTGTAGAAAGCTGCCTGTAGCGGACCAGGAATTCCGTCGAACACTTCACGTGCAACTTCGGAGTGGTCGTGCCACTTGGTGAACTGAGGGACAATGCCCGAGGTCATGGTGAAGACGCCCATTCCAATGCCGATGGCAATCGACAACTGGTACGGACGGAGGCGCTTTGGCCCCTTCTCGGTGGTGGGAGACGCGTTCGTGCTCATAACGCATTCAACGCTAGTGGTTACGGGCTCTCAAGCCCCGACCCATGAAGGGTTTCAGGCAAATTCTCTACCGCTATGGCAGGCGGTAAACCGCCGATCAGCCGTAGTGTGCGCGGTCGAGTTCGCGAACGCGGGTGGCAAGTGCCTTGAGAAGCTTGCGTGAGATGGCAGGAATGTTGTCGATAGCGGTCTTAAGGCCGCGCTCGGACACTACGAGCAAGCGAACATCAGTGTCAGCAATAACTGCTGCGGTGCGTGGACCCTGGTCGAGAAGTGACAATTCACCAATGACTGCTCCGGTCTTGGCGGTACCAATCTTCTTGCCGTTGCGCTTCACCGTGGCAGAGCCTTCGAGAATGACGTATGCCTCACGACCGGTTTGACCCTGGTCCATGATGACGGTGCCGGCCTTCAACACACGCTCGTTGGAGTTCTTCACTACCAATCCGAGTTCCTTTGAAGAACATTCAGAAAAGAGAGCGATATTGCGGAGGTGGTCGACGGTGGTCTTTGTGCTTGCCATATTCGTCAGTGTAATCACATCACAGAGAGCAGAGATACACGGAAGTCATCAGGAACAGGTTGCCCTAACAAGGTGAGAACTGTGGCAGCCACATTGGAGATACCTGCATCTTCAACACCTGATGCAGCGATGGTGCGACCCGAATAATCGATTGCGAGAAACGGCACAGGCGAGAGCGTGTGTGATTTTTTTGGAACAGGGATTCCATTTTCATCCACTAATTCATTGCCGGCCTTGTCTCGCTCAATGAGCACTTCACAGTTGCCGTGGTCTGCGGTGATGAGCAGTGTTCCACCAGTTGCCTTCACTGCATCGTTGACGCGGATGAGTGCTTCGTCAATGGCTTCAACGGCAATGACCGAGGCAGGAATACTGCCGGTGTGACCCACCATGTCTCCACCTGCAAAATTGCAACGAATAAAGGGGAATTTGCCTGATTTCACTGCGTTCACTACTTCGTCACCAGTTTCGGCGGCTTTCATTCGAGGCAGTTGATCAAAAGGAACTTTGTCGGATGGAATCTCAATGTAAGTCTCAAGGTCATTATTGAATTTGTCGGAACGATTGCCGTTCCAGAAGTACGTGACATGTCCGTACTTCTGAGTTTCAGCACAGGCCATTTGTGCGATGCCTGCGTTCGCAAGAAGTTCGGACACCGTGCCCGTGACTCGAGTGGGGGGTACAAGAAATTCGGCAGGAATTCCGAGATCACCGTCGTACATGGTCATGCCCACCACCAGAAGGTTGTGTGGAAGTGGACCGCGATCGAATGCAGTGAAGGGGTCTTCGGCGAGCGCACGATAGATCTCCACCATGCGGTCCCCTCGGAAGTTGAAGAGCACAACCGCGTCGTTATCGAGCATGCGGCCAACTGGCACATTGTGTTCGTCAACAATGGTGAAGCTCGGTAAGTACTGATCGCTGACGCCTGGGTCTTCAGCACGCAAGGTGGTTAATGCTTCTTCGGCTGAATGGAATGGCCGGGCAGTTCCTGCGGCGTGCGCTGCATAGCCGCGCTGCACGATGGACCAATCTGCTTCGTATCGGTCCATGGTGGTGTTCATGCGACCGCCGCCAGAGCCAATAACCACAAGTGTTTGCGGGTATTTGGCCTGCAGATCTGCGATGGCGTTGTTCAGTTCGGCGAGGTATTTCTCGGCTGTTTGGTCGATGACATCGCGACCGTCGAAGAGAGGGTGTACCACTAATTTGCGTGCGCCCTCTTCTGCCGCCTTATTGAGAAGGATGATGAGATGGCGAATGTGCGAATGCACATTGCCGTCGGATAGCAGGCCAACAAAATGAATCTGGTGGTCTTTGTGACTCATCACGTGCTGCCACGCTGATCCCCAAATATCACCAGAGGCGAGGGCGGCCTCTACTTGTTTGGCGCCTTGGTCAAAAATGCGGCCCGCTCCCATGATGTTGTGTCCGACCTCGGAATTTCCCATGTCGGCATCGCTTGGAAGACCAACGGCTACTCCGTGGGCCCGAATTGGAAGGGAAACGACGGGGGTGCCGTTGACAGAGCCGGCAATGGCGGAATGGAGAAAGGGGGCGTTTGCTTGGGCCAGAGCGTTGTCGTGGTGCGGATCTTCAAGTCCCACGCCGTCGAGAATGGCCAATACGAGGGGTGCAGATGCGCTGTTGGGGGTTGCCGACATGGGCTCAGAATATATGGAGATACCACTGTCGGGTGACTGAGCAAAAGTTGAGTCACCTTGTATCAAGTTTTCTGTCACAAAGGTTGCAAGGTGGGAGCAATGGGCTTATTCTGAGCACATCCCACCCACGCCCGGCCCCCGCCGGGAATTGATTAGGAGACAAACCCATGGCAAAAGCAGTCGGAATCGACCTCGGAACAACCAACTCAGTGGTTTCAGTTCTTGAGGCAGGCGAGCCAGTCGTTATTCCCAACTCCGAAGGCGCGCGCACAACGCCTTCCATCGTGGCCTTCTCAAAGACCGGCGAAGTTCTCGTCGGTGAAGTGGCAAAGCGCCAAGCCATCACCAACCCCGATCGCACCTTCCGCAGCATCAAGCGCGAAATGGGCACAGCCTGGAAGTCAGAAGACATTGACGGCAAGAAGTACACCCCACAGGAAATTTCTGCACGCACTCTCATGAAGTTGAAGCGCGACGCCGAGGCCTACTTGGGCGACACGGTCACCGATGCAGTAATCACCGTCCCTGCTTATTTCGGCGATGCCGAGCGCACCGCAACAAAAGAAGCAGGCACCATTGCCGGCCTCAATGTTCTGCGCATTATCAACGAACCAACTGCTGCGGCACTTGCGTACGGACTCGACAAGTCCACCGAAGACGAAACCATTCTTGTGTTCGACCTTGGTGGTGGCACGTTCGACGTTTCAGTTCTTGAAATCGGTGATGGCGTGTTCGAAGTAAAGAGCACCCACGGCGACACACACCTTGGCGGTGACGACTGGGACCAACGCATTATCGATTGGTTGGTGCAACAGTTCAAGGGCGCACACGGCGTCGACCTTGCACAAGACAAGATGGCCCTTCAGCGCCTGAAGGAAGCAGCAGAGAAGGCAAAGATCGAGTTGTCGCAAACACAGCAGACGCAGATCAACCTGCCTTTCATCACCGCAACGGCTGAAGGTCCATTGCACCTCGATGAGTCGCTCACCCGCGCAAAGTTCCAAGAAATGACCGCAGATCTTGTTGAGCGTTGTCGCATCGCTTTCGAGCAGGCGCTGAAAGATGCAGGCGTTACAAAGAATCAGGTCAACCACGTCATTCTCGTTGGTGGATCAACTCGTATGCCTGCCGTGCAAGACCTGGTCATGAATCTCACCGGCAAAGAGCCAAACAAAACAGTGAACCCCGACGAAGTGGTGGCAATCGGTGCAGCTATTCAGGCAGGCGTGTTGAAGGGCGAAGTTAAAGACGTTCTTCTTCTTGACGTCACGCCATTGTCCTTGGGTATTGAAACCAAGGGCGGCGTTATGACCAAGCTCATCGAGCGCAACACCACCATTCCCACTCGTCGTTCCGAAGTGTTCACCACTGCCGACGACAACCAACCATCGGTGGAGATCAAGGTGTTGCAGGGCGAGCGCGAGATGGCGTCGTTCAACAAGGAAATTGGGTTGTTCACACTTGGTGATCTTCCACCTGCACCGCGCGGTGTGCCACAGATTGAAGTCACGTTCGACATTGACGCGAACGGAATCATCAATGTGTCTGCGAAAGACCGGGCTACGAACAAAGATGCGTCCATCACTATCGCTGGTTCATCAACGCTCAGTAAGGAAAACATTGAGCAAATGGTGAAAGACGCAGAAGCTCACGCCGAAGAAGATCGTCAGCGTCGTGAAGAAGCTGAAATTCGCAACAACGCCGATTCGCTTGTGTACCAAACCGAGAAGGTATTGCGTGAACAAGGCGCAGATGTTGCAGAAGAAGAAAAGGCCGCGGTGGAAACTCCACTTACCGCACTTAAAACTGCCATCGCCGGCAACAACCTTGAAGAAATCAAGGCTGCAACCGAAGCGCTCATGGCAGCAAGCTCGGCATTCACGCAGAAGTTGTACGAGGCAGCAGCTCGCGATAGCCAAGCAGCTGGTACATCGGCATCTGGTGCAAGCGCCGGTTCATCCGATGATGACATCGTCGACGCAGAAATTGTGGACGAGCAATAAGCAATGACGAACGAGTCCCATCCCAAGTCGCCACTCGATGAGGCCGCGCTCTTTGAAGCAGTAGACGCTGCAGAAGAAGTGGTGGAGCACGACATCGAGTTGTTGCTGAAGGAACGTAACGAGTTCAAAGACATCGCCCTGCGCCTGCAGGCCGATTTTGAGAACTTCAAGAAACGTGCCGCAGCACAACAAAGCGACGAAGTTGATCGTGCAACAGGGCGTCTTGCCGATGCCCTGTTGCCAGTACTCGACGCGTGCGAAGCTGCTTTCACACACGGCGCCGAGGGAGTTGAACCCATTTGGTCAGCGCTAATTGGCACATTGTCAAAGCAAGGGTTGGTGGCGTTTGATTTGCTGAACAAGCCATTTGATCCAGAAACTGCTGAGGCGGTCATGCACGAAGAAGGCGATGGCGGAGAGCCCATCGTTGTTGAAGTGTTGCGCACTGGTTATCAGTGGAAAGGTCGCGTGTTGCGCGCCGCCATGGTGAAGGTGAGGGGGTAAGTCTTGACTGCCCAACGCGAGTGGTTCGAAAAGGATTACTACGCAGTGCTCGGTGTTTCGAAAGAAGCAACCGATAAGGAAATCACCAAGGCTTATCGACGTCTTGCACGTCAGTACCATCCCGATGCCAACCCGGGAGATGCCGCTGCAGAAGAGAAATTCAAAGACATCTCCGCCGCGTACGACGTGGTGGGTGATGCTTCAAAACGGGCAGAGTACGACGAAGTGCGCCGCATGGGTCCCATGGGCGGATTCGGTGGTGGCCAACGTGGTGGCAATTTCAACTTTGATGTCGGCGGAGACGGCCTCGGCGACATTTTCGGTCAAATGTTTGGCGGACGTGGACGCCGTGGCCAACAGGCAACTGGCCCACAACGTGGCGAAGATATTTCGTCTGTGCTCACTCTCTCATTTGAAGAGGCAGCACACGGAATGACCACAACACTGCACCTCACTGCAGACGCCACTTGCTCATCGTGCACAGGGTCGGGCGCACGACCCGGAACCACACCAAAAACGTGCAGTGCATGTGGCGGCCGTGGTTCTGTTGCTGACAATCAAGGATTCTTCTCGTTTTCATCTCCATGTCGATCATGTGGTGGACAGGGTCGCATCATTGAGTACCCCTGCTCCACATGTCGTGGTTCTGGCATCGAGCATCGCCCGCGAGAGGTCAATGCTCGAATACCGGCCGGTGTGAGTGATGGTCAACGCATTCGTCTCAAAGGTCGTGGAGCGCCAGGTCGAAATAATGGACAACCTGGCGATCTCTTTATTGAATGCCATGTACTTCCTCACGCGGTGTTTGCGCGAGAAGGCCTCAACTTGTTGGTGCGCGTCCCGGTCTCTTTCACAGAAGCTGTGCTCGGTTCCACTATCACAGTTCCCACTCTTGAAGGAACAGATGTGGCCTTGCGATTAAAGCCAGGAACGCAATCCGGATCACGTCATCGCGTCAAGGATAAGGGCATCGACAACGGGAAAAAGCGCGGCGACCTTATTGTCACCATTGATGTACACGTTCCTACCTCGCTCACTGAAGAAGAACGAGAAGCCGTTGAGGCGTTACACAATGTGTTGCAATCTCCGCGAAATAGTCAAGAAAAGCGAGGTGCATAATGCGACATCAACACCACGCTGTGTACGTCATTTCTGTAGCTGCCGAACTTGCCGGAATGCACCCACAAACCTTGCGCATTTACGAACGTCGTGGATTGGTGATGCCTGCACGTACTACTGGTGGAAACCGTCGATACAGCGATGCCGATATTGCACGTCTTCGGCGTATTGCGCAACTTGCTGCCACAGGAATGAATCTTGAAGGCATCAAGCACGTCATGTCGTTGGAAGAAGAAGTAGTACGACTACGTGATGAAGTGGAGCAGTTGCGCCACGCACTCACTGAAGTAATGAACGCATCGTCACCCAAGCGCGGAGATCTTGTACCTCTACGCCAAGCAATCACTCTCTTTGGCCATCGGCCCAGCATCTTTGATCCCAATCGATAAAACACTTTTCATAGTTCCGCACACACAAGGAGGCCACCCCCATGGCAATTAATCCAAAGAAGTGGACAACAAAAACACACGAAGCAATCTCCGCCGCGAGCGACCTTGCGAACAGCGCCGGCAATCCCGAGCTCACCATTGATCACCTCTTGCACGCGGTAGTGAGTCAGGAAGACACCATTGTTCCTGCTTTTTTGCAGAAGCTTGGTATTGCCGCTGGCATGTTGCGCACATCGGCCGAAGAACGAATTTCCAGAATGCCGCGTGTACAAGGCGGCGCCGAGGCCCGAATGAATCGGGAACTTTCCAATGTCATGGAAAACGCCGACAGTGCTCGTCAAGACCTACGCGACGATTATCTATCGGTCGAACATCTCATGTTGGCCATGAATCAACGCATTGGTATTGGCTCGGAAGAGATGTTGACTGCACTGAAAGAAGTGCGTGGCTCGCACCGAGTTACTTCACCTGACCCCGAGTCACAATTTGCAGCTCTTGAAAAATACGGTCAGGACCTCACAGCTCGAGCACGTGCCGGAAAGATTGACCCTGTCATCGGGCGAGATGAGGAAATTCGTCGAGTAATTCAGGTGTTGTCGCGCCGAACAAAGAACAATCCCGTCCTTATTGGTGAACCTGGCGTGGGCAAAACAGCGATTGTTGAAGGACTCGCTCGTCGCATTGCCGATGGTGACGTACCCGAAGGTTTAAAAGACAAGAGACTCGTTTCGTTAGATATTGCTTCGATGTTGGCGGGTGCAAAGTATCGAGGTGAATTTGAAGAACGCCTGAAGGCTGTCCTGAAGGAAATCACTGACGCGCAGGGCGAAGTCATCACATTTGTTGACGAAATGCACACCTTGGTAGGTGCGGGCGCCGGCGGTGAGGGTGCGATGGACGCGGGCAACATGATCAAGCCCATGCTTGCTCGCGGCGAACTACGAATGATCGGTGCCACCACTCTTGATGAATTCAGAAAGTACGTGGAAAAGGATCCTGCGCTCGAACGTCGCTTCCAACAAGTGTTTGTTGGTGAGCCAACTGTCCCCGACACCATTGCAATATTGCGAGGATTGAAAGAGCGTTACGAAGTGCATCACGGAGTTCGCATTCAAGACTCCGCGCTCGTGAGCGCCGCAGTTTTGTCGAATCGTTATCTCACCAATCGATTCCTGCCGGACAAAGCCATCGATCTCATGGATGAAGCGGCAAGCAAATTACGAATTGAAATCGATTCACTTCCCACGGAAATTGACGTTGTGCAACGACGAATTTTGCAATTGGAAATTGAGAAGGTTGCTCTTGAAAAAGAAACCGATGCAGCATCTCGTGACCGACTGACATCTCTCGACGAAGAACTGTCCACTTTGCAATCCGAAGTTGACTCAATGAAGGCTCACTGGGAATCGGAGCGCGAAGCAATTTCTGCCATTCGTACGTTGAAAGAAGAACTTGAGTCTCTTCGAATTGCCGTGGAACGCGAAGTTGATTTGGCAAAGGCGGCTGAAATTCAATATGGACGAATTCCAGAGATTGAACGTCGCATTGCCGACGCAACACAGCACCTCGACCAATTGCAATCCACTGAGCGAATGCTGAAAGAAGAAGTGGACGCCGAAGACATTGCTGAAGTGGTGTCGAAGTGGACCGGAGTTCCTGTGAGTCGCCTGCTCGAAGGCGAGATGCAAAAACTCATTCACTTAGAAGCGCAACTTCATAAGCGTGTTGTTGGTCAGGACGATGCGGTCACCGCAGTTTCCAATGCCATCCGTCGTAGCCGTGCGGGGTTGTCCGACCCACATCGACCTATTGGTTCATTCATGTTCTTGGGACCAACTGGCGTGGGTAAAACCGAGTTGGCACGTGCGTTGGCTGAGTATTTGTTCGACGACGAAAAGGCCATGGTGAGAATAGACATGGCCGAATACATGGAGAAATACTCCGTCAGCAGACTCATCGGCGCACCTCCTGGATATGTCGGCTACGACGAAGGTGGGCAACTCACCGAAGCGGTGCGACGTCGTCCATACAGCGTGGTGTTGCTCGACGAAGTTGAAAAGGCACATCCCGATGTTTTCAACGTGTTGTTGCAGGTGCTTGACGACGGTCGACTCACCGATGGTCAAGGTCGTACGGTTGATTTCACCAACGTGGTGTTGATCATGACAAGCAATCTTTCCGGTGAACCCATTGAGTATTTCCGGCCCGAATTCGTGAATCGCATCGATGAAATCGTGCGGTTCCGTTCACTCACCGAAGAAGACTTGGGTCAAATCGTTGATATTCAACTGGAACATTTGGTTGAGCGCATGGCCGATCGGCGAATCACATTGCAAGTGACGCCGGCAGCTCGCACGTTGCTCGGCGCGAAAGGGTTTGACCCTTCGTTCGGTGCGCGTCCCTTAAAGCGCTTGATTCAGAAAGAAATTGCCGACAAGGCTGCTCTCATCATTCTTGAGGGTGCTGTTTCTGAAGACGGCACAGTTCGAGTTGATGTTGCTGATACCGGCGAACTCACAGTTCAATCGGTGTAGCTACTACTTATTGAAACGGCGACGAATGGCGTTGCCGTGTGCGGGGAAACCTTCGTGATCGGACATGGCAATCACGGTTTCACTCATACGACGCAGTGCGGATTCATTCGACTTGGCCACTGCGGTGCGCTTGAGGAATGCATCGACGGTGATGCCCGACGACACATGAGCAAAGCCGCTGGTGGGCAATGAGGCAGGCGCGCCGATAACAAAGTTGCCTGCGCTGAACGGTGTGTTCTGGCCGATCAGAATTTCGCCGGCGTTCACCAACATGCTCACCAAGGCGTTTTCTTGCGCGGAGTGAACGGCAATTTGAAGGTGTTCTGGTGCGTACATGTTGGCAACTTCTGCGGCCTCTTCGAGTGACGACACCAATACCGCGCCGCCGTTGTTACCAAGTGATGCGCGTGCGGCGGTTGCCCGCACTGCGGGCAAGTCGGCCAGTTGCTTTTCCAATTCAGCATCGACTGCATTGATGAGGTCGGCCGACGTGGTGACGAGCACAACCGATGAGTCGGTGCCGTGTTCGGCCTCAATCAGAAGGTCGGCAGCAAGAAACTCAACGTTTGCTGTGTGATCGGCAATAACCAAACTTTCGGTGGGGCCGAGCAACATCATGGTGGCAAGTCCATGGCGTTGCATTTCCACTTGCGCCAAGGTGACTGCAGGACTTCCGGGGCCCACCACTTTTCGGACCGGGGTAATTGATTCGGTGCCAAAACCCAATGCCGCAATTCCGGCTGGTCCGTTCACACGGAACACATTGGAGATTCCCAACATGCGGCACACCACAAGTACGGCGGGGTCTACCTCTCCCGTGCCTCCTGGAATGGGGGGAACAATCAATGAAATGTGGGGAACTCCGGCGACAACAGCGGGGACGGCCAACTGGTACGCCACTGAGGGGTAACTGGCCTTCCCGCTTGGAACAAAAAGGCCGACACTGGATATTGGCGTGATTTTCTCGCCTGCGGTGAGGCCAGGCTCAATTTCGACTGACCAATCAGAGGCGCGATTGCGAAGTGCGACATTGAACGTTTTCAAGTTGGTGATGGCATCCGCCAACGCTTCTTCCAAAGCCGGCTCCACCGAGGCGGCTGCAATCTCAGCTGCAGAGACTCGTAATTGGTGAGGAGCGAGAGTGATTCCGTCGAACTTGGCTAGCGCATCACAGACCGCTACGTCGCCACGCGTACGGACGTCTTCAATGAGAGCACCAATGGATTCGCGCAAAGCAGGGTTGAAAATGTCGTGAATTCCGCGGTGGCAGAGCGCATTGCGGTCTGCAGGGGACATGGCGGCCCATTCTTGGCGTTGGAGCACTGCGTTCACCTCATGAAACCTACCTGCGCAATCTCCATCACTAAGGCTGATATTCGTCTCTACCGACTAGAGTTCAGTCACGTTCCGAAGGAGGAGCGTTTATGGCCGTCAGTGTTGTTGTAGGCACCCAGTGGGGTGACGAAGGAAAGGCCAAGGTCATTGACCATTTGGCCGCCTCTCACAGCATCGTTGCTCGCTATCAGGGCGGGCACAACGCGGGCCACACCGTGGTCATCGGATCTGAGAAGTACGCATTGCAGCTCACGCCTAGTGGCGTTTTTTATGACACGGTGACACCAGTTATCGGTAACGGCGTCGTGGTGGATTTGCCCACACTGTTCAAAGAAATCGATTCGCTTGAGTCGCGTGGCGTCTCGTGTTCGCGGCTCAAAGTGTCAAGTCTTGCGCATCTTATTTTCCCCTGGCATCAGGCAATTGATGCGGCGTTGGAAAATGCTCGCGGTGAGGCAAAAATCGGCACCACACTGAAGGGCATCGGACCTGCGTATGTTGACAAAGTCAAGCGATCAGGTCTCCGTGTGGGAGAGGTTCTCAACATCTCCACATTCGAAACAAAACTGAGAGAACGCGCCATTGCCGCACGTCGCGAAGTGAGTGACATCGGCGGAGACACTTTTGACGTTGAGGCAGTCGTGACGCAATTCGTTGCGTTCGCTCAGCGACTTGCTCCATATGTTGCTGACACCGTGAATTTGTTGCACGACGCTCGCGAAGCAGGACAAGCGATCTTGCTGGAAGGCGCACAGGCCACGTTCCTCGACGTTGACCACGGCACATACCCATTTGTGACATCTTCAAATCCAACATCAGGTGGGGCCGCTGTCGGCACCGGACTTGGGCCACGACATATTGATCGGGTTGTGGGTATTGCGAAGGCATATACAACTCGCGTTGGTGCAGGTCCGTTCCCAAGTGAACTCACCGATGCGCTTGGCGATGCACTTGTAGACATTGGGCGCGAATTCGGAACTGTCACGGGTCGGCGTCGTCGTACTGGGTGGCTCGACACGGTGATGCTGCGACATGCAACTCGTCTGAATTCACTCACCGAGATTGCTCTCACGAAGCTTGATGTGCTTGACACATTCGACGAAGTAAAAGTGTGTGTCGCCTACAAGATCAACGGCGAAGTGGTGAAGAACTACCCCGACACTGTTGAACGACTTGCAGAAGTGGAACCCGTGTACGAAACCCTGTCCGGGTGGAAGTCGAGCACGGAGGGCATCACCTCGTTCGATGCATTGCCTGAAAGCGCAAAGAAGTTGGTGGCAATCGTGGAGCGTGAAACAGGAATTCCAGTGTCACTAATTGGTACCGGACCATCACGCGACGCAATTGTGGAGCGTTCATGATCAAGCGCTATTCCACCATTGAAACCGACAATCTCTTTTCAGAAGTGGGCAAGATGTCCCGCTGGTTGGAGATCGAACTGTGCGTGGTGGAAGAGCTTGCTGTTGCAGGAATTGTTCCCGCTGAAGCTGCAGTGGCGTGTCGCACCAATGCACCGGTGATTGATGAAGCATTTGTTCAACAGGTAGAAGAACGAGAGGCAATCACCAATCACGATGTTGCTGCTTTTGTTGATGTTGTTCAACAATCAATCGGCGCTCCACACGGAACATGGATTCACTACGGTCTCACCAGCACAGATGTAGTGGATACTGGTTTGTGTTGGGCATTACGTGATGTGTGCCAATTTATTGACACTGCTGTGACTGATCTGGCCAACGCCATCGCAGATATTTCGGAGACTCATCGTCACACTTCAATGATCGGCCGCACACACGGCATACATGCTGAACCAACAACGTTCGGCGCAAAAATGGCATTGTTCGGTCTACAGGTTCTTCGTGATCGTGAGCGCTTGCGTCGAGCTGCAGAAACCATGTCAGTCTGCAAATTGTCGGGGGCAGTCGGTACGTATTCAAATATCACTCCCCAGGTGGAAGAGCGCGTTGCTTCTCGATTGCGATTGATTGCAGTGCCTGCAACACAAGTAATTGCACGCGATCGTCACGCTGAATATTTGTATGCATGTGCGTCACTAGGAACAACGCTTGAATCGATTGCAGTTGAGTTGCGGCACATGCAACGAACTGAACTGAACGAAGTGCGCGAAGGTTTCGCTGCGGGCCAAAAAGGTTCCAGCGCCATGCCACATAAGCGCAACCCCATTTCCTCGGAAACAATCACGGGTTTGTCACGAGTGTTGCGAGGCAATGCACAGGTTGGATTGCAGGACGTGCCGTTGTGGCACGAGCGAGATATTTCCCACTCGTCCGCTGAGCGAATTGTTCTACCGGATTCGTCTTCACTTGTTCTTTACATGACACGACGCATGACTCGTATCATCACGAACCTTGAAGTTGATGAACAGAGCATGTTGCGAAATCTCAATGCATTGAACGGTGTCGTGTTCTCGCAATCAGTGTTACTGGCCATGATTGAACAGGGAATGACGCGTGACGATGCGTATCGAATTGTTCAATCAGCCGCAAAGAAATCGATGGAAACGAACACCGCGTTACGGGACGTTCTCGCGGCGGACAGTGCCGTCACTTTGAGTGCAAGTCAGTTGGACAATGCTTTCGATTTGTCGCGTGTATTGCAGCACGCGGGCCGCGGTATCGACGCTTTGCGTGCGTCAATTTAAGTGTCGCTATTCCTTTTCGATTCCGGCGCGCTTCAACACAGTTGGCGTCACTCCAAATTCGCGCCATGCGTCGTACGTGATGTCGTTGCGCTGCGAGAACGAACGGGCCACCTTCACGAACTTTGCTTCCGCATTGGCCACTTCAGTCTTTGATTTCATGCCAGCGAGTTCGGCGCGCAGATTGAGCCGTTCTTGTAGCAGTCGAACTTTGGTGACGGGATCGGTGGATTTGAGTTCGCTGTTGATGACGGCAAGTCGCTTGGCGATGGATTCCGGGGTGCGCTTGCGTCCTCGTTTGGGCTTGATGGCCTCCACAATTTCGAGGTACTCGCGAATGACGCGGCCCTCGGTGCGACCATTGGCCAAAGCCTTCTTGTGAGAGGACGACATTGCTGATGATTTGGGAGATGTCTTTTTGGCTGCCATAGGGGTTTTTACAGGCTAATCGCCTCGGAAGTCCTTGTAACTATTGAGAGTGGTCTAGAAAAACGGTCAATCACCGCTCGTCGTGGCCTCAGTCTCGCACCGGTCACGCCATTAGTGTCGTCGCTATGGCCAATGAGTACCCCAATACCCCCGCCAACCTTCCTCACTTGTCGCCGACCTTGGCTGCCCTTCGGGACCATGTATTCCAATACTCACTGAAGACCGGGGACTTCACTCTGAAGTCGGGCCGCAAGAGTTCATGGTTCCTCGACACCAAACAAACCATGTGCCGACCCGATGGCGCATTGGCTGTTGCGACTGCGGCATTGGAAATCATTCCTGCGGACGCCACTGCGATTGGAGGCCTCACAATGGGTGCCGACCCCGTGGCGTACGGCATTGCAGCAATTGGTGCAACGCGCCATTACAACCTTCGTAGTTTCAGCGTGCGCAAGGAATCAAAAGATCATGGTGTCACCGGTCGAATTGCCGGAGCACTCATGCCTGGTGACCGAGTAGTCATCACTGAAGACACAGTGACGAGAGGTACCAGCATCTTTGAAGCTGTGGAAGTGGTGAAGGAGTTCGGAGCCATTCCTGTGCTCATCACGGTCATTGTGGATCGTGGTGGTACGTGCGCCGCGATGGCGGCCGACGCAGGAATTCCGTATAAGCCTCTCCTTACAGCGCCTGACTTGGGATTTGAATTCGGTAGTTAACTTTGCGCCACTTCAACGGTGGTGAAAGTATCGATACATGAAAATTCGCACACTTCTTTTCGTCGCTGTTGCCCCACTTGCTTTGATTGCATGTGGCGGATCCACCAGTTCAAGTGACACCACAGTTGCTGCAAACACGCCTAGTGGTGCAACGGGAACAGTTCCTCCATCGTCCGCAGTGGAGAAGACCTTCACCATCGGATCAGACACTGGCAAAGATGTTGTGTTTGAAGTGTCGCAGGGAGACAACGTGAAGTTAACTTTCGTCAATCCAAATGGAAACGACGAAGTGCATGTGCATGGCTATGACATCACCACAGGTGAAATGGAAAAGGGTGTCTCATCATCGGTTTCATTTTCTGCCGATAAGGCAGGCGACTTCGAAATTGAGAGTCACGTCAGCGAAGAATTGCTGCTCACATTGCGCGTAAATCCAAAGTGACGCTTTCAGAACTTTTCGGTTTATCTCCACACGGAACCGACACATTTGTTGGTGACGGATTTCCATATCCATGGGGCGGTCTGTACGGCGGACACATCGTGGCGCAATCGTTGCAAGCTGCATCACAAACAATTGATGAAGGATTTCTTCCGCACTCAGTGCGTGCATATTTCATTCGTCGTGGCGACAACAAGGAAACAGTGCGATACGAAGTGGACCGCATTCGCAACGGCCGAAGCTTCTCCACTCGACGTGTCGTTGCTCGTCAATCGAACGGCGCAATTCTGAATCTTGAAGCCAGCTATCAACTGCCTGAAGAATCAGCAGAACTTGCAGTGGTGAAAATGCCTTCCGACATTCCGCACCCAGACGAATTGAAACCAGCAGACACCTGGTCGCAATACATTGAGCAACGCGACATTCCGATTGAATTCGTTTCGAAGGAACCGCGCGACGGCACCGGACGACTGATGGCGTGGTATCGCACCAAAGAAGATTTTGGTGACAATCAACTTCTCCATCGTTGTGCGCTGGCATATCTTTCCGATGATCTTCCAACGGGCGCTGTCATTCGTGGTGTTCCAGAACTTCGGAAGTTTTGGAACGTTGAGAATTCGTTCTTCTCCGCAAGTCTTGATCACACCATTTGGTTCCACCGAAACGTGGACAGCAGCCAGTGGCATTTGTACGAGATGAACTGTCATGCATACAACAACAGCCGTGGCCTGGCGTTTGGCTACGTGTTCGCGCAAGATGGCACACACGTTGCAACCGTGGCCCAAGAGACATTGGTGCGCTTAGCCAACAAAGCTGAGTAGCAACGAAGTGCGGACTGGTCCGCAAATTCAAATGGTGGTCGAGACCGGCGTCGATCCGGTGACCCCACGCTTTTCAGGCGTGTGCTCTGCCAACTGAGCTACTCGACCAGGGTGACACAGCTTGCGCTGCATCATGCGATGGCTTTCACCATCTGTTCGATAACGGTTACACCGCCAACGATGGCGGTCCCGACGGGACTCGAACCCGCGACCTCCGGCTTGACAGGCCGGCGTGAACTCCAACTTCACCACGGGACCAGACTGGAAACCAGACATGGTCTTGCTTCGGTTTTCTTGCACCCCCAACGGGATTCGAACCCGTGCCGCCACCTTGAAAGGGTGGTGTCCTAGGCC
>CAYSPE010000004.1:0-70912 GCA_964432845.1 uncultured Bifidobacterium sp.
AGTGGTGGCGTCTGAAAATGGTGGCACCGTCACCGTTTCGGCATCAAAGTCCGGTCAATCAGACGTCACGTGTACGGCAGTGGGATCCACCACAGGTTCTACATGTGATCTCAGCGCCATTGTTGACGGCTCATGGACATTGGCAGCAATTCAGTCAGATGCTGCTGGCAATGATTCTGGATCAGTGGCTGGTTCGTTCACCATTGACACCGTCGCTGCGGCAGTCACCAGCGTGAGCAGCAACACGGCCAACGGACCTAAGAAGGCCGGTGCCGCAATTGATGTTCGGGTCACATTTGATTCGGGCATCAATGTGAACATTTCAGGCGGTTCGCCCACAGTGCTGATGGAAACTGGTGCAACCGATCGTGCTGCCGTCTACACATCAACCGCGTCGCCGGTAATGGTGTTTACGTACACGGTGCAGGCTGGCGATACTTCGTCAGACCTTGACTATGTGGCCACCAACTCGTTCGCACTCAATGGCGCGATCATCACCGATGTCGCCGGTAACGCGTCAACTCCAGTGTTGCCAACACCGGGTGCAACAGGGTCTCTCGCCAATGCCAAGGCAATTGTGATTGATACCACCGCGCCAAACGCGCCTACTTTGACAACTGCCACCATGAAGAACACGGCCAATGCCACTGTTCAGGCAGATGAAATCACCACGGCATATTTGGTGAAGTCAACTGTCACTATTTCGTCGCTGAGCAGCATCACTTCGGCGGCCGACAATGTGTGGAACCAAGTATCGATTACATCAATCAATACAGCTACTTCTCTTGCAGCAACGGGTCTGATTGATGGCACGTATCGCGCGTATGTTGCAGATGACGCGGGCAACGTTTCGGCTGCATCTACAAACTCGGTCACCATTGACACCACCGCGCCAGTGGTCACCATTTCCGCATCACCGTCATCAGTGACCTCAGGTGGAACATCAACAATTACGTTCACCATTAGTGAAACGACTACCGGCTTCACCGCATCTGATGTAACGGTTGGATTGGGTGTGCTTACCAATTTCACGGGCAGTGGAACTTCATACACCGCCACATTCACCGCAAGTTCGGTGGCCGGCGGATCTGCCGCGATATCAATTGCAGACAGTGCATTTATTGACGCAGCGGGCAATTCGAACGCTTTGACACAGTCGACAATCTCAGTGGCGTCACCAGTGGGAACTAACGGACGTGGCACCACCAACAACAGCGGTACCGACTACATCATTGAGCAATTCAGTACGGCAGGAAATTATCCGTGGACCGTTCCAAATGGCGTCACTTCGGTCGAATACATCGTGATCGGCGGCGGCGGTGGTGGCGCTGGCGGTGGCTACGTTGCGGCCGGTAACGGCGGTGGCGGTGGCGGTGGTGCGTCTGGTGTGTATCGCACTGGCACAACCACCGTGACACCAGGAGACTCACTCACAATTTCAGTGGGTAATGGCGGCTCGGCTGGCGCTGGCGGCTCGAGCAGCACTCCTGCAGTCACACAGGGAACCACCGGCGGAACAGGCGCTCAATCGAATGCATTTGGTGTGTCTGCCGATGGTGGATTTGGTGGCTGTGCATCAGAGCTAAATGCGTCCGTCAGCAGTTGCGGTTATCTCACAAAGTCGACAGGTTTCGGTGGCTACGGCGGCCACAACATTGACTTCAACGGTGGTGTGCGTGCGTCTGTTACTGGTGGCGGCGGTTCCGGTGGCGCTGGTTCTTTTGGCGCTGGTGGCAATACATCGTCATCAACCGCAGGCGTGGGTGGATCCGGAACCACCACAGCCTTCTTTGGCGGCTCGGACATTCTTGCCTCCGGTGGTAACGGTGGTGCAGGTGCTTCGGGTGCAATTGCAGGAGCAGCTGGCACAAGTCGAGGTAATGGCGGTGGCGGTGGTGCCGGTGGACTCAATGGTTCAGCTGGCGGTGGCGGTGGTGCTGGTGCCGATGGTTTTGTTGCAGTTCGCTACGCAGTTCCTGCAGTCACAACTCCTGACATGACGGCAGAGTCGGATACCGGTGTGTCCAATTCTGACAATCTCACCAAACTCACGACTCCAACATTTACTGGTACGGCAGTGGTGGGTGCATCAGTGCAGTTGTATGTGGATTCGATCGCGTCGGGTTCTCCATGTATTGCCAACATCAGCACAGGCATCTACACGTGTACTACTGGCACTTTGTCGCACGGCTCTCACTCTGTGTACGCAAAATCCACTGTGGTGCTGAGTGACGGTAGTACGCAGGCCACATCCTTGTCGCTGACATTCAATGTCGACACTGTTCTTCCAATCCCAACACTTACATCCGGAACTTTGCAATGGGGCGAAAATGCAACTGTTCGTTCCAACGAAGTGGGCACGGCGTATTTGGTGGCCCACGCTGTCACCGTGTACGGATTGCAAGACATTCTGAATGCAAATGGTTCTTGGTGGAACTCAGTGTCCATTCCCGCCATCAATACAGACACCACCATGAGCACCAGCGGACTTGTGTCTGATACTTATCAGCTTTATGTCGCCGACGCCGCAGGCAACTTGAGTGATCCATCCGCCGTGGCCATTACCTATGTTGATGACACCACGGCCCCAACTGCATCGGTCACGGTTGCACGTGTGAAATCACCCAACAATGCAGCACTTCGCTCCACCGAATTGGGCACCCTGTATTTGGTGCGTACAGCTGTTGTGGTGCATAGCGTGCTGGACATCACGCGCTCGTCGAATAATTCGTGGGCCTCCGCTTCGGTAGTTAGCCCCAATACTGATGTCAATATCTCGGTTGCTGGTCTACTCGAAGGTGAATATGTGGCGTACGCCGTTGACCGCGCAGGAAACTTCTCTGCGGCTTCATCTGACCAAATAGTCGTTGACAACACCGCGCCCGACGTAACAAACATCACGTCAGTGCAGAATTCGTATGCGGTTCGCAATTTCGGCGCCCACGTTGCATTTAATGAAGCCGTTGTTGGCCTTACCGGATCAGACTTCTCAAACACCGGTACAGCAACCTCTTGTGTTTTCAATGTTCATTCCGGCACCAACTACGTCGATTACTCGTTTGATGTCACATGTGGAGGCGACGGCACCGTCGTCATCACACTCAACGCCAACAGCGTGACCGACGTGGCCGGAAACATTGGTCCAGCAACTTCTTATACCTCCGTGCCCATCAACCTTGGTGCCAACCCCACCAAGTTGGTGCTTTCCACGCCTTCAGTGGGCACCGCTTCTGGTGCAGCGTTCACCACACAGCCAGCCATCACGTTGAAGAATGCGCAGGACCTAGTGGTGTTGTCATACGCAGGAACAATCACTGCTGCAATTACTCAAGTAAACGGCACCGGATCATTGGTAGGCACAACGACTGCCACAGTCGATACCAGCACCGGTATTGCAACGTTTACGAACCTTGGTATTACGGGTACGGCTGGTACGCAGTACACCATCACATATTCGTTGGGTGGTCTCACTACCGCTTCACAAGACATCACAGTGACTGTGGGTGCGGCTACAAAGTTGTTGATGAGCACTCAACCAGTTGGCGGTGCTTCTGGTGCTCAGTTGTCAACGCAACCAGTTGTTCGCATTTCAGACAGTGGTAACAACACTGTGATTGCAGGTTCATATTCTGTATCAGTTAGTGCATCCACCGGAACCATTGGTGGAACACGTCCGAAAATCTCGTCAAACGGTCTCGCCACGTTTACCGATCTCACGTTCAGTGGTCTTGCATCTCAGTCGCACACACTTACATTTACGTCCAGTGGCCTTACGCAGGTTGTATCGGCATCGTTCAATGTCACTGCCGGTGCACCCACTCAATTGGTGCTCACCACTCAATCAATCGGTACTGAATCAGGCGCGGCGTTTACCACGCAGCCAGTTCTTGAAGTGCGAGACAGTGGCGGCAACAAGGTGTCGAGCAGCACTGCTTCGGTTACTGCGTCTGTGTCGACGGGCGCAACACTTGAAGGAACACTCACGTTCGCTGCGGTAAATGGTGTTGTCAGTTACACCAACCTTGGTATTTCGGGTACGGCCGGAACCCAGTACACCATTACGTACTCATCTGCCGGATTGTCCTCAGCCGTTCAAGCTGTTACCCCAACAGTGGGTCCAGCATCACGCTTGTCAATCAGCACACAACCAGTGGGTGCGGGTGCAGGAGCTCAGCTCTCCACACAACCTGTTGTGCAAGTGGTTGATACAGGCGGCAACGTGATCACAGGTTCAAATGCCTCCATTGCAGTCACGGTTTCCGCCGGAACACTTGGTGGGACAACGTCAGTAACTGCGGTATCGGGAGTCGGTACGTTTACAAACTTGGTGGTCACAAGTACTACCGGAAGTGCATACCGACTTACCTTCACATCATTGGGATTGACATCGGCCATTTCAGACACGTTTACCGTGTCAGTGGGCGTAGCAACTCACCTCGCTATCACAACCCAACCTGTTGGCGCAGGTGCAGGTCAGATCTTGGCCACACAACCGGTGGTGAAAGTGTTGGATGCCGGAGACAACGTTGTCACAGGTTCGAGCGCATCAATTTCAGCAACAGCCAGCGGCGGTTGGCTCAGCGGTACAACCACGAAGTCGGCGGTGAACGGCGTTGCATCATTTTCGAATGTTGTCTTTGCTGGAACAATCAACACTGATTACACGTTGTCGTTTGCAGCTACCGGACTAGGAACGGTGCAGTCGAACACATTCCGCGTCACGGTTGGTCCATCGTCTCAACTTGTCATCACCACATCTGCTGCAGGTGCAAAGTACAAACAAGCATTCTCAACACAGCCCATCGTTGAGGTGCAGGACTCTGGCGGTAACCGCACATCATCAAACGTGGCTATTACAGCCACATTGAGTACCGGAACTGTTCTTGATGCATCTGGCGCCTCGATGACGGTCAATGCTTCCAACGGTGTTGCAACGTTCACCGGTTTGGGAATGATTGCGACTCCAAGTACGTACAGCATCTCGTATTCAGCGCCGAGCCTCCTTTCTGCCAATCAGTCGATTTCGTTGGCAAAGGGCGACCAAAGCGTTACGTTCGCGGCACCAGCAGATCGAGTATTCAACGTTGCTGCGTTTACGCTTTCGCCAACCACTTCGTCTGGCCTTACCGTTCAATTGGCATCAACCACTACGTCGGTCTGTACGGTGACTGGCACTTCGGTCACCATGATGAGCATCGGAACGTGCTCTCTCACCGCAAGTCAGGCCGGAAACACCAACTACAACGCAGCAAGTGATGTGGTGCAGTCATTCGTCATCACTCGTGCTACTCCACAGGTCACTTTCAATACATTGGCCAACAAGACATATGGCGATGCCGCGTTTACCATCTCGGCTTCTGCTGATAACCCTGTTGCAGTCTCGTTCGCAGGTACGGCTGGCATCTGCTCGGTCGGTACATCAACTCTCACGTCAAGCACTTCAACTGCAACCGTCACCATTGTGGGTGCTGGTACATGCACCATTACCGCATCACGGGCGCAAGATGCCACATATGAAGTGGCAGTGGCAGCGAGCGGATCAGCGCTTACACGTAGTTTTACCATTGCTAAGGCCACCGGAACAATCACGTACAACCAGAGCACCCTGAGTCAAACCTACGACGGCACGTCGCGCACCGTAACTGCCACCACGAACTCCGGCACTCTCACCATTACGTACACCGGCATTGCGCCAACCGTGTATGCGCCGTCTACTACTGCGCCTACCAACGCGGGTTCATATGCAGTGGTGGCCGTACAAAACGATGGCAACTACCAATCGACCTTGCCTGCAACGCTGGTGGTCGATAAGGCCGTTGGCACCATCACGCTTGACTCCACAACATTTGCTCAAACCTATTCAGGTACGTCTCGATCAGTTCTGGTGCAATCAACGAGCCCTGCCAATTTGAACACGGTGCTCACGTACACAGGTACGAATAGCACCACCTACGGCCCTTCAGTGTTCGCGCCTACTAACGCTGGCACCTACTCAGTGACCGCGGTGTTGAATGACACGAATTACCAGGGATCAGCCACTGGTGGTCTTGCCGTTGCACTGGGTACTCAGTCAACAATTACGTTCATCAATGGCACCAGCACAACTTACAACCGCCCGATGAATCTGCTGGCCGTCGGTGGAACGGGTACGGGCGCCATGACGTACGCCACCACATCCGGACCTTGCACGGTTGACGCAACGACAGGCACAATGACGCCAACATCATCGGGTGTGTGCGTGGTCGTAGCGACACGTGCCGGAAGTGGAAACTTTGCAGCAACCTCAAGTGCGCCATACAGCATCACTATCGACAAGGCCGCTCAATCTGTTGACTTCACATCAACTGTTCTCGCTCGTCCATTACCTGGCAATACGTACACGCCAACTGCGGTCTCATCATCCGGTCTCCCGGTCGCAATTTCCATCACGCAAGGCAATGGTTCTGTGTGCACCATGACCGGTGGGGTAGTCACCATCGTTACATCAGGTACGTGTGAAGTATCTGCTGCTCAAGCTGGCGACAACAGTTGGCTTGCCGCGCCCACCGCAATTCAAACAATGGTTGCTGGTCGATTGAATCAGAACATCTCGTTTGCAAGCATTGCAACAAAGACATTCGGTGATCCAGTGTTCTCGCTCGGAGCCACCTCTAGTAGCGGACTCATCGTGGAATACGCAGTGGTATCGGGAGCACCATCATGTTCCGTCGCCGCCGGCGGAATTGTGACCCTCGGTGTCATCGGAACGTGCGTGGTGGAGGCAACTCAACCGGGTGATGCGGTGTACTCAGCAGCAACAGCGGTCCGCCGCTCTATCACTGTGATTCCCACCGTTCCTTCTTCGCCATTCCTTTCATCTGTTTCCACCAATGATGGTTCTGTCACCGTTGCATATTCGGCTCCATCGTTTGATGGTGGTCTGCCAGTGCAGGCATACTCGGTGGCCGTGCGGTACTCCGGCACGGATCGCTCTTTCGATGTCACCAAGACTGACTGCACCACGTCAATGTCGTGCTACATCGATGGTCTTACCAACGGTCTTACCTACAGCGTCACGGTCACCGCAAAGAACGCCGTAGGTGAGAGTGCGCCTTCACTTGCTTCACCATTAGTTCTTCCGATTTTGAACCCGCAGGCAGTGCGTGGACTCACCGCACGGGCCGGTGACCAAACAATCGATGTTTCGTGGTCTGCTCCAAGCAGCCTTGGTGGCGGAACATTCACTCGCTACGAAATTGCAATTCGCGATCGCTCGGGCACGTACCAGACACCCATCGTGATCAACAACTACAACGCCACGTCGTATCAGTTCACAGGTTTGAACAACGGTACAAGCTACGACGTGAAGGTAGTGACGTTCACGTCGTACAACAGCACTGAATACACCGGCAACACAGCCGAAGTATTCGAAATGCCACGCACCGTTCCTACTGCGCCACGAGATCTCACAATTGCTGCACCAACGGGCCGACTCGCGCGAGTCTCATGGCGCATTCCACAAAGTGACGGCGGTTCAGTGATCACCTCGTACGTGGTGAACGCCCAGGCTTACACATGTGTTCTCGCTACACCGACCGACGTGGTGTGTGAAATTTCTGGTCTTACTCCAGGCTCGCCATTGAGTGTTGAAGTTCGCGCAGTGAACGGCGTTGGACAATCATTGGCTGCATCAGCCGGTATCAATTTGCCGAATCGTCCTGCAGCGCCTTCGGTTCAATCAGTGGTTGTTACTGATACCAGCGCAGTTGTTACGTGGTTGCCGCCAGTCACCGATGGTGGCCAGCCACTACTCGGCTATTTGGTGTACGTCACCGAAACAGGATCTCGAGTTTCTACATCGCAGATACAGGCGAACGTAGCGCAGTGTTCTACTTTGCAAACCACATGCCAGATTGATGGTCTTGACGCCACTAAGAAGTACACCTTCACAGTTCGCGCCGTGAACGCAGTGGGAACAAGTGATGCAAGTGCGCCATTTGATCCATTTGCAGTGAAGATTTCGAACACACCAAAGACACCAACTCCTGTAAAACCAGCGCCAAAGAAGCCAGGCATCGTCTCCATCAATTTGCCTGTCGACTCAACGTATGCGCCTGCATCGCAGTCGGCAAAGATCACTGGCGCGCAATTGAAGGCAAATTCAACAGCCACGGTGACACTGATTGCTTTGGTGAACGGTGAAATGAAACAGAAGACTTTGGTGACGCGCACCATTGGTGCATCTGGCACGCTGTCTTTGACTGCCAACTTCAGCTCAACTCTGCCTCCTGGTACGTATCAAATGACCATCACCGCAGTTGGTGCAAATGGGGTGAGTGTCACTACAAGTGCTCGATTTGCGATTGCCGCTAATTGGTCACAAGTTGTTGAAAAACTTCCGACAATGCCACCAGCAAATTCCGGCAACACTTCAACCAATGTTCCCGGCGGTTCAACGTCAAACACCATTCCCGTCATTGGATGGCCGACACTTGAGCCCACCACTACAACCACTGTTCCATCTAGCGGTACAGGTGGCACTGGTTCAACGGTTCCTGTGTCTGCCACCACGGTTCCTGGATCAGTGTCAACGTCCACCACGGTTGCTCCAAAGGACGACGGAACAATCGATGTCACTCTTGAAACCACGCATCGCATTCCGCTGACGTTGAAGAACGCTGTCACTGTGTTTGGTGGCGGATTCAGTCTTTTGTTCTTGTGGTGGTTGCTTGTGTTGCTGCTTCGTCGTCGACGAGAAGACGACGACAAGTAAGTATTAAGGTGCGTACATGCGCGCCGTTATCACTCGTTCCGGTTCCGTTTCGGTTGAAGAGATTGAAACGCCGACAGGTTCATCCGTTCTGAAGGTTGCGCAAACTGGTATCTGTGGCAGTGACCTGCACATGGTGGAAAACGGCATGTTGCCCGTTGCGATGGGTCATGAGATTGCTGCCTACAAGTCTGATGGTTCGTTGGCCTCCATTCGCCCCACTAAAGATTGCGGTTCCTGCGATTCGTGCCGTCGTGGATTTCAAAGTTCGTGTCGAAACTCAAAGAGCTCTTCATACGGCATTGCTGTTCACGGAGGTCTTGCAGACTTTATTGAGGTTGATGACCAACGCATTTTCCCCATGCTTGCGGGCGCGCGTCCGCAAGATGCCGCATTGGCAGAGCCACTTGCCGTTTCATGGCATGGTGTGCGCCGTGTGAACCCCGAAAAGGGAAGCACGGCTTTGGTTGTCGGTGCCGGTTCTATCGGCTTGCTCACGGCTGCTGCATTGAGAGCTTGGGGTCTCGAAGTCGACATTGTGAGTCGACACGTACATCAATCGGCGGCGGCCGAAGCAATTGGGGCACGAGTAATCGAGAAGCCGCGCCCGTTCTCGTATCTCTCCACCTTTGATGCTGTGTGTACCCAAGAAACCATCGATATGTGCGTCTCTGCATGTATGCCTGGTGGCAAGGTGGGAGAGTTCGGCATGTTTTGGGGTGACACGCAGTTCACCAATGCATGGCTCTTCAAAGAAGTTTCCATGATTCCTTCAATGGCATATTCACACGCGGAAGATCACGATGACTATCGCGAGTCGGCAGATCACTTAGCGAAGAACCCTCATATCGCAGATGCAATCGTCACTCACACCTACAGTCTTGACGATGCAGTGGAAGCGTTTCGCGTTGCGAAGGATCGTAAATCGGGCGCCATAAAAGTGCATATCTATCCTTAATGCTTGAGAATACTTCCGCAGGTAGGAAAGATATGGTGCGAAAAATTTAAGGCGCCCACAAGGAGAAATTCATGAATATTGAAACACGGCAAGGTCCTGCATATGCAGTAGCTCGCATCACATTGGATCCAAATGAATCGGTTCGCGCAGAAAGCGGTGCAATGATGGCCATGTCGTCGTCCGTCACGCTCAGCTCCAACGCACAAGGCGGGGTGTTGAAGAGTTTGAAGCGTGTAGCATTAGGCGGTGAGTCATTTTTCGTCTCTACTTACACTGCCTCCGACCAGGGTGGATATGTAGATTTAGCAGCTCGTCTGCCTGGTGACATTGCGGTGATCGATGTTGATCCGTCAATGCCATTATTTATTTCGCGTGGCTCGTGGCTCGCGAACCACAACAGCATAACTATTGATGCGCAATGGGGCGGATTCAAGAACTTGTTCGGATCTGAAGGTGGTTTCATTGTTCGAGCGGAAGGACAAGGCCCTGTGGTGTTCGGATGTTATGGCGCACTCGAACAAATTGACCTTGCAGCAGGCGAATCAATCGTTGTGGATACTGGTCACATGGTTGCCTATGACGCATGTGTGACCATGAACTTGCGTCAAGCTGCAGGTGGTTTGGTGCAGAGCTTCAAGAGTGGTGAGGGTCTTGCGTTTGAGTTCACCGGAGCTGGAAGAGTATGGGTGCAAACGCGTAACCCAACGGAACTTCTCGGTTGGATCCAAGCTGCGGTTGGAACATCAAATAGCGGCGCGGGCATTACTGCCGGTGCTGGCTTCGGTGGTGTTGTCGGTGGTTTCGCCGGCATCTTGAATCGTGACTAAGAAAAGTACGTATTAGTACATTCGGGAGATCTTCATTCATTGGTGATTGAAGTGCACGTACTTACCGTGCCTTTTGTGAGTGAATCCTCTGCACCGTCTGCAGTTCCTGAAAGGTCCATCGATCACAATCACAATCGATTGAATACGGCAATTGTCGGTGCAGTCGTCCTCGCAATTGTTGCGTTACTGCTGAGAGGGTGCTCATCGGAGGGGACGGAATGGCTGTGGAGCTCTAGTCATTGCTTAACAAAAGTCACCAGCATTACCGGGGCACCAGGAAAGACTGGTGCTACTGGTGCTACTGGTGCTACTGGTGCTGCCGGAAAATGCACCATTGGCGATCGTGGCGCTCCTGGCCCGCGAGGCGCAACTGGCGCACGAGGGCCCACTGGGCTCGTCGGTCCGCAAGGACCACCAGGGCCAGCAGGTGCAAATGGAAGCAACGGAACAAATGGATTGAACGGCGCCATCGGACTCACAGGTGCAACCGGAGCCACCGGGCCACAAGGTCCTGCTGGGTCACAAGGAATTCAAGGAATTGCAGGTACAAGCGGCTTTGGAGATTCAGCTTCTTTTTGGGATACCACGCAGCAAGGTGATGATGGCCCTGGGGGATATTTGCCGAACACGGCCTACCCAATGCAGTTCAATCAATCGGATACAGCGAACAACATTGGCATCTCGATGACTTCGGGCAATCAAATAACTTTCACGCACGCTGGCGTGTACAACATCGCATTTTCTGCACAAGTCACACGTAGCCAGGGTGGTTCAGCAAGCAACATCAGTGTGTGGCTTGCACGAAATGGGACCAATGTTGCTGATACGAACACCGACCTCACATTGCAAGCGAATTCTCAGCGTTATGTGGCTGCATGGAACTTCTTAGTGGCAGTCACATGTGCCTCTACATGTGATTCATACCAATTGATGTGGTCGACAGAGAGTGAATTCACAGCATTGGTGTATTTGCCGCCACAAACCTCACCTGCCAGGCCAGCTATCCCATCGATCATTCTCACCGTGAACCAGGTGAAGTGAGGGAAGTATTAGCGTGGGATGGTGAGCAATCTTCCGCCGTGTCCCCAGTGTTCGTGTATCTATAGCTACGAGATGAATGATTTACTCGTATGCCCCGAGTGTGCGCACGAATGGAATCCAACAGACGCGACCGAGGTAGGCGACGAGCTGTCTGTCATTCGTGACTCTGCTGGCAATGTGCTGCAAGATGGCGACACTGTCACGGTGGTGAAGGACCTCAAAGTAAAGGGTCGCCCTACCGCCATCAAAGTGGGTACCAAGGTGCGCAATATTCGTCTTGTGCGTGACAATGGCGACCACGACATCGACTGCAAGGTGGACGGCTTCGGCGCCATGTACCTCAAGTCTTCGGTTGTAAAAAAGGTGTAGGCAGCGTTATTTGACGATGGGTTACGCGGCGCACCTCTTAGACTTGCGAGGTGCGTAAAAACCCCCTTCTCGCCATTTTCACCACGATCTTCATTGACATGGTGGGCTTCGGCATCCTTATTCCTGTCTTCCCACTGCTGATTAGCCCAGGTTCGCCCTTTAGGGTCACCCCAGACAACTGGTCGTTCACACAGGGAATGATCATGTTGGGTTGGCTACAGGCCATTTATCCGTTCTGTACCTTCATTGCATCGCCCATTCTTGGTCAATTGTCAGACCGTCACGGACGTCGACCCGTTTTGGCATTGTCCATCTTCGGAACTGCGGTGGGCTACGCAATTTTTGCGATTGGCATCAGCACTCTCAATATTCCGCTTCTATTCGTTGGGCGCGCCATCGATGGCCTCACAGGCGGCAACTTCGCAGTTGCACAGGCCGCCGTGGGTGACGTGAGCACCAACGAGAACCGTGCGAAGAACTTTGGCTTGGTCGGCGCAGCATTCGGTTTGGGTTTTGTAATTGGGCCGTACCTGGGTGGCAAGTTGAGTGAACCTCATGTGAGTTTCTACGGCTTGTTCCATACGCCAGGTTGGTTTGGGGCAACCACGCCATTTTGGTTTGCAGCAATCATCGCCATGTTGAACTGCGTTGCAGTGCTCACCACGTTCCCAGAGACGTTGAAAGAAAAAGTGCATGAGGGTCGTTTGCATGTGGCGCAAGCCATCACCAATGTGGTGGAAGGTTTCTCTTCTGAACGCCTTCGCATTGTGTTGTTGGTGAACTTCATGTTCACCGGCGGATTCACATTCTTCACCACATTCTTCGGTGTGTACTTGCGCAACAACTTCCACTTCAGCGCATCAAAGACTGGCGACTATTTCGCGATCGTTGGTTTGTTCATTGCATTTGCGCAAGCAGTTGTTGTGGGGCGCGTTGCAAAGAAGTTGGTTGACTTCAAGGTTCTGCGCTTCAGCATGTTTGGCAATGCCACCATGTTGTTGGCGTATTTCTTGGTGCCGACTGATCATCAGTTTTACTTGTACCTCGTCATTCCATTCTTCACATTGTTCAATGGTCTCACCATGGCGAACACCACAAGTTTGGTGAGTCGTTCTGCCGAACCTGGTCGCCAAGGACAGGCCATGGGAATTTTCTCCAGCGTGTCCAGCTTGGCGCAGGTGCCAGCATCCATCTTGTTGGGATACATCACAACCGGAATCACTTCGAGCCAGCCACTCATTGTTGCTTCTGGTTGCATCTATACGGCGGCGATCACATTCTTGGTGTTCTTCCGTCCAAAGTTTGTTTCCTCTGAAGTGGGTGAGGGAGCAAGCGCACTCGCGCATTAACTTCGTTGTATGCGTCGTATTGGTCGTGAAGTAACAGGAATCATTGCGATTCTTGTTGTTGCATCAATCGCCGCGAAATTTGCTGAACTGCTGCGTTCGTTCATTCTTGGCAGTATCAAGCACTTGTATCACGGCGAAAATGCCATCAAAGGAATCGCCAAAACTCACACCATCACTGTGGTGGCATACGTCGGTATCGCCATCCTTGCCGCCCGTGCACTGAATAAATTTGCACAGAAATGGCGACCCGGACGTTTGGGTCTTGAAGTCATCGGCGATGCGGCGCGCGGAGAAGGCCCTGGATCATCGTTCGAAGGAACATTGATCCGTTCATCGGCCACGGCAATTGTGTGCGCGGCAGGCACATCAATTGGTCGTGAATCAGCAATTTTGGAAACAAGTGGTGCGTTCGGTTCGTTTGTCGGAAAAAAATTGTGGGACTTTGGTCCTGCAATTGCAGCAGGCGGAATTGCTGCCGCATTCGCTGCGGCCTATCACGCTCCATTTGGTGCGGTGCTATATGTGGGCGAACATCTCAAGATCTTTGGCCATCGTCGAGCTATGGCATATGCAGCCATCGCTTCGTTGTTTTCTCACTTCCTTACAGTTCATTTCCTGGAAGGAAAGCCCATCTTCTACACAATGGATGGACAGTGGTCGATTTCTGGCGTAGCTATTGCATTGTCAGTCGCTGTGGTGCCGGCCTTTATTGGTGCTCGTGGGTTCTTGCGTGTGCGTGAAAATATTCCGAAGTTGGCTCTCTTGCAGAAAAAACCAACATTTACCCTTGGTGCATCCATTGCAGTATCTGCATTGTTGGTGTCATGGTTTCCTGAAACTGCAGCCAACGGCATGGAGGCCATTCGCTTGGTGGCTACTCCTGGCGGGGTCACCGTTGCAATTGCATTGGCGTTGGCGCTTGCCAAGACCGTCGCAGTGACCGCAACAGTCAATGCAAAGGCGCCAGGTGGAGTGTTTGCACCAACGTTGGCTGTTACTGCCGGGTGGGGACTTGCCGCCTATCTCGTTCTTGAGAAGCTTGGACTTCCGCTTGGCGCACATCACCAAGAGGTGATGGTGGTGGCCATGACCATCGGAGTTGTAGTGGGTCTACACGCACCCTGGCTTGCCACCGTGGTGATTGCCGAAATGTCGGGGCATCTGGGGTTGCTTCCCGTATGCATTCTGGTTGCACTGATTGGCCATCTCATGGTGCATGGACTTGATCGATATGACCGAGCCCGCAATGTGATGCTTCCCGAGGAGATGCACGACGAAGACGCCTAATACAGTGGCGTCGTATGCAAAACATTTCCTTGTTGTCGCCAGAGGTGCAATTTGTTGGGGCTCTTGAGCTTGAACAAGGCAAGCGTGGCGTCTCGCCACGACGACTTCCCGGCTGGACGCGCGCGCAATTCAATGTGCCAGCAATGGACCTTATGGTTGCGATGCCGTCCGGTGTACGTCTGCGGTTTGACACTAATTCGCCTGAAGTTGTTGTCACTTCGGAAATTACCTGCATTACCTATCAAGGTTCGCTGACTCGCGCATCGCACTTCACGGCGGTTGTCGATGGAAACGAAGTTGCGTCGTACATGGTGCCGAAACCGCACGTGTTTCACCTTGATCGATTCGATGCTTCGAAAGTGGAATTTGTCGCAGGTGAAACGTGTATCGCGCGTTTTGATTCGTTGGGCGAACAAATGAAGACAGTGGAGATTTGGCTGCCACAAAATGCTCGTGTTGATGCAGTGTCCTTGGAAGTTGCCGACGGATCAACGGTGCACCGTAGTGCGGATCGCAATGTGCCACGGTGGGTTCACTATGGCAGTTCTATTTCGCACTGTTTGGAAGCAGAATTGCCAACAGGAACGTGGCCAGCAGTTGCGGCCCACATGTCAGACGTGGAACTCACCAGCCTTGGTTTCGCTGGCCAGTGTCATCTCGACCAATACGTGGCACGTACTGTCCGCGATATGGAAATGGACATGTTCACCATGAAGGTAGGGATCAATGTGGTGAACTTGGATTCCATGCGTGAACGCACTTTTGCGCCCGCACTGCACGGATTTCTTGATACCGTGCGCGATGGGCATCCCACCATGCCCATACGCGTGATTTCACCTATTTACTGCCCTTCTGCCGAAAACAAGCCAGGACCCACATTGCCTGGCAAAGACGGCAAATTCTTTACCCTGGACCGTACCCCTGCCGATTCGTTTGGTTGTTTGTCGCTCACGCAGATGCGCACCATTATCCAACACGTAGTTGAACAACGCATCGCCGGTGGCGACGCAAACATTGCCTACCACGACGGGCTGCAATTATTCGGTGCCGACGATGCACATGATATGCCGGATGATCTTCATCCGAATTCTGATGGGTATCGCCGTATGGGCGAACGGTTTCATCAACAAGTTCTCGCACCTTTGGTGCAGAGTCTCTGAACGGATAGTTATGTCTTCAATATATGTATTAGGTGGGTATCAAACCGATTTCGCACGTGCGTATGCACGAGAAGGTCTCGATATTTCAGACATGATGCGCGAGTCGATGGAAGGCGCGCTTGTCGATGCAAGCATTGATGCGGCTGACATCGACACCATTCACGTGGGCAATGCATTTTCTGAACTACAACGCCAACAAGGGCACCTTGGTTCAATGGCAGCCCAAGTGATGCCCGAGTTGTGGGGCAAACCTGCCATGCGACATGAAGGGGCGTGCGCCTCGTCATCATTGGCAGTTCTTTCAGCCATGGCTGAATTAGAAGCAGGTCGATACGACGTTGCGTTGGTGGTTGGCGTTGAGGAGCAGAAAGCAATTCCGGGTGACCAATCATCAAAAAATCAAAATGCGGCGTCGTGGCAAGGTCATGAAGGAATTGACTGCACTTTCATGTGGCCTGCAGTGTTTGGCTTGCTTGCCGAGGAATACAACTATCGCTATGGCCTCAACCGCACATATCTCAATCGCATCTCAGAAATCAATTACGGCAATGCAAAGCGAAACCCGCGAGCACAAACTCGTGATTGGAAGTTCACAGAGCTCAGCTTTACCGATGACGACGTGGCCAATCCCATCATCGAACCAGGAACGCGACGTCAGGATTGCGGACAAATCACAGATGGCTCGGTGTCCTTGGTGTTGTGTTCTGAACGGTTCATTGACCAATACATACAGCGCACTGGCAAGAAGAAATCAGACATTGCGCGAGTGCTGGGGTGGGGTCATCAGAATGCCGGCATCAAGTTCTTGGACAAGTTGGATCGCAGCAAGAACGATGCATTGATTTTCCCCCACGTGAGCAACACCATTCAGCAAGCTTTCGCTCGTGCTGGCGTGACCGATGTGATGGCTTTGGACGGCATTGAAACGCACGATTGCTTCACTGCGACTGAATACATGGCCATCGATCACTTTGGTATTACAGCGCCTGGTGAGTCGTGGAAAGCCGTAGAGAGTGGGCTCATAGAACTGGGCGGCGCACTACCCGTGAACCCCAGTGGTGGTCTCATTGGTGGTGGACACCCTGTGGGCGCCACGGGGGCCCGTATGCTTCTCGACGCCACGCGCCAGGTCACAGCATCGGCAGGGGAGACGCAAGTGGATGGTGCGCGTACTTTCGCCACGCTCAACATCGGCGGTTCATTGTCCACTGTGGTGAGTTTTGTGGTGGGAGTCCGCGACTAATCGCTGATATTCCGAGAACTACCGTTCACGAACTAGTTTTAAGTACCGCACAATGCAGACCCACGGAGGCACTCATGGAAATTCTCACCGAACTTGTAGGTAACACGCTGATTGTTACTTTGAATCGCCCTGAGGCCGGTAACGCCCTGAATGGTGCATTGAGCAGTGGCCTGTGGGACGCATTGGAAGAGGCAGGTAATAACGCAGACGTGCGTGCCATTGTCATTACTGGTGCAGGCGAAAAGATCTTCTGTGCGGGAATGGACCTCAAGGCATTCGCCGCCGGTGAAGACCTTGCCAAAATTGGAAAGGGATTTGCAGCACTGCGCGCCTGCAAGAAGCCTTTGATTGCCGCCGTTAATGGCCACGCGCTCGCGGGCGGGTTCGAAGTGGTGATGATGTGTGACCTCATCGTGTCCGTTGATTCCGCTCGCTTCGGTATTCCTGAAGTGAAGCGCGGTTTGTTCGCCGCTGGCGGTGGCGTTCGTTTGCCAGCACGTATTCCATTGGCAGTTGCCATGGAAATGGGTCTCACAGGTGACCCCATTGACGCAAAGCGCGCTGAAACATTGGGGCTCATCAACCAGGTGGTACCCGCAGCGGAATTGAAGGGTGCAGCACTCGCATTGGCTGCACGCGTTACCGCAAATGGTCCACTTGCAGTGCAAGCAACCAAGCAACTCATGCTTGATGAAATTGGGAACGGTAACCCCGCGTTGCTCGGTGAATTGCAAAAGTCGGTTTTCGGCAGTGAAGACGCCAAAGAAGGCGCAACTGCATTTGCTCAGAAGCGTGCGCCTGAATGGAAGGGTCGCTAGACCCACTCGTCAATGGAAACTTCTTCGAAGCCCTCGGGGCAGTTTTCAGAATTATTTGCTATTCCAGCGTTTCGAAAACTGCTTGCTGCTCGAGTGGTGAGCAATTTTGGAAATGGAATGACCCCCATTGCTTTGGCGTTCGGAGTGCTGTCATTGCCTGGCGGTAATGCAGGTTCGCTCAGCCTCGTTACCACAGCTCACATGATTCCGTTGGTGGCTTTCATGTTGATGGGTGGTGTCATGGCTGACCGATTCGGCCGCGCACGACTTGTTGGCCTCACCGACATCGTGGGAAGCCTGTTTTCTGGTGCGAGCGCGCTTGCTTTTCTCACGCATCATGCATCAGTACCGTTGCTGTGCTTCAACGGATTCATGTTCGGCATCTTGAATTCGTTGTGGTACCCGGCATACACAGGCTTGACGCCTCAGTTGGTACCTTCGCGGTTACTGCAATCTGCAAACTCAGTCGTAGGGATGGGCGCAAATCTGTCACTGACGTTTGGTTCAGCAGTTGCAGGAGTGATCGTTGCAACTGCGGGCAGCGGTTGGGGCATCATGATTGATGCAGCCTCTTTCTTTCTTGCCGGGATCATTGTGTATTCCATACGGCATCTCGACGTTGCCGTCGAAGAACGCGAGGAACGCGTCTCAATGCTGCAACAGTTGAAAGAGGGTTGGGTAGAAGTGTCATCGCGGCGATGGATTCTCATTGTGGTGTCATGTGCCGCGGTGTTTCACATGTGTTTTGAAGGTTTCATCGGTGTCATTGCACCCGTACAAGTGAAAGCTGTCCTTCACGGTGCGCGATCTATGGGATACATGATGACTGGATGGGGGCTAGGTGGACTTGCAGGAACATTCCTTGCATATCGCTTACGACCAAAACGTCAGTTACTTCTGGCAGTTGGTGTGATGCCGCTGATGTCTTTGTGGATGTTCGGCCTTGCTATCCCAGTACCCATGTGGCTTCTTGTTTTCGTGGCGTTTGTCGCCGGCATAAGTATCGACCTCATGTATTCAAATTGGATGACCACACTGCAAACGCAAGTGCCTGAAGAAGCAATGTCACGTGTGGGGGCATATGACGCGTTTGGTTCCATGGCATTTGCGCCGTTGGGATTGTTTGTTGCTGGCCCTTTCACCAAATGGGTGGGGCCAAAGACCGCATTAATAGCAACAGGGTCAGTGGCATTGGCTGCTGCACTGACCCCGCTGCTGTCACGCGAGGTGCGTCACCTCGAACGTCGTGATGTTACGAATTAGGCCTTGACCAACTGAATATCAAGAGCGAGCTTTACTTTTTCGCCTACTAAAACGCCACCTGTTTCCAAAGCGACGTTCCATTCAAGACCCCAATCTTTACGATTGATTTCAGCTTCTGCGCTAAAGCCTGCCTTGGTGTTGCCCCATGGGTCTTGACCAACGCCATCAAACTCAAGTGCAAAGTCAACGCTCTTGGTGACACCCTTGATGGTGAGGTCTGCTGTCAGCGTGTAATCGCTGCCCGATCTCGTGATCTTTGTGGACTTGAATCCAATGGTGGGGTAGGTGGCAACGTCGAAGAAGTCTGCACTTTTCAGGTGTTCGTCGCGACCTGCGTCGCTGGTGTCAATTGAAGCTACTTCTGCAGTTGCGGTCACATGACTGAGGAGCTTTTCATCAGTGATTGTTGCTGTTCCAGAGAAAGCACCGAAACGTCCGCGTACTTTCGACACCATGAGGTGACGTACAACGAAGGTGAGCGATGAATGGGTGGGGTCCACATTCCATGTACCTGGTGTGAGTTGATCGAGATCTGACATATTGGTTCCTTTTGTTGGTGTGCATCGGGGGCGAGGCACATTTAGTTGCGTACACAATCATTATCAGGAAAAGGTTGCGCTCGCAACTAAAAGGGACAAATGTCTCACTAGGAAGTGATGAAAGGGGAATGACGGCGTTACGCGCGTACGAGACGGCCAGGACGTTTGCCGGTATCAGCACCGTGACGGCGAGTGACAACGCCGTTCACAATGGTGGCTACGTAGCCGTCCGCAGTTTGCAGTAGGCGACGTCCTCCTGCGGGCAGGTCGTCGGCTTCGTGCGGTGGATTGATTCGCAAGTTTTCGAAGTCGATGATGTTGATGTCTGCTCGTTTACCCGGGGCGATGGCTCCACGATCCGAAAGGCCAAGAACTTCTGCGGTTTCGGTGGTTTGCAAACGAACGGCTTCTTCAACAGAGATCTTGCTTCCTCGCGCACGGTCGCGTGCCCAGTGGGTGAGGAGGTAAGTAGGAATTGAGGCGTCACAGATCATGCGAACGTGTGCACCACCATCTGCAAGTCCATTGATTGCAACAGGATTGGTCAACATTTCATAAATGACGTCGTGATTTTCCCCTACATAATTGAGTGTGGGGAACATGAGAAAAGCAGTGCCGCCATTTTGATTCAGTAGGTCATAGAACATTGCGTGAGTTGACACACCAGCAGCGGCTGCCAATGCGGCTACCGACATATCTGGTGTTGGTTCATAGTCCGTGCCGTCGCCCATTGCATATACGAGATGCGGAATTTGACCGAGACGAATTCCAAGACCATCAAATTGAACATTCATGTCAACTGGCAGGTCTTCTTCGTTCAGAATTTGTTCGCGGACATCAGAACGCGCCAACTCAGCACGCAATTCGGCCATGGAAAGTTCTTCGGCCAACTTGACGAAGGTGGGGCGCTTTGAGAATGGGTGATAGCCAGCCCATCCCACCATCATTCCGAATGGACGTGCAGCTACCTGCGGGCGAAGGAACCCGCCTTTCTTCATGATTTCTGATGAGTAATCAAGCGCCTCTTTCCATGTGTTGGGCATGGTGGCGTATTGCAGCAGAAGGTATGTGACTTTCAATTTTGTGTTGAGCGCCATCTCGCCCATCCACTTCACTTCTTCCATGAGCCCCATGGTCGGCTGCGAGCTATCGCCGCTCGGAAGTACTTCCGGAGCAATTTCGAAAATGCCACCACCTGCGGATTCCAAAGCATGTGCCATGGCAAAGAGTTCTTCTTGGCTGGCAAAGGTGCCTGGTACTGGCTCGCCATCTTTTGCCTTGTGTCCCATTGTGCGACTGGTGGAGAAACCAACGGCGCCCGCGGCTCGAGCCTCAGCAACAATGCGAGCCATTTCGGCGATGTCTTCTGCAGTGGCATCTTCGTTGCGTGCACCACGATCACCCATCACGTATCCGCGCACAGCACCGTGGGGGACATACGCGGCGATATCGACGGCGTATCTCCGTGCGTCAATGGCATCGAGGTATTCAGGAAAGGTTTCCCACTCCCAGTTGATTCCTTCGTGCAATGCGGTGCCTGGGATGTCTTCCACGCCTTCCATGAGTTGCACCAGCCACTCTTCGCGACCGGGGCGAACAGGGGCAAAACCAACACCACAATTTCCCACCACCACGGTGGTGACTCCGTGTGCGCTGGAGGGCTCTAACAAGGTGTCCCAACTGACCTGTCCGTCGTAGTGGGTGTGAATGTCGATGAATCCGGGAGTGACCAACTTGCCTGTGGCGTCAATCTCCTCAGTTGCTTCGGCCACAATGCGTGGTCCGACTTCAGCAATCGAGCCGTTGGAAATTGCTACATCGCCAGTAAACCGAGCAGCGCCAGTCCCGTCAACGATTGTTCCCCCACGAATGATGATGTCAAACATGACAAACCCCCTGAATTGGCAGATTAGTTCACTTGTGAGGTGAGCCCAACAGACGGAAGTGGCGAGGTGGGACTAAGGGTTGAAGGAACGATGAACCTAGTATCGGAAGTGAACGAACGGGGGTTGATCATGACCATGACAGCAGAAAACACCACGGCACAAAACAAGGCAGTTGAGTATTTCGATGTGCTCATTGTGGGCGCGGGTATTTCCGGAATTGGGTCGGCATACCATCTGCAAGAGCAGTGCCCAGAGCGCACATTCGTCATTCTTGAGAATTACGAAACATTTGGCGGCACATGGCATATGCACCGCTATCCCGGCGTTCGGTCCGACAGTGACTTGTACACCTTTGGTTACCGCTTCAAGCCATGGGTAGGTGCACCCATTGCGTCATCGGCCGAAATCAAGAAGTACATGGGTGAGGTGATTGACGAAGCAGGTCTCGACAAGCACATTCGTTATCGCCATCGCATTACGGGCGCATCATGGTCAAGTTTGGAAAATCGTTGGACCGTTGATGTGTTGAAGTTGGACACCAACGAAACATTCCAGATTGCCACCAACTTTTTGTGGATGTGTCAGGGTTATTACAAGCACTCACAGGGTTATACACCCGAGTGGCCCAACATGAATTCGTACAAGGGCACCATCGTTCACCCGCAAACGTGGCCCGAGGATCTTGACTACGCCAACAAGAAAGTATTGGTCATTGGTTCAGGCGCTACTGCCGCAACCATTGTTCCTGCAATGGCGCAAACCGCTGAGCACGTCACCGTGTTGCAGCGATCACCAACATATTTTGTCCCTGGTCGTAACGTGAATGAACTGGCAGACATACTTCGTCAGCTTGAAATCAAAGAAGAGTGGGTGCACGAGATTATTCGTCGCAAGACCCTGTTTGACCAACAACAAGTCACCATCAACTCGGTGGCTCATCCCGAAATGGTGAAAGAGGTGTTGTTGAATGGTGTGAAAGAACTCTTGCCAGAGGGTTACGACATGAAGCACTTCACGCCGAAGTATCGCCCATGGCAGCAACGCATCGCATTTGTGCCAGACGGAGATTTGTTTGCGGGTATTCGTGCAGGCAAAGCATCAATGGTCACCGACGAAATTGACACGTTCACGGAGACGGGAGTTCGTACAAAGGGCGGCGTCGACATTGAAGCCGACATCATTGTCACCGCGACCGGATTCAATCTCAGTGTGTTGGGCGACATTCCCATGTCGGTTGACGGAACGCCTGTCGACTGGGCAAAAACAGTGACGTATCGCGGCATGATGTTCACCGGCGTACCAAACCTTGCGTGGGTGTTCGGCTACTTCCGTGCTTCGTGGACATTGAGAGTAGATCTCATGGGAGATTTTGTTGCACGGCTCTTCAAACTCATGGACAGTAAAGGCGCAAAACGTGTCACGCCAAAGCTTCGTGAAGTAGAAGACAAAGACATGAAGATTGGTGCATGGATTGACCCTGAAAACTTCAATCCGAATTACTTGGTGCGTAGTCAACATCTCATGCCACAGTCAGGTGACAAGCCCGAGTGGATGCACGACCAGGATTATTGGAAAGAGAAGGACATCCTTCCCACTGCCAATTTGGAAGACGGTTGCTTAATCTTCGAGTGAAGCAATTGACGTTTTCGTCGCAGTCATTTGTGCTGCTCCGACTGCGGCAATGAGGCAGCCAATACCGGCAATAAAGAAGGCCGATTGGTACGAACCGGTACTGTCGCGCAAATAGCCAGCGCCCCACGCCGCGACTGCGCCGCCCACCTGATGACCAAAGAACACCCAGCCGTACACAAGCGGTCCGCGCTGTGGTCCGAAGCGGCGAATGCAAAGCAGCACGGTGGGTGGAACAGTGGCCACCCAGTCGAGGCCGTAGAACACCATGAAGCCAACAAGTCCGCCGCCGCCGTGTGACAACGCAGGGTTCAAGAACATGAGGCTCACGCCTCGAAGCGCGTAATACACGATGAGTAGCTTCGCTGGGTCGTACTTGTCAGTGAGCCAGCCGCTGAAGATTGTCCCCAACACATCAAAACCACCGATAAGAGCTAAGTATCCAGCAGCGGTGGCGGCCACGATGGCGTGATCATGAGCCGCCGAGATGAAGTGCGTTTGCACGAGACCTGTGGTGGAGAGGCCACATACAAAGAATGAGCCCCATAGCAACCAAAAAATATTGTCATACACCGCGTCGCGCAGTGCCATGAAGGCCGCATTCACGGGATTGGTGAGCGGAATTAGGGATTCAAAGTCAGCGTCGGCGCCGTATGGAAGAAGTCCCATGTCGGCTGGTGAATTACGGAGAAAGATAAGAACCACTGGGATCACCGACAGCGCCGAACAGCCAATGGTGATGCCCACCGTGCGCCAGCCGTGATGTTCGGCCAATCGCGTGAGCAGTGGCAAGAACACAAGTTGTCCGCTTGCGGTAGCAGCGGTGAGCGTGCCCGTTACCAAGCCACGCCGCTTCACGAACCAGCGTGAAGCAACAGTAGATGCAAAGACCGTGGCCATCGAACCAGATCCTGCGCCGACCACAACACCCCACAGGAGATAGAGCTGCCACACGTGGCTCATTTGAGTAGTGAGAAGTGCGCCCGTGCTGATGACGGTTAACGCACCGACTGTTACTTTGCGCAATCCGAAGCGAAGTTGTAGTGCTGCGGCAAATGGACCCATAAGTCCGAACAGGAGAACGTTGATGCTGACAGCGGTGCCCACTGTGCCGTGGCTCCAGCCAAATTCATTTCGCAGGGGATCCATGAGAACGCTCGGTGTCGAACGGAATCCGGCAGCGCCGAGCAGCACAACAAATGCGGCAACGAAAACTACCCAGGCGTAGTGAATGCGAGTACGTACGGGCGAGTCGGTGGTGTGCACCGCTACAAAGTAGTTCAGCGTTTGTTGAGTTCTTCGATCAATTTGTCAATCTTGTTGTTGAGATCGCGAATTTGTTCGGCGGTTGACTGTGCATCTTTAGGTGAGACAAGTATTTGACCCGAGGCCGCAAGTACAGCATGGTCGACATCGTTCAAATCCCGTAATCCCGCCGCAACAGCAGCCTGAAGTAGATCATCCTCGCTGAGGCGTTGGCGACGCAATGCGCGGTGGTTGACCATTCCGCGCGACATGAGATCAATGGGTCGCCCAATAACGACTGAGTACACACGACGATTTCGGCTAGTAGCCATCTCAACAATTCCGTTGGCAACAAACAAAGTGATGGCGCCAATGAATGCTCCGGTTATTGAGTCGTCCGTGCCGATAATTCCGTTTTGCACCGCATTGGCAACAGACAACAACAAGATGAATTGGAGAATATTATTTTGACCCAACTCACGCTGTCCACCAATGCGAATGGCAACAATAAGAAACAAATAGATAACGAGTGGTCGCAAAATCTTTTCAACAATGGATGGATCCAGTGAAAACATTTGATGCCACATAGTGCGACTCCCTATTTGTTATGTGCGGGGCACACGTTGATTTTCTTGTAGTAACACCAATCGCATAACTTGCTGACATTGGCGTGGAAATCGCCACTGGCGCACGCAGCATCAAGGTTTTCCTTAGTTTCCACAATGGTGCCCTTCGCGATAGACAACTTCACTGGTGTTGCGGCCAATTCATGCTTTGCCGATTGTGTGAGATACAGAAGTTCCACTTGGGATGTGGGCACACCGCTCTCTGCTTCAAGCATGAGCGCATAGGCGAGAAGTTGAAAGAACTTATCGTCCTCTGATTTGAATGCGGGGTTGGGAATTTTGCCCGTCTTGTAATCGGAAATAATGGCCGAACCCTCGTCATTGAATTGCAGTCGGTCGATGAAACCGAGCATGCGAACTCCTTCTACCTCGGTGTCGACTTTGAGTTCCATTTCATCAAGGTCGGTCTCCGTTGGGTCTTCAAGTTTCCACAAGTTGGTCATGTTGCTGAACGCTGCGATTTTGAATGCTTTGATGTCGCCTTGTGGCTCCTCAAGAGCAAGAACTTTTGCTTCCCAATCGTTGGCCGCCCACAGTTCTCCGGCTAATTGCTTGAGTGAGTCAAGAGTGCGCTCCTCGTGTTCAAGTCCGTACAAATGTTCAAGAACTTCGTGGGTGAAACTGCCGAGATGTGTGGCCCAAGATGGTGGCTCTTTGATGTTGTCGAATCGCCCAATCTTGAACTTCATCTGACAATCACGAAACGTATTGATGGACGAAGGGGAGAGATAGTCAGGAGGCGTGAACACGCCCCTTATCCTTTCATCTCCCTGTAGCGATCATTGACCAATCATCGTTGATTTCCTAGCTCTGGAAGAGTTCTGCATACATCGGCAGAGCCTGCGCTGGGCCACTGACCAAGATCGTGGTGATACATGATTCACGCCACTTCGCCAGTTCATCGCGAATCTTGTCCACTGGGCCCACCAAAGCAACATCTTCCACCATGGAAAGCGGAATTGCTGCTGCCGCTTCGTCTTTCTTGCCCTGCAAATACAGGTCTTGCACTTTGAGAGCTACGTCTTCATATCCCATACGGACAAACACCTCGAAGTGGAAGTTGGCACCGCGTGCGCCCATGCCACCCGCATACAACGCGAGGAATGGACGAACCATGTTTGCGCACTTCTCTACATCGTCGCCTGGAACGATAGTGACGGGACACGCAACTTCGAATCGGTCGGCTTTGTTGTTTTCGCCACTCTTAGCGAAACCCTCGTTCAGGCACTTGCGATAGAACGCATCTTCCTTCGGTGAGAAAAACAACGGCAACCAGCCATCGCAAATTTCTCCCGCCAATGCGACGTTCTTTGGTCCTTCTGCTCCAAGAAAAATAGGAATCTCTTTGCGATATGGATGAATGGTGCTCTTCAGGGGTTTGCCTAATCCGGCGCCACCTTGAAACGGCATGTCGTAGAAATCGCCGTGAAAGTCGACGGGTTGTTCACGACGAATGATTTGTCGAACAATCTCTACATATTCACGGGTACGTGCCAACGGGCGTGGATAGGGCTGGCCATACCAACCTTCCACTACTTGTGGGCCAGATGCACCAAGGCCAAGAATGAAACGTCCACCACTGAGATGATCCATGGTCATTGCAGCCATCGCTGTTGCTGCAGGTGTACGGGCGCTCATTTGAACAATCGATGTTCCGAGTCGAACGTTTTGGGTATGTGAACCCCACCACGCAAGTGGCGTGAGTGAATCGCTGCCGTATGCCTCTGCGCTCCAAATACTGTCGTATCCGAGCCGGTCAGCTTCTTTGATGGCGTCTAGAGCGCCAGCGGGTGGGCCGCTTCCCCAATAGCCAGTGTTGTATCCAAGTGAGAGTCGCTTCGCCATGCGTCTAGGTTATGCACACTTGCAATGGCAGGTGAACCAGCCCGGTGGCGCGCAATCGCCATCGTTGCTAGAGGTGTGACCGCATAGAAGAGTCGAAATGCAGTTTGCCCGCTCGGTGACGCAAGTGAAAGACCTAGTACTGATGCGAATACATAAGGAAAGAAGTTGCAAAGTCTCTTGATCTTGATGGACGGTGATGTCATGGCCAGAATCTTGGCGCATCAAGATGGATGCATCGTGAACAAAGTTTGAACGATGTTCAATTTAAAGAAGAAGAATTACCTCAGCGGGTGAGGGCGCCAAAGGCGCCTTTGGCCTGCAGTGCTTCGTGGAACTCTTGGGTGTAGGCGTCCCAAGGGTTAGCGCGAATCTGCTCGTCAAGGATCTTGGCGTCTTCGCCTACCAAGATGCGCCACTCACCGTTCTTCACACCATCGAGAATGACGGTGGCTGCTTCTTCTGCGGTCATGGGGGCGTTGTCGCGGAATTGCTCTTGACCCATTTGCATCAGCGCACGTAATTCATCATCGCTTACTGAACTGAGATCAATGCCGTTCTTTTCCATGCGAGCGCGCGCCTGACCCAAACGCTCTGTGCTGAGTTCAGCTGGCGAAGTGCCAGTGAGTTTTCCGGAGTTGATGGCAATGGAGGTGCCAATGTGACCGGGCATTACTACTGCTGCGCGCAGTGTTGGTGCGTTGAGTTTGAAGTCAGTCATCAACGCTTCGGTGAAACCACGGACTGCGAATTTTGCCGCGCTGTATGCCGTGTGAGAAACATTTGGCCCAAGTGAGGCCCACAAGCCGTTCACTGAACTGGTGTTGACCACTTGACCAAACGGTGCGGCCAACAACAAATCAAGGAATGCTCGACATCCGTGATACACGCCGTAGAAGCACACGTTGAATGTCTTTTCCCACTCTTCGCGTGGCCCAGTGACAAATGCACCACCGCCACCAATTCCGGCATTGTTGAACAAGATGTGTACGTGGGGGCGCCAGGCTGCAACGGCATCGCGAAATGAATACATGTCTGCTTCAGACGACACGTCGGCAATGTGGCGCAGAATTTCGCCTTTGTTGCCATCTTCGCGGCAGATGCGAATTGTTTCATCAAGGTTTTCAGCGATGACGTCACACGTGGCGACATCGCAACCTTGAGCCGTAAGTTGACGAACAAGTTCGCGACCCATCCCAGTGCCACCACCAGTGACAACTGCAACTAATCCATTAAAACCGTTTTCGAAACGCTCTGACATGCCCCTAGTCAAGCACGGCAACCTTGCCGCGAACCGCCTCGAAGGCATCACCTGCTTGTAATAAAAGGTCTTCACGCCAAGCATGAGAGGCGATTTGTACGCCGGTTGGCACTCCGTGTTGAACCCCCATCGGAAGCGCAAGAGCGGGGAGACCCAATGCGCACATGGCCAACATGTATCTGCCATGCACCGCAACCTGTTGCATGGCGTCGTCAGACTCGATGTCTTCATTGGCTCGCATAAATGGCTTTGACCAAGCCGGCATCATGATGATCGGGTATTCGTTGAAGAAGGTGTTCCACGAACGAAGAATCATTTCGCGTTCGTTCAGTGCTTGCATCAAAGTTGCACCATTTCGTTCGGGAAATGCAGGTGCCCAACTTGTGAAGGCCTTGGTAAGACCAACATCGTTGATAAATGGCAACGCGGGTTCAATGGAGTGGTCCACATCAAGAATGGATAATTGCAGCCACAAGTTGAAGATCTCGTTGAGTCGAGGCGGCTGAATTTCGTCCACCTCGTACCCGGCTGTTCGCATTGTGTTGGCGGCGTCACGAAGAGTTGCAACTACGGCGGCGTCAAGACCCATGTCATCGCTCACAATGAGAGCAATTCGTTTGTTCGCTGGTGCGTCGGGGAATGATGATGCAGCGGGTACCCACAACGGATCATTCCAGTTGGGGTGCAACATGGCGTTGTAACTGATACGAATGTCTTCCATGGTGCGAGCAAGCGGACCATTTGTGGACATGAAAGCACCCATGAATGTTCGGGGATTCGGATTCGTACCACCGGTGGGTATGCGTCCCACGGTTGGTCGTAATCCGTAAATGCCATTGCAATAGGCAGGAAAACGAATGGAACCGCCTACATCGTTTCCTTGGGCGATGGCGCACATGCCTGTTGCCACCGCTACGCCTGCGCCGCCACTCGAACCACCAGGTGTGAGATGGTTGCCATACGGATTCAGAGTCTCTCCGTGCAGTTCATTGCCGGTGTGGAAACGCATGGAAATTGCTGGTGCATTAGTACGACCGATGAACGACATTCCCGCTTCTTGAAGACCGAGAATGCATGCGTGCGAGATGGGAGACAGGTTGTCCTTCAGTGCACGAACACCGTTGTCCATCGGATACGGAGAATGGTCGGTGTTTATTTTTGTTGTGCCAACTACTCCGGCGAGTGGACCACGTACAACACCATCATCCACAAGAGTGGCCTGCCGCATTGCATCGTCATCAGTGCGTAACACGATCGCATTGAGTGTGGAGTTGACAGCATCAATACGTGTCGAATGTGAAGACACCACTTCGCGCGCGCTTAATTTTTTCTGTCGAATGAGTGCAGCTATTTCCGCTCCGCTCATTTGCCACGGCTGCGTAGACATCATTTTCCCCCCAGCTATTTCTAGTAGGGGGAAACTTTTTCCTTATGGTTCGACGATGTTGAAATTTGGGGTGAAGATGTCCAGATTGCCGAAAATATCTTGCAGTTTCATCGGATCGCCCTGTAAGCCAACATTGCCTTCCTGAATTTGTTCAATGAATGTTGACTCTTGCGTCACGATAGAAATCAGTGTGGTGCGTTTGATGGTGACGGTTACTGCTGCGTTTGCGTCGTGAACGCCCTGCGTGTGTACCAGTGTGCGATTGGAAAGCGCCAGGTTCCACTTCTCATTGATGTCGGAGAATTCCCAGTTCACGCTGGTAGTGAGACCGCCGACTTCTTCTTGCTTCAATCGAACAGCAATGGTGTCGAACAATTGCTCAATTGTCATTGCTCGTAACAACCCGCGACCGCGCACTCCGCCTCCTGAAAGAGCGGGTGCACCGAACCGAAGTTCACGTGCGCCGTTCAAATATGAGTTTCGGAACGTCGATGATTCAGATTGGTACCCCATCTGCTCGAAGCTGTCCGCTTGCAGATCACGTGCTGCTTGGTTGGTGGGGTCGGCAAAAATGAGGTGGTTCAGCAATTCGCTCGCCCAGCGATAGTCGCCAGAGTCAAAGGCTTTTTGAGCTGCTGTCAACAACGCATCTGCACCGCCGGCAAGTTCTACATAACGCTGTCCTGCGGCCATGGGTGGATGCTTATGCAAGTTGGCGGGGTTCGCGTCGTACCAACTGAGGTATCGCTGGTACACAGCCTTCGAGTTGTGAATCAAATCCCCGTAGTAGCCGCGCGTGTGCTCATTCACCAAGAACTCTTCGGGCAACTTCAAAGTCTCTGCAATTTCTGTTGCCACTAAACCGTGGTTTGCCAAACGCATCGTTTGGTCGTGCATCCACTTATACAAGTCGCGTTGGTTGGTGAGGAACCCCTTCACATCTTCGGTTCCCCAACGTGGCCAGTTATGTGATGTGAACATCACTTCTGTTTTGTCACCGAACATAGCCATGGCCTGATTGATGTATTTCGACCAATTGAGAGCGTTGCGTACAAGCGCACCACGAATAGGGATGAGATTGTGCATGGTGTGGTTGCAATTCTCTGCCATGCATAATGCCTTGAAGTCGGGGAAGTAGAAATTCATTTCTGCCGGAGCTTCTGTTTCCGGAGTGAGTTGGAACACCACTCGAACTCCGTCAACCACCATCTCTTCGCCTGTGTACGTAATGTCGTGCGTGGGTGCGATGAGACCAGGTGCTCCCATGGGGATGGAGTTGCCCAATCCGCAGTCGACGTGGCCATCCACGCCCGCGTGAAGCAATGGACCAAATTGGTACAAGGCGCGTCGACCCATCGCTGGACCGGCAATCACGTTTTCGCCCACCACTTCGGTCAAGAAATGTTCTGGCGCAATCACAATGCACTCACCTGCATCAACTTGCGCCTGTGAAGTGACACCAAGAACGCCACCGAAGTGGTCGGTATGCGAATGGGTGTAAATCACGGCAGTCACCGGGCGATGACCAAGGTGCTTGGTAATCAATTCGTAGCTTGCTCGGGCTGTCTGCTCGGTTGTGAGCGGATCAATGACCACCCAGCCCTTTGTGCCTTGGATGAAGGTGATGTTGGAGATGTCATAGCCGCGTACTTGCCAGACGCCCTCCATCACTTCAAATAACCCGTGATGGTGATTGAGTTGGGCATGTCGCCAGAGGCTTGGGTTCACCGTGTCGGGGGCGGGCTGTCCGACGGCCAAGAACTCGTAGTCATTTACATTGATGACGGTGCGACCAGCATCGTCGGTGATGTGGCCCGAATCGTGGGGGGCGATAAAGCCACGCTTCACACGCTCGAAGTCGCCGGCGTCTTGGGGGACACTGACCGCCGCGTTGCGATTCTTGGTATGAACCGTTGCCGGCTTGGGGGAATGTGACGTTGACATGGTGCCTCCACGAGTCTTTTTCGCTATTCCGACATTAGTCACCCCTCACTTCGGCGCTTCAGGTCGTTCCGCCTGAATGAGTTTCGAGTGATGAGAACTAAGGTGAGAGCAGGTGAGACTTTCGGGTCTCGAGGCACATCAACGGGAGCACCAATGCCAAAGCCAGGAATGCATTCAGGTTTAGAGACCGACGAGGGCTTGAACCTCGCCATGTCCGCAAAGGCTCAGCCTTTGTACAACGCAGTGAAGAAATTCATCGCAGAAGAAGTAGAGCCAGCAACCGAAGAGTTCTATGCGTTGGGCGAAGGTCGTGCCAATCGCTGGTCATACGCTCCAGGACAACTTGAAATTCTCGAAGGACTCAAGGCAAAAGCTCGTGAACGCGGATTGTGGAACTTCTTCCTTCCCGATGCCGCTACGGGTGAAGGTCTTTCGAACCTTGACTACGCATACATCGCTGTGGAGCTTGGAAAGAACCCCATCGCATCAGAAACCATGAACTGTGCAGCTCCAGACACGGGCAACATGGAAGTACTCGAACGCGTGGGCACGCCCGAGCAAAAGGCGCAGTGGCTCGAGCCTCTCTTGAAGGGCGAAATTCGCTCGGCATACGCAATGACTGAACCTGATGTTGCATCTTCTGACGCAAAAAACATTGCGTGCCGTGCCGAACTCGATGGTGACGAGTGGGTCATCAACGGCGAGAAGTACTACATCTCAGGAGCCGGCGACCCACGTTGCAAGATCATGATCGTTATGTTGCTCACCAGCCCAGACGGCCCACCAAGTCGCAAGCATTCCCAAATTCTGGTTCCTATGGACACGCCTGGTGTTGAAATTGTTGGCCCAATGGAAGTGTTCGGCGAAGACGATGCTCCACACGGTCACATGCACTTGCGTTTCACCAATGTTCGCGTACCGAAAGAAAACATCTTGTTGGGTGAAGGTCGCGGATTCGAGATTTCTCAGGTTCGCCTCGGACCAGGTCGTATTCACCACTGCATGCGCTCCATCGGTGCTGCAGAGCGAGCACTCGAACTCATGGTGCGCCGTGGACTCACCCGCGAAGCTTTCGGTCGCCCCATTGCACGATTGGGTAAGAACCCTGAAGTCATCGCCAAGGCACGTATTGAAATTGAGGCATGCCGTCTCATGGTGTTGCGTGCAGCAAAAGCAATGGACACATTAGGTAACGCCGAGGCTCGTGTATGGGTGAGTGCGGTAAAGGCCATGGTGCCCATCCGTACATGCCAAATCATCGACGAAGCAATTCAAATGCACGGTGCAACTGGTGTATCGCAGTGGACTCCGCTTGCACGTATGTATGCGAGTCAGCGCACCTTGCGCTTGGCCGATGGTCCAGACGAAGTGCACTGGGGTGTTGTCGCTCGCGCCGAAACAACTCGTTACGAGGGCGAAACAACTCCACCGAAGCCAGAGGTATACCGCGGTATGTTCTCTGGCCCAGCCTGATCGGAATAGCAAATGAAATTCTCCATTTGGGCCAATAGCGAGCGTTCGTGGCCAGAGGTTCGCACCCTCGCCGCGGCCGTGGAGAATCAGGGTTGGCATGGCTTTTGGTATGCCGATCACTACATGCCCAACACTCCCGATGGTGAACCCATCGGTGGTGACATGCATGAGTGCTTCAGTGTGTTGTCTGCACTTGCTGCCGCGACAACTCGTCTTCGACTGGGCTCTTTGGTAACGCCTACCACCATGAATCATCCAGCGCTCATCGCGAATCGCGCTGCAACTATCGATCGCATCAGCAATGGTCGATTCGTTTTGGGTATGGGCGCTGGTTGGCAGATTAATGAGCACAATGCTTTCGGTATTGAACTGTTCAATGCCAAGGATCGTGTTGACCGGTTCGCCGAAGCAATCGAAATTACCTCTCGCATGTTGAGCGAGGAACGCGTCACATTTGCCGGATCACATTTCAACATCACCAATGCACCGTGTGAACCAAAGCCAGTGCAATCACCGTTGCCTATTTTGGTCGGCACTGGTGGTTCGCGGATGTTGCGACTAACAGCACGGTTCGCCCAAGAGTGGAACACATGGGGTCCGCCAGCAGGTGCAGGTGCTGTGCTGCAAAAACTCAATGTTGCATGCGAAAAGGAAGGGCGCGACCCGGCAACTGTTCACAAGTCGGTGCAGGCACTGTTCTTCGTTGCTCCCGATGTTGCTTCAGCCGACGCATTACGCAGCAAGGTGCCTGCGGAACGTTCCATCGTTGGTACAACCTCTCAAATTGTTGATGCCATTGGCGAATACAAGGCCGCTGGTTTCGACGAGGTCATCGTCCCCGATTTCACCTTGGGTGCAACCGCCGAGCAACGGCTCGACACGTACAGCACTATTTGGAACGAAGTGGCGTCACACTTCCGCTAGTTCGCGGCAATCATGACAACGCACTGCGGCATGTGCCTCAATGCAATCGCTACATACCAAGATGCGCGTGCGACACGTAAGGATTTCGCAATTGTGGAAGTCATTGGTGGGTGCGCTGCAGTAATCGCATGAGCCCAGTACCTGTTCATCCTTGCCGTACTGCAATTTGAGGCGATTGTCGAATACGTACAGTGAGCCTTCCCACAATCCCTTGTCGCGGTATGCCTCGGCATACCGCACTATTCCGCCCTGAATTTGGTACACCTCTTTGAAGCCGCGGTTTTTCATGATGACCGACAAGATCTCGCATCGAATTCCACCTGTGCAGTACGACACGATGGGCTTGTCTTTCAAATGGTCGTATTTGCCACTCTCTAATTCGCGCACGAAATCGGGAGTGGTGACAGTGTCGGGGACAATGGCGTTCTTGAATCGACCAATCCGTGCTTCGAATGCATTGCGGCCGTCAAAGAAGACCACATCATCGCCACGTTTCTCCACCAATTCGTTGACTTCGGCAGGGGAGAGATGCTGGCCACCGCCAACAATTCCATTTTCATTCACCACTATTTCATCGGGTACACCGAACGTGACAATTTCATCGCGCACGCGAACGCTGAGGCGAGGAAAATCGTTGCCAATGCCGTCGGACCATTTGAAGTCAATGTCTTTGAAGGCTTCATATTCGCGTGTGGCCCGAACATACAGCTTCACATTCTTAATGTCGCCGCCCACCGTCCCGTTGATGCCATCTTTGGAAATGATGATGCGCCCCTTGAGGTTGAGGCGTTCGCACAAAGCGCGTTGCCACATGCGGATCGCAATGGGATCAGCAAGTGGAGCAAATTTGTAATAGAGGACGATTTTCTGCTGTTCGATGTATTCGAATTTACCGCCGGTATTTAATCCGGACTCGAAATCACAATGCTGGACGGCACAAAAGTGGTGCTTGTTGTTTGGGGAGCCTTACGTGGCGTGAATGAAACCGAAGGGCTCTTGCGCACTGAAACAGCAGAGAGTTGTTCGGATGTTGCCGTGAATTGCTGTTTGGGATCTAGTGCCCATTGCGCCTCTATGACATGTGTAGCGGAATGGGCAGCAAAATGTACCGTGGCAATTTCGTCGTTACTGACACCCTTCAGTGATACCTCAATGGAATCTGAAGCAATGGCGTGGACTACGAGCGACGTGCGCGCAGCAAGGTCAGTACGTGACAGGTTGGTGCCCGCAGCAACACTGACGCGAGCATTGCTGTTCGACGGTGCGTGAACAGTTGTATCGCTATTGCGTACAGCCAAGATTGCGGTCATTGCGGTCATTGCGGTCATTGCGGTCTTGCTATTAATTGCCGTCTCTGCCAAGTTGCCCGACACCTGAATGGTGGCGGCGCCGGCCTGTCGCAGATTTAGCACCACATCGCTAGCTGGGACGTCGGCATTTGCTCGGCGAACGAACACATCAAAATCACCAACTGCAGCGGGAAGTGTGATGGTGCTGATGCCGCTAGTTGCACCTTTCCCTAATTCAAACGTGGCACCAGAAATATTGTTCGTTACCTGACTGGGAGTCACATTGAGTGTTTTGCCGCTTCGCGTGCGCAACGAAACATATCCTGGTGACAGGGGATCGCGTGAGGCGATGGTCAGTACCCGATCGTTGCTGGAAATGCCGTTGCAGAATGGACACGAGAACGGCCCCATGCGAGAAGAAATCGGTACGAGTTCCAACGTGCCCGTAGTTCCATCCCAATCGATGGGCGTTCCGTCAATTGCTGTGAACGCGTGAGGAAACAGCCATGAATTATTCGTACTGTTCACCAATACTTCTCGTCGCTCGCCAGGGTTGTTGTTGTCATACACATGAATGACAAAAGTGTCGTTGCGCTTTGTGACTGCAAATGGTGTCACCGAGTGCCCTGACGATCCGTAGTACAAACCAAGTGTGTAGCCAACGTTGTGTGAGAGTCCCTGTAAGAGGTCGTCAACTAACTGAAGTGGGCTCTTGGTGCGTGACTCTGCGGCGCGGTCACGCACTTCAGTAAGAAATTGCGTGGCCCACCACTTCACTATGTCTTGAGACAATCGTCCGTCAGTGATTTTGAGATCTGCTGCACGAAGGGCAGTGGGAGAAAAATCTTCAGGTCGGTCGTACTTCAAGAACAGACGACTGCTGAGAGTTGCAATGCCTTCACAGCGACCGCCGCTCAATGCGTTGTTCCATTGTTCAAGTTGTTGAATGGTGCTCGGGCGCATTTCACACGACGTATCTGGACCGGGTAGGCACACGGCTGAATGCCCAAATAAATCGATGAAAGTTTGCACCGTGACGTTTGCGTCGGCGTTTGGCGACCGACCCCAGTTAGTAAATGAGAAATCATCACTTGCCACTCGAAATCCGTTGTCAAAGCACACGGTGCCGCTACCAAGTTCAGGTTTCTCAACTTGGCTGCACTTCGCGGCAATACGGGAAGCAAGCGTTGAAGAGTCAGTCTCGGTCGATCGAACAGACCCGCCACAGGAAGCTAAAAGAGCAGAGGCAATCAAGAAAGTACGTAGGTTCCGGCGGAACAACATGTGAAGAGATTACGAAAATCCCAATGTTTTTGTCGGTCTGGCGCAGAGCGGACGTTTGGGGTGCGTACTTTGCCCGTCAATGGAGTAAAAATTGTCCATGGGAAATAACCGTTTGGCTGGAAAAGTTGCGCTCATCACAGGTGGCGCACGCGGAATGGGCGCCTCTGAGGCTCAACTCTTCATTGATGAGGGAGCTCGCGTCGTCATCACCGATATTCGCGAAGACGTAGGCAACGAAACCGCCAAGCGATTGTCGCCCGATGGCACAACGTGCATGTTCCTGAAGCACGACGTCACCAGCGAGGCCGAGTGGAAGGCCGTGGTTGATGAAGTAATCAAGTCGTACGGACAGATCGACATCCTGGTGAACAATGCGGGCATCTTCGAACGCGGAACGGTTCTCGATACAACTCTTGAGGATTTCGAGCGCACCATGAACATCAACGTGAACGGCGTGTTCTTGGGAATGCGTACCGTTGCACCACACATGGTGCAGCGTCAAAAAGGAAGCATCATCAATATTTCTTCGGTGGCGGGTATTCAAGGAACGCCAGGCTTCCTCGCGTATGGCGCAAGTAAGTGGGCCGTGCGCGGAATGACCAAAGGTGTTGCAAAAGAGTTGGCACCGCTCGGTGTGCGCGTGAACTCCATTCACCCAGGCATTATTGACACCCCTATGTTGCAGACGTTCGAGGCAGCAGGCGAAGGTGTACGAGATGCAGTACGTACACGCATTCCTTTGGGCTACGAAGCAGAACCCATTCACGTGGCTCGACTTGCGCTGTATTTAGGTAGCGACGAAAGCGCCTATTCAACAGGTTCTGAATTCATCGTTGACGGAGGTTGGACAGCATGAGCATTCTTGGCACACGAGTTGTACGTATTGAGGACCCTCGATTCCTCACGGGTCAAGGCACATACATTGCCAACCTTGATCTTCCTAATGCCGTACACATCACCTATGTACGTTCTCAAATGGCTCATGCGCGTATTACGGGAATTGACACCAGTGACGCAGAGGCAATGCCCGGTGTTGTTGCGGTCTACACCGCGAAAGACCTTGATTTGGCGCCAGCGGGTCCTGCAAACCCCATGATGAACAAGTCCATGACGTATCCATTCCTGGCAATTGACACGGTGCGATTTGTGGGAGACCTCATCGCAATTGTCGTCAGCGAAGACAAAGAGAGTGGAGTCGACGCCGCCGAAATGGTGATTGTCGACTATGAACCTCTCCCAGTGGTCGTTGATGTGGATGAGTCCATGAAGGGCGACGTGTTGCTGTTTCCCGAAGCTGGCACCAACGTTTCGCTCAAATTCGCCGCAGCTAGTAACGATGACATTTTTGCCGATTGTGAAGTAGTGGTTGACCTCGTTATCGAAAACCAACGCGTTGCGCCAACACCAATGGAAGTGCGCGCATGCGCGTCGGTATGGGACGGTCAACGTCTCACGCAATGGGCATGCAGTCAAGGCGCTCACGGCGCACGCGATGGATTAGCTGCGGTTTTCGGACTTCAGCCAGAACAAGTACGTGTCATCACTCCAGACGTGGGCGGAGGCTTCGGAGCAAAGAACGGCGTGTACCCCGATGAGATTCTCGTCGGTTGGGTGGCGCGAAAGCTGAATCGTCCCGCTCGTTGGACAGAAACTCGAACTGAGAATTTGCTTGCTATGGGTCACGGTCGTGGGCAACGACAGCGCACACGCATGGGTGGCACAAAAGAGGGCCGTATCACTGCGTATCGATTGGATCTTCTGCAGGACAATGGCGCATACGCTCGAATGGGTGGCGTGTTGCCATTCATGACACGACTTATGGCCGGTGGTGTGTATGACATTGCCAACGTGCAGTTCGAGTCACATTCGGTTCTCACCAACACCACTCCAACGGTGGCGTACCGTGGAGCCGGTCGCCCAGAAGCGACCGCAGCTATTGAGCGCACCATCGATGAATTTGCGCGTGTTGTTGGTATCGATCCTGCCGAAGTGCGTCGAAAGAACTACCTGCAACCATCTGCATTCCCGTTGGTTACTCCGATGGGTGCAAAGTACGACTCTGGCGAATATGCCAAAGCACTCGATAAAGCTCTGGAGGCTGCCGGCTACGCAGACTTGCGCGCCGAGCAAGCTCGTCGTCGCGCAAACAACGATCCTGTGCAATTAGGAATTGGTCTCTCTTCATATGTGGAAACCACAAACCCAATGGGCAGTGGTGACTACGGACAAGTGGAAATCACTGCAGATGGCGGTGCCATTATCCGCACCGGTTCATCGTCCCACGGGCAAGGTCACCACACTGCCTGGGCGATGTTGGTGTCCGAAGCAACCGGTATCCCGATGGACAAGATGGAATTCCATTTTGGCGACACCGACGATGTGGCTCGCGGTGGTGGCACCGGCGGTTCGCGTTCTCTGCAAGTGGGCGGTAGCGCCGTGAAGCTTGCTGCAGAAGCGGTCATCGAAAAGGCAAAGCAACGCGCGGCAGATTTGTTGGAAGCAGCGGTGGAAGACGTTGTGATCGACACTGTTCGAGGCGCATTCCACGTGGCGGGCTCACCGGCTCCATCACGCACGTGGGCTGAACTTGTTGTTGGTCTTGACGAAACCTTGGAAGCAGAAGTCGACTACGTGCCAGAGGGTTCTACATTCCCGTTTGGCTCCCACGTGTGCGTTGTTGAAGTAGACACCGATACAGGCGCAGTTGCTGTGGTTCGTCACATTGCATGCGACGATGCCGGCACCATCATCAATCCGCTCCTTGTTGACGGACAGGTGCATGGCGGACTTGCGCAAGGAATTGCACAGGCACTTCTTGAAGTAGTGGCGTATGACGATGATGGCAACCCCATCACATCAAATCTCGCCGACTACGGCATGATCTCTGCGGCTGAACTGCCATCGTTTGAGCGAGTACCAATGGAAACACCAACTCCTCGCAACCCACTCGGTGCAAAGGGAATCGGCGAAGCCGGAACCATTGGTGCAACACCAGCAGTGCATAACGCAGTGGTCGACGCCGTTAGCCATCTGGGAATCACACACATCGATATGCCATGCACATCGTTCAATGTGTGGTCGGCAATTCAAGCTGCCAAGTAATTACGCGTTTTCAGTCGACAAGTCGCCCTTGAGTGACAGGCTGTCCTTAGCGAGCCACGCACCAATTGCAATGAGGGCAAGCATTACAAAGCAGCAACATACGAATGTTGCCCTGCCAATGGCGCCATAGGCCACACCAGCGATGGCGGCAGCAATGCCACCAGTGAGAGTTTGCAATCCTCCGTACAAACCTTGCGCGGAGGCGATTCGCTCTTGTGGTGCGACCAAAGCAATTGATGCCGAACCACCAGTGATAGTGAACCCGTCGATGATTCCGTGCAGTAGACCGAAGCCCAACATGAGATAGGGAGAGGGAAGTGTGCCGTACAGCACCATCATCACGGCGCCTGCACACAGTCCAACAATGCTGGCTCGAAACGGCCCGAATTGTTGAGTGAATCGCCCGCCGCGCGGAGCTAGAAACATCATGGGCATTGCGAGGGCAGAGATGCCAACAGTTGCAACCCATGTAGGTGCTCGCATGTCATCCATCATGATGGACCACAGCGAATCGAATGTTCCGATCATTGCGAACAATGAAAGTCCGATAACAATGGCGCCAGCAAGCGGACGGATTCGCAATAAATCAAACGCCAGACGCTGCGACGGAGCATCCTCGGCATCAGCTTCTTGTACATGAAGCTGCAAGAGTCCGACACCGGTGAGGGCAAAGAGCGCAATCACAATGATGAATGGTGATGCGAGACCAAACGTTCCAACTGTGAGAGCAGAGACAATGGGACCTGCTGTAAACCCAGCGATACCGGCGCTCACAATGAGACCCAGGTTGTGCCCCATGTTTTCTGGGTCAGAAAGAATGATGACGCGCCGAAGAGCAGGATCTGCTGCACCACTTCCCAGTCCCAACATGAGACGTCCGAGAAGTAGTGGAAGAAACGAGTGTCCCACAGCCATCGCCGACGCTCCGATGATCTGCGATGAAATTCCAAGGAGAACCATTCGCTTGGCGTGACCCTTGTCGGCAAACGGTGCAAGAAGTGTTTGCGATAGAAAGCCCACTGCGAAACCGATACTCACAATGAGGCCAAGACGTGATTCGGAAATGGAGTACTTATCTCGATAATCGTCGAGCATGGTGAACATGATTCCGTAGCTCATACCGCCAAGCGCATTGGTGGCGCGCAAAAGAAAAACAGTTCGACGTTGCATTCTTACCGCATTTCGAGCGATGACTTCACAACATCAATGAGCTCTGGCCATGTATGGCGAAGCCCAGGATGTAAGTCATATGCGGCCACATCTTCGATGGGGACCCAATGCAATGCTTCAGATTCTGCATTTGCTTCATAGGCGCCGACGTCGACAGATGTGTGTGCCACAACCGTGTCGTATCGCCAATTGCCATGGTCATCGGAGAACATGAGTTTCGGCTGTACGTGTTCGGGGTCAATGCCTGTTTCTTCGTATGCCTCGCGTACAGCAGCTTGAACGGGGTGTTCGTGTGAATCAAGCGCGCCGCCGGGTAATGCCCACGTGCCTCCGCCGTGAGTCCACCCTGCACGCAGTTGCAGTAACACCAGAACAGGATCAACATCAACGCGCACAAGTAGTAAGCCGGCCGCTCCGTGCAGACCCCAGTGGCGCGACTGGCATCGTTCGCACAACACCCATCCATCGCCGTCTCGAAAAGCCACGAGATAGATGTTGCCACAGCGCTCGGGGTAAACATCCCATCCGGCAATTGCTCTACGGTGTGACCATGAAAGTGGAACGTCTCACTGGGGTCATAGGGGCGCGAGTCGATGCGGGTGACGTACGGACATTGTCCGACGCTGCATTGGCCGACCTCAGGGCTTTGGCATGCGAACATGAAGTGATTTTCTTATCGGGTCAGTCACTTTCGCCACTTGAGCAAGTGGAGTTCTCCCATCGGCTGGGGCCAGCGGCCGAATCGCCGTTCATTGAACCGAGCCCTGATCATCCAGAAGTCATCAAGGTGTTGAAAGAAGCACGAGACGGGAATGCGTTTAACTTCGGCGGCGCATGGCACAGCGACTTCAGTTTTCAACCAGCACCACCATCATTCACTGTTTTGTTTGCCATTGATATTCCGCCGTACGGGGGAGACACTCTGTGGTCTTCAATGACTGCAGCATTCAACGCATTGTCGCCGACACAGAGAGATCAATTTTCAACAATTGGAGCTGTGCACAGTGCGCGTGACGCATACTCGCCGAAGATGCAACCCATCCATTCCGGCTTGTCGAGCATGAACATTGTCTGTGATGAGTCAGCCAATGACTATGAAATTCACCCGCTGATTACCACGCATCCTGAAACAAAGAAGAAGGTGTTGTTTTACAACCGCGCATACGTGCGTGACCTCACGGGCGTGGCCGATGAGATTGAAAAACTCCGATTGATGGAGTGGCTGCATCTTCACACCACTGATGCGAAATTTGGATATCGACACAAGTGGCAGCCCGGCGACTTAGCCATTTGGGACAACCGGTCAACGCAGCACTACGCATTGAATGACTATGCGGGGTTCCGTCGAGAACTGCATCGCACCACCATTGCGGGGGAACGCCCTCTACCCTGATGGCATGACTTCGTTTGATTGGCGCACTGCTTCGCCAGAAGAAGTTGACCATCAGTATTCACCGTCTCGGTTCGCATTGCGTCCGCTTGACGAGTATTTCAATGAGTACGCAACAAAGTCGGCGCCGTTTCGCGACAAGAATCTTGTGCACACTGGTCAACCGTTGCTCATATATATCCACGGTGGTTACTGGCAGGCTCTTTCGGCGGGCGATTCATTATTCAACGCCCCTGAAGCCCTTGCGCTCAATGTCTCTTTACATTCAGTGGAATACACGCTTGCGCCACACGCATCTGTACAGGAAATAGTGAATGAATGCTTGCTTGATGTTGCCCGCATCATTCATGAAGCACGGCCATCGCGTGTTGTATTGGCAGGCAGTAGTGCCGGTGCGCATCTGGTAGCTATGTGCGCGCGCGATGCAATAATTGCCCCATTATTAAGCGGTGCCGTGATGTTGAGTGGCGTATACGACCTTCGACCACTTGTTGTGACTCCCACTAACGATGCCTTGAAGCTAGATGAACACTCTGCAGAACACGTAAGTCCGCATTTGCTGAATCCATCGGCTCATTTGGGTCGAGCACTTCTTGCAGTCGGTGATCATGAGCCGAGTGAGTTCATTCGTCAAACCATCGAATATGCCCAACACCTCTCACAGGTTGGTACAGATGTGGCTACTCACATCATGAGCGGCCACGATCATTTTGATATTCCGTATCTACTGTTACAAGCAGGAAATGAAGTGGGAGACTGGGTTCTCAATATCTTGATGGAGGAACAACATGTCGCTTGATGCAGCATTTGCGCGCGCCGCAGAACTCGATGCCACAGATCCATTAGCGAGCAGGCGCGATTTGTTTGATATCCCCGGTGACGTTATTTACTTTGATGGCAACTCATTGGGGCCACTGACCTTTCGTTCACGCGAGGTTCTGAGTCGCACCATTGAATTCGAGTGGCGTGAACGTCTCATTCGTTCATGGAATGAAGATTGGCTGGCAATGCCTGCGCGAGTTGGCAACAAGATTGCTCCACTGATTGGTGCCGCACCAGGCACGGTCATCGCATGTGACAACACATCTATCAATTTGCACAAAGCACTCATGGCAGCCGTGTCGCTTCGACCAGGTCGGTCGGAAATTGTGGTCGACATCAACAATTTTCCCACTGATATCTACATCGCACAAAGCGTGGCCGACCAACACAACATGAAATTGGTGGCTGTTACTGCTGATGAAATTGTTGGAGCAATCAGCGAACGCACTGCTGTTGTCACCGCAACACATGTTGATTATCGATCCGCCCGAATTCTTGATGTCGCGGGCATCACTTCTGCGGCGCACGAATACGGCGCAATGATGGTGTGGGATCTGGCGCACACCACTGGCGCGGTTGAGTTCAATGCCGCTCAATGTGACACCGACTTTGCAGTGGGGTGCGGATACAAGTACCTCAATGGCGGGCCTGGCGCATCTGCCTTTATCTATGTGGCGCCTCGATTGTTGGCCGAATCTGGCCAGCCACTGCAGGGGTGGTGGGGACACAGCGAACCATTCAGTTTTGAAGTGGCATACCGGCCCGCCGAAGGTATTTCGCGTTTCCTTACCGGCACGGCAAATGTGCTCAGTATGAAAGGTCTTGAGGCCGCTCTTGAAGCATTTGACGGAGTAAATATGGCAGACCTTCGGTCTAAGAGCGTCAGCCTCACCAGCTTTTTCGTCGATCTTGTGCAGGAGTACCTTGCCCACAAGGGCTTTGAAATCCAGTCTCCCCTTGAAGCGAGTCACCGCGGAAGCCATGTGGCGCTTGGCTTTGCTGGCGGCAAGGCCCTGATTGATGCCATGGCGACCGAGGGAATAGTCGCCGACTTTCGTCCGCCGAACCTCATGCGGTTTGGTTTTGCACCTCTCTATAACAGTCATCACGACGTTGTGCGATTGATAAATCGCTTGTCTCAGCATTGATTTTGAGTAAAAACCCCCTGTAACTTGGCTCTACTACCCAGTAACGACCTCAGGGTCGTCAACGTCTCCTAGGGGGAGAAACACATGAAGAAATCAAACCTGCTTCGCGCTGGTGCGGTTCTTGCAGCCATGTCATTCGTTGTTACCGCTTGCGGTTCCAGCAGTGACTCAGCTGACACAACTGCAGCACCATCGTCTGAATCATTCGTTTGTGAAAACCCAGTAGCCGCAATCGGCTGGCAGGGTGCAGAAACCGGCGACGCTGGTGCACTTGGTGTACCAATGATCAAGGGTGCAAACCTTGCAATCGACGAATACAACGCAGAGCACCAGGATGCTTGTGTTGTGTTGAAGAAGTTCGACACACAGGGTGACCCTGCAAAGGCACCTGCAGCTGCTCAGGCAGCAATTGACGATGCAACAATCCTTGGCATCATCGGACCTGGATTCTCAGGTGAGTCAAACGCAGCTGACCCTCTTTACGAAGAGGCCGGCCTCGTCACCGTTACCGGTTCAGCAACAAACGCTGAATTGCAGAACAACGGTTGGAAGGTCTTCCACCGCTTGTTGGCAAACGACGCCAAGCAGGGTCCTGCAATTGCTAACTACCTCAAGACAGTTGCCAAGAAGGCTGGCGTTATCGACGACGCTTCCGACTACGGCAAGGGTCTTGCAGACGCTGTGAAGTCAACACTTGGCTCAGCAGTAGTTGCAACAGACACCATCGATCCAAAGGCAGCTGACTTCTCAGCAGCAGTGACCAAGATGAAGTCAGCTGGCGTTGACTACATCTTCTACGGTGGCTACTACGCAGAAGCAGCAAAGCTTGCAACACAGCTCAAGGACGCAGGCGTTACTGCAATCCTCGTGGGCGGCGACGGCGTGAAGGACCAGGCTGGCTTTGCTGACGCAGCAGGCCCAGCAGCAGAGGGCGCACTCATCAGCTGCCCATGCCAAGACGGTTCCGCTGACTTCATCGCTAAGTGGCAGGCAAAGTACAACGAGTTCCCTGGCACCTACGGTGCTGAGTACTACGACGCAGCAAACGTGATCCTCGCAGCCATCAAGGGCGGCGCTAAGGACCGCGCTGCAGTACTTGCAGCTGTAAAGGCAACCGACATGGAAGGTGCTTCAAAGCACATCAAGTTCGGCGAGAACGGTGACGTCACCGAAGGTGGCATCTACCTGTACCAGGTCAAGAGCGGCAAGATCACTTTCCTCCAAGAGATCAAGTGATTTCGCGTCGGTAACTCACCGACTTGAACAATTGTTGAAAGCGGCTGGGAATTCGTTCCCAGCCGCTTTTGCAATAACCTGATGGAACTCCGCGAAACGTAGGGATTATGCGCGACTGGCTTATTTATAAAACCTTCTGGGACCTCACCGTGTCTGGTTTGGTACTCGGACTCATCTATTCACTGGTGGCCCTTGGTTACACCATGGTGTACGGCGTGCTTCGCCTCATCAACTTTGCTCACTCTGAAATCTTCATGGTGGGCACATTCGGATCTCTTATCACCATCACCCAAGTGCTCGGTGTGCCCTTGTTTAACGATGCAAACGGTTACCCCTACAAGTCCGGTATCGCACTCGTTCTCACATTGGTGGCATGTCTCATCGGCGCCGTGTTGGTGTCGGGCGCAGGAGCAGTTGTGCTTGAGCGCACGGCATACCGCCCATTGCGCGGTGCAGGAGACATGTACGGCGCCGTCATTCTCGCCTTCATTTCTGCGTTCGTCGGTTCCATGATTTTCACCACGGAACTCATGATCAACCTCACCTTTGCGCTTGTTGCAACAGCACCTATTTCGTACGGCTACATGCGTATTTTCAAGAAGGGTCGTCAAGCCCCTCGACTTGCGTTCCTCATCTCAGCAATCGGTTCATCGATGGCAATGGCCGAGGCCGTAGCAACATGGGGTCCAGACAATCGTTTGGTGTACAAACTGCCTCGCGTGCTTGAAAAGAAGACCCTATTCAAGTTGTTCGGTACTGATATTCGCATCGACTACGTCATCGTTGCGGTTGGCGCAATTCTCATGATGACATCGCTCTTGTTGTTCGTGAACAAAACTCGCCTTGGTCGTGGTATCCGTGCCGTGGCACAAGATGTTGAGACCTCTCGCATCCTCGGCGTCAATGTCAACAGTGTCATTCTCATCACATTCCTGCTTGGAGGTTGCATGGCCGGTGGTGCAGCAATGATGTTCACTCTCGTATACGACCAAACTCGCTTCAATATCGGTTTCTTGTTGGGCGTAAAGAGCTTTACCGCAGCTGTCCTTGGTGGAATCGGCAACATTCGCGGCGCTCTGTTGGGTGGCATTGTGTTGGGTCTTGCAGAAAACTACGGTTCGTCCATCTTCGGTGGCCAGTGGAAAGACGTCATTGCCTTCGTGGTGTTGCTCGTTGTGCTTATGTTCCGTCCCACGGGCATTCTTGGTGAGTCACTCGGAAAGGCACGCGTATGAGCCTCACTTCACTTTTCCGCGAGCGGACAAATCCGCTTACTAAGGTCAACTCAAAACTTGCCGAGTTACCAAAGCAAGTGCGTTGGTCGCTCATCGGTTTGTTCATTGTGGCGTTGTATTTCGCCCCACGTTGGCCCGATGTGCCAGTGCTGGGTTGGATCATCAACACGCCAGGCACCAACTTCGGAAGTGTGCTCACTGACCAAATCATGATCTTTGTGCTCATGGCCCTCGGTCTCAACGTGGTGGTGGGTCTTGCGGGCCTGCTCGACCTTGGCTACGTGGGTTTCTATGCAATCGGTGCGTACACCACCGCCATCATCACCTCTCAACACGCCAACCTTCCGTGGCTCTTGGCAATTCCTACGGCAATCCTGGCCACCATGACTGCGGGTGTCATCCTCGGAACACCTACGTTGCGTTTACGCGGTGACTATCTCGCCATCGTGACCTTGGGGTTTGGCGAAATCATTCGCATCACTGCCAACAACTCCGAATGGTTAGGTGCGGCTGCAGGTATCAAAAAAATCAAGCATCCGCCAAAGATTGGCCCACTTGAGTTTGGCGTTCTCGATGTGCGTCCGTATTGGTATCTCGGCCTCACTGCAATTCTGTTTGTGATTTTCTTACTGCGTCGTTTGGAAAACAGTCGTGTGGGTCGCGCGTGGTCGGCGGTGCGTGAAGACGAAGACGCAGCTGAACTCATGGGTGTCGATACGTTCAAGTTCAAGCTCTGGGCATTCGCTATTGGTGCAGGAATTGGTGGATTGGCTGGCGTGTTGTATGCCGGCAAGGTTGGATTCATCAACCCAGACAACTTCCAATTGCAGTTGTCCATTCTGTTCCTCGCGGCAGTGGTGTTGGGTGGAACCGGAAATATGTACGGTGCCATCGTTGGCGGATTCCTCGTGGCCTGGATGCCCGAGCGTTTCCGAAACTTCCAAGACAAGCGATTCTTCGTCTTCGGCGTAGCGCTCGTGTTGGTCATGGTGTTCCGTCCGCAGGGCATCATCCCTCGACGCGCAGCAGCGGCGGGTATTGCCAAGAAGAAGGAGGACACCAATGTCTGATGTACTTCTCTCAGTAGATGCAGTCACCATGCAATTCGGCGGTGTTACTGCACTCGACAATGTCACTCTTGAAATCAAACGCGGCGAGATCCTCGGACTTATTGGCCCCAATGGTGCTGGTAAGACCACCTGCTTCAACGTGATTACTGGCGTGTACACACCTACCAAGGGCACCGTCACATTCGATGGCGAGTCACTTGTAGGAAAGAAGCGTTTCCAAATCACCAAGCGAGGCATTGCTCGTACTTTCCAGAACATTCGCTTGTTCCCCGATATGTCGGCATTGGAAAACGTGATGGTGGGCGTGGATGCTCACAACAAAACAAGTGTTGTTGGTGCGATCTTGCGTTTGCCTCGCGCACGTCGAGAAGAAGTGCAGGGCCGCGCACGCGCAATGGAACTTCTCCAATTGGTGGGTATTGACGAATATGCAGAAGTCGCTGCAAAGAACCTTCCATATGGTCACCAACGTCGTTTGGAAATTGCTCGTGCGCTCGGAACACAGCCTCAGTTGCTATGTCTCGACGAACCGGCAGCCGGTTTCAACCCTGCTGAAAAACAAGAACTTAATGAACTCATTTTGAAAGTGCGTTCACAGGGTTACACGGTGTTGTTGATTGAACACGACATGAACGTGGTGATGAATGTGAGTGACCGCGTAGTTGTTCTCGACTTTGGTCGCAAGATTGCCGAAGGTTTGCCCGCCGAAGTGCGCGCTAACCCCGACGTGATCGCCGCTTACTTGGGAGTGCCAGACGATGCTGCTTGAAGTTAACGATCTCCACGTTTTCTACGGAAAAATTGAGGCCATCAAGGGCATCTCCTTCACCGTGAATGAAGGTGAAGTGGTGTCACTCATTGGTGCCAACGGTGCCGGCAAAACCACCACCATGCGCACCATCTCGGGTGTACGTCCAGTGGCGCAAGGGTCCATCTTGTTTGAGGGTGAAGACATTACGAAATTGGCACCACACGAGCGCGTGAAGCGTGGCATTTGCCAAGCTCCAGAAGGGCGAGGAATTTTCCCCGGTATGACCGTTCGGGAAAATCTCGATATGGGTACGTACATTCGCGGATACAAGAGCGACACCAAGGCAGCCGACCTAGAACATGTTCTCACCTTGTTCCCTCGTTTGCGTGAACGTATTTCACAATTGGGTGGAACATTGTCGGGTGGTGAGCAGCAGATGCTGGCTATCGGCCGCGCTCTCATGAGTCGCCCACGCCTGTTGTTGCTCGACGAACCATCAATGGGTCTTGCTCCCATGTTGATTGCGCAAATTTTCGAAATTGTGCGCACCATTAACTCTGAAGGCATCTCGGTGCTCATGGTGGAGCAGAACGCCACCCAGGCTTTACGTACCGCACATCGTGGTTATGTGTTGGAAACAGGCAACGTGGTGAAGTCGGGCACTGGTCAGGAACTCCTGCACGACCCAGCCGTACGCGCCGCGTATCTCGGCGGCTAATTCTCGAGGCGCGCGAGAAATCGCCTCACAGACGAGGCACTTTCCTTGCGCCATAGCGATACGGCAGTGGTGCTTGGTGCTTTCTCGATTGCATTGATCATTGGCTCAAAAACTGCACGTTGACGAAGTAAGAATTCGCTCATCGGAAGTTCGAATCGTTCGCGCATCATGAGCTTCACCACAAGCTCAGTACGGACGTCGCGAAGGTGCTGCACAGGCGCGTTTAACCATTCGGTGGTTGCGCGTTTGCCAGCCGCCGTGGCCGTAATTATTACTCGATCAGCACCGCCTCCGTCTTTGGGTTGAGCACGTCGTACGAGACCGGAGTCATCGAGAGAATCAATTGCTCGATAGACCAATTGCTTACTTAAAGACCAGGCCTGACCCAGGTCGCCTTCTGGAGACAGTTGTTCTTTGATGGCCCATCCGTGGGTGGGGTGGTGCGTAATGAGGGCAAGTACAACATCTCTCGCTAACTGCGCATCCTTATGGGCCATATCCAAAAAATAGCGGGTTTGAACAAGTAGTCACAATTTGACTACTCTCACGATGTGCGCAAATTGTTGCCTGTTTTTGTGGCCCTAGTCGTTGTCGCTTCGTGCGGTGGTTCGCCTCAAGCCACGAGCACCTCAACCATTCACGGTCAAACAACTGCGTTGTATACGACAACACTGGTACCAATGCCAACTGAGTCAACTTCGCAAATCGGGGTCACATCCAGCACTGTTGCGAAGAAGAGCGCCACAACAACTTCGGCGCCGAAATGTCTCAATAGTGCGGACAAAGGTGTTGTCACCGTTTTTGCCGCAAGTTCCATGGTGAACATATTCAATGATGTGAAGACCTCGTATTTGGTCTCCCATCCGTGCACCACCGACATCGTTTTTAGCTACGGCTCGTCTGGCACGCTGGCTACCCAAATTGTGAATGGTGCACCTGCAGATGTTTTCGTCTCCGCAAGTACAGCCACCATGGCAACTGTGCAGAATGCGAACATTCTCACGTCTCCGCCGTCAACTTTTGCCAAGAACATGGCAGAAATCATGGTGTATCCGAAGAGCAAGTTCATGGGGGTTATCGGCACGGTAGTGGGCTTGCTCGACACCACATCACCAGGAATCAAAGTGGGCTTGTGCGTCACCTCAGCACCATGTGGTTCCTTAGCAAACACAGTGTTAAACAATGCCAAAGTTTTCTATTCCGACACATCCATCACGCGCGCAAATATTGCAGATTCCGAGTCACCTTCGGTGGAAGATTTAGTTCTAAAAATTCAATTAGGCGAACTCGATGCCGGAATCGTGTACCACAGTGATTGTCAGTTCGCGATTCCCGGATCAAAAGCGACGTGTGTGGAAATACCATCAAACATCAATTCGTCAAATAGCTATCTCGTTGGTGGGTTGAACTCCAAGAAAAACACGTCAGATTTTGTGGCGTATGTAAATTCAAATGAGTTTCAGCATTACGCACAATGGAAGTACGGTTTCTTAGCGCCGTGAAGAAGCAATCAACGTCATTTGGACTTCGAGTCATTGCAGTAATCGCTTTTGCTGTTGTTGCGCTTCCATTGCTCTCAATTTTCATCCGTACTCCGTGGTCGGAATTGGGTACTGTCGTTTCACAAAAGACAACTCGAGACGCACTCTTCATTTCCTTACAGACATCCGTAGTGGCGGCGGTCATTGCAATGTTGCTCGGAGTTCCTTTGGCGTGGGTGCTTGCTCGATCAACTTCAAGAGCGATGTCACTTGTTCGTACGGTTTGTATATCGCCCATGGTCTTGCCCCCAGTGGTGGGCGGCATTGCGTTGCTCACCGCGTTTGGACGGCGCGGCGTGTTGGGGCGTTTTCTATATGACTGGTGGGGTTTATCGCTACCGTTTACACGCACTGCAATAGTTGTGGCACAAGTCTTTGTAGCCATTCCGTTCTTGGTGTTGACCGTGGAGTCTGCATTCCGTCAATTGGATCTCGGTCTGGAAGATGCCGCTCGCACGTTGGGCGCGTCACCGTGGAGGGTGTTCTTCAATGTGGCATTACCGGGAGCCCGCGGATCTATTGCGGCGGGCTTCGCATTGGCGTGGGCGCGTTCGCTCGGAGAGTTCGGCGCCAGCATCACATTTGCCGGAAGTTTCCCGGGCAAAACACAAACGTTGCCGATGGCCGTGTACGAACTTGTCGCAATTGACTACCGAGCATCCTTGGTGATGTCGCTGATGCTGGTTGTTATCTCGATTGTTGTTATTGCGGTGATGCGTGATCGATGGATGACCGGAGTGCAACGATGACTCTTGAGCTCCACGGCGTTATGCAACGAGGTGAATTTTCTCGGCGCGTAGATTTAACTGCTCGCAGTGGGGAAGTTGTAGCCATTTTGGGTGTCAACGGTTCTGGCAAGTCCACTGTTCTGCATACGGTGGCCGGATTACGTCCGTTGTCCGATGGATCGCTTGTCGTTGATGAGATTGCGTGGGACAATCCTTCGGAGAACGTTTGGGTCACCCCAGAGAATCGTGGATGTGGCGTTGTCTTCCAAGATCTTCGTCTCTTCCCACATCTCAACGCACTCTCCAACGTGATGTTCGGTCTTCGTTCACGTGGCGTGCAGCGGGCGGAGGTGCGCGAACGCTCAATGAATGCCTTGCGTCTAGTGGGAGCTGAGAATTTGGTTCACCGCCGGCCTATGTCGCTCAGTGGTGGTGAGAGGCAACGCGTTGCGCTTGCACGTGCCCTCGTGATGGACCCTCATGTGCTGTTGCTTGACGAGCCGTTTTCGGCCGTTGACGAAGCCGCTCATCATGTGTTTCGAGCAGTGCTTCCGCAAGCGGTCCAACAGTCGGGTGCAATCACATTGATGGTCACCCACGATGAGGACGATGCCCAATCCATGGCGTCTCAGATTCTGCGTCTGTAAACCCCAAGAATTCGCCGAAATACTGGTCCAGTTCACCTTCTGTTCATGTGCTCGTAGGTTGGCATTTAGATGCCTCTGAAAGACTTTTTCACGTGTCAGATATCGGTGTAACCCCCCGCCAACTCAAGGTCAGTCGTGGCACATCCGACAAGATCTTTCGCGGTTTTATTTTGGCCGGCGCAATGTTCTCGCTGGTTGTTCTCGGACTCATCGCAGGATTTCTCTTGTATCGAGGATTTGGGATCTTTAAGGATTTCGGACTCTCGTTTTTCACCTCGTCACGTTGGGAAGCAGCAGCTGACGATGGCAGTGCGCCGGCAAGTTTCGGCGTTGCGGCAATGCTGGTGGGATCGCTCGTTGTTTCCGTAATTGCAGTGATCATTGCAGTTCCCTTCGCAATGTCGGTATCGCTCTTCCTTGAGTACTACGCACCACTTGCTCTGCGACGAGTTCTTACATCGGTACTCGACCTTGTTGCATCGATTCCCTCAGTGATTTGGGGTATCTGGGGGTACACCATTCTCATGCCACATGCAGCCGGCTGGTCGAAAACTCTGAACCACTGGCTGGGATGGTTCCCTCTGTTTGATGTTCCCGCTCCCATTTTTGAGCGGTCACCTTTCATTGCCGGAATGTTGTTGGCGATGATGATTCTTCCCATCATCACTTCCGTCGCGCGTGAGGTTTATAGCCAAGCGCCACGAGACCAAATTGATGCCGCATACGGTTTGGGTTCCTCAAAATGGGGAGCCCTACGAACAGTGGTGCTGCCGTTCGGTAAAAGCGGACTCATTGGAGGCACCATGCTTGGTCTTGGACGTGCGCTAGGTGAGACAGTGGCCGTGTATCTAGTGCTCAACTTGGTATTCAAGGTGAATTTCCACATCCTCGCTTCAGTCGGCGGAAATGTGGCGTCTCTCATTGCTTCGCGATTCGGAGAGGCATCTCCATACGAATTGAAAGCTTTGATGGCCGCTGGTCTGGTGCTGTTCCTTATGACATTGATTGTCAACTTTTTAGCCACCACCATCGTTAATCGTTCGAAGGTTCCGTCATGAGCAGTGTTGCGTCAAATTCGATAGAGAAAGTGATTCCGCAAACTCCGTGGAAGACACCCGCAGTCACGCTGAAGCGAGCAGTAATAAACGGAGTTCTTTCATCCGTCCTGGCCACCGTCATTTATGCAATGACCGGTCTTGACGGCGTACTTGGTTGGTATGTCTCATTCATTTTCTCACTCATGGTGGTAATGGGGATTGCAAGCAAGTTCTCACAAAGTGCGAAAAGTATTGGTGATCAAGTAGCGCCAGTTGTAATTAGCGCTGGTTTTGCCACGGTGATGATTCCATGGATTTCACTGATCGGAACTGTGATTCAGCGCGGTGCCAAAGGAATCTATTTCGGATTCTTCACTCATGACATGCTGGTCAATTCGATGGATGAGCCATTGAACGTGGGTGGTATTTCACACGCCATCGTCGGAACTTTGGTCATTGTTGGTATCGCCACTGTGGTTGCCGCTCCACTCGGAATTATTGCCGCGCTCTACATTGTTGAAATCAATGGCAAGGCGGCGCGTTTTGTGCGCTTCTTGACGCAAGCGATGAGTGGTGTGCCATCAATTGTCGCTGGTCTTTTCATCTATTCAACGATCATCATCGTGGTGACTCATAAAAACAATGCCTTCGCAGGCTCACTTGCATTAGCGATTCTTATGTTGCCCACGGTGGCTCGCACCAGCGAAGAAGTATTGAAAGTTGTTCCTCGCGAAATCCGAGACGCGAGCTATGCGCTTGGTGCAACGCAGGTTCGAACCACATTGAAAGTGGTGCTCCCTACAGTTCGATCGGGACTAGTGACGGCAACCATTTTGGGTATCGCGCGTGTCGCCGGAGAGACGGCGCCACTGCTCCTCACGTCTCAATATTTTGTGCGTCTCACCACCAACATCTTCAACTCCACCATGGCTTCTCTTCCCACGTACGTTTTCGGTGCATTACGTACCGGAACTGAGAATTCCCTGGCCCGCGCGTGGAGCGCATCTTTGGTGCTCATCGCAATTGTCGTGTTCCTATCAGTTATTGCCCGCCTTCTCGGCGGTCGTTCAACCGGAAGAAAATAGAAATGTCAGAAACAACACCTACGGACAGCCGCGCGGAATCGTTTATTCCTTCAATAACGCCTAACATTGCACCTGTGACCGAAGAGCACACCAGCCGCAACGCCGACAATCTTGAAGTCAGTGGCAAGCCAGGCCTCGAAGCACGTGGTGTGCACGCATGGTTTGATAAGCACCACGCACTTGAGGACGTTTCAATTCATTTTCCTCAGAACACCGTTACGGGTCTTATCGGTCCCTCTGGTTGCGGTAAGTCAACTTTCTTGCGCCTTCTCAACCGAATGCACGAATTCATTCCGAAGTCTGCGATGGCGGGTGAAGTGCTTTTCAATGGCGAAGACATGTACGCACCTCATGTCAATGCCACCGAAATTCGTACGCGAATCGGCATGGTGTTCCAGAAGCCAAACCCGTTTCCCGCAATGACTATTGGTGAAAATGTTCTTGCTGGCCTCAAACTTGCAAAGAAGAAGGTGGATAATCCCGATGACCTTCTTGAAGAGTGTCTGACCCGCGCCGGCCTCTGGAAAGAGGTAAAAGATCGTCTAAAGGCCCAAGGATCATCGTTGTCTGGTGGCCAGCAACAGCGCTTGTGCATCGCCCGCGCATTGGCTCTCAAGCCTGAAGTCCTCTTGCTTGATGAGCCATGCTCAGCATTAGACCCAGGTTCAACTCTCCGTGTAGAAGAGACAATTGTTCAGCTGTCTCAAACCATGACAATCGTCATTGTGACGCACAACATGCAGCAAGCCGCTCGAGTTTCTGATTACTGCGCATTCTTCTTGTCAGACGGCGGACCGGGTCGGCTTATCGAGGCAGACCTCACCACCAACATGTTCTCGAACCCTAAGGACGAGCGCACGGCTAACTACGTGCAAGGCCGTTTCGGCTGAAATTTCGTTCACGTAACGTTCACCTGGAATGCCCTAATCATTAAGGGCGCCGACGAATTGGTGAAATGTGCCCTCTCTATTGTTTCCCTCGTGACAACAACAACCCTGGAGGGATCACACAAAATGAAATTACGTCGCAAACTCGGCTTCGCACTTGCAGTGGCTGCAATCGCATCGCCAATCACCGTTTCAGGTGTACGCGCAGGAACAGCAATCGATGGTACTGGTGCAACATTCCCAGCAAACCTGATCGATATCTGTGCTGCTCAGTACAACCGCAACACGTTGAACAACACCCAGACCGACACAGTGGCATATGTTTCGCCAACCGGTTCTGGTGCAGGCAAGACCGCATTCACCAACCAGACAAAAGTATGGGCAGCAACTGACTCGGTGTACTCCTCGGGTGCACCATCGTTCAACTTCGTTTATGTACCCATCATCTCGGGTGCAATTTCAGTGATGTACCGCCTCGACGGCGTGACACCTGCTGGCGCGAATGTTCGCTTGAGCCCACTTACCGTTGGAAAGATTTTTGCTGGTGAGATCACAATGTGGAATGACGCAGCAATTAAGGCTGACAATACAGCAGTCACCACACCAGCTGTTTCCAAGGCATCGAAGGCTGGAGTCACTGTAAAGGCCGCCAAGGCTGGCACCAAAGTGAAGTTCACAGTTTCGGCAACCGCCGCTGCATTGAAGAAGTTCAAGGGTAAGAACGTGTCGATTATTAAGACCGTTACGACTCCTGCAGTGGGTGCAACTCCTGCGAAGTCAGTTACCTCGGCACCAAAGACCGTTGCGCTTGCCAAGACCGGCTCATTGACTCTTCCATACTCGGCAAACACCACGTATGCAATCAAAGTGAGCACAACTTCGCTCGGTTCTGTGGGTGTTGACTCAACAGTTACTGGCGTCACGCTCACGTTGCCTTCAACCCCAATCCGTGTTGCCTATCGTTCGGGCACCTCTGGTACCACCAACAACTTCACCAACTTCCTGAACAAGGCTGTGGGAAGCGTTTGGACCAAGGCAGCAAACGATTCATTCAGCACCGCATTCCCCACAACACTGCCAACTGATGGAACATTCCAGGCAGCAAGTGGATCTGATGGCGTTGCAAACTACGTGAAGGACAACAATGGTGCAATCACCTACACCGAATTGTCATACGCAGAAGAGCGCAAGACCGCTTCTATCCAGTCAGCCGCAATCAAGAACAACGCAGGTGCGTATGTGCTTCCAAGCGCAGCTGGCACCGGTGCGTTCTATGCAGAAGCAGCAGTTGCAGATAACGGTGTAGTTACCCCTGACTACACAGTGGCAGCAGCAGATGCTTACCTCATCAACGCGGTGTCATACGGCCTTGGTGCAACCGCTGCATCAACCAGCAACACTGCAGTACGTTCATGGTTCACTTACTTCATCGACAAGTGTGCGCCAGTGAGCGGACCGGGTGCCTTCTATGCACCACTTGCCGGCAGCATCAAGACCAAGGCTCTCGCTCAGGCAGCCAAGGTTGGTGCCAGCTGATCAGTTACTCCTGAAAGCTTCGGAAAGGGCTCGGCACTTCGGTGCCGGGCCCTTTTTGTATGAAGAGAGCCATTTACAGCGCAGCAAAACCGAACTAGTTTGAGACACCGTGAGTGGCCAAGTAGACATCGATACCCAGAACTCGTGGCTCTCGCCCGAGGAACTTGCCATGGTGCGCCATCAAGTGCCTTTGGTATACGTCGATGCCGTACCCGTGCGTGTTGATCACGAGGGCAAGGTCACTCATGTGGGCATGCTTCTACGTCAAGCGCCAGACGGTTCAGTGAGTCGCATGGTGGTGTCGGGTCGAGTCATGCTGAACGAACGCGTACGAGAGGCGCTCATGCGCAATCTTGAAAAAGACCTTGGTCCAATGGCGATGCCTCGTATTCCGCCCGAACCAGCGCCGTTCACTGTTGTCGAGTACTTCACAGACCCGTCAATCTCTGGTTTTTACGATCCCCGCCATCACGCGGTGAGCCTGGCTTTCGTGGTTCCTGTAGCTGGTGATTGTCACCCCACACAGCAGGCGCTCGACCTTGCATGGTTCACACCCGAGCAAGCTGTGAGCCCCGAAGTAATTCGCGAAATGACCAGTGGTCACGACCGTCTTATTCGTTTGGCACTTGCGTCGGTGGGTCAACTTCCCTGAACTAAGTTTGGTGTGTGCCAGAAGGTGACACCATCTATCGATCAGCTGCAGCATTGCGCACGGCGCTCGTAGGGAAAACCGTCACTCGCTTTGAAGCTCCACGCCTCACGGGCCCCTCACCTCGAATTCATGCTGCAGTAGAGAGTGTTGACAGTCACGGCAAGCATCTTGAAATTATTTTTGACGACGGAATTGTGTTGCATACCCATATGCGCATGACTGGTGCGTGGCATTTGTACCGGCATGGTCAGAAGTGGAAAAAGCGTCGGCATCAAGCGAGAGTCATTATTGAGACCGAAGAGTGGATTGCGGTGGCATTTAATGCTCCCATTGTGGAGACCTATCGCGAACTCGACCAATCACGTCATCCTCGAGCAGGGCGATTGGGTCCTGATCTGGTGCGCGCAGATGCTGACCTGCATGAGTGTGCGGCGCGACTTTTCCACTACGACAAACCTGATGCCACTGTGGCAGAGGCAATGCTTGACCAGCGGGTCATGAGCGGTGTGGGCAATGTGTATCGATGTGAAGTGCTGTGGGCGTGCGGCGTGCATCCGTGGGCACCCATGAAGAATGTTCCTCAATCAACATGTCTTGACCTGGTCATTACATCTGCGGGCATGTTGCGTGCGAATTTAGAAACGCCAGTACGTATCACCGCCCCCGATGTTCCGGGTGGATTAGCGGTGTACGGACGAAACGGTCAAAAGTGCGTGCGGTGCGGAGACATTATTCGCCTGCAAAAGATGGGTGAAATGGCACGTTTGCTGTATTGGTGCCCTGGATGCCAAACGGGATGCGAACCATATCCGGAACGCGACGATTCCAATGAAATCGCTCGCGCAACAGACCCACACCCCGCGGGCTCGCAATTCGTGAGCGACATCATTAAGCATCGCTCCGCGTAATGTGCGTTAGCCGCGTCCCATGATGCGGTCAACCAATATTTCAATAGCTACTCGGTCGTCACGTTCGCCTGGCTGTCTGTATCGCTGTGCGTAACCGTTGACAGCGAGGGCAACGCGCTCCGGATCATTTGTTCCTGAAACCGCACCTTCAAGCGTGAGCCACCGACCGCCATCTACTTGCGACACGGCAGCGCGACCGCCACGAAGTGCATTTCGATATTTCATGGAAGATGCAAACGTAATGACGCGAACGACGTCAGCCTCCTCGTCGAACGAAAATCCGACAGGCACAACATGAGGCGAGCCGTCGGCGCGCAACGTAGTAAGCGATGCCAAATGGTATTCAGAGAGGAACACTCGCATCTCTGGTGTGATGGTGACGCGCTGGTTCATATCAATTGGTGTTCAGTGCACTCAAGATGTCTACCTTTGTGGCGCGCCATGCTGGGTAAACCGCCGCAAGCACACCCACAATGAAGGACAAAATCACAATGACCACAGCGGAGCTAACGGGCAAGGAGAAGGTGGTGAGGCCCTGATCTCGAAGCGCGAACACGATGACCCAGCCGAGACCAATGCCCAATGCAATGCCCACAACTGCACCAAGAAGGGAAGTGATAATGCTTTCCCAGCGAACCGTGGTTCGCACCTGCGAACGCGTCATTCCGACAGCTCGCAAGAGGCCAAGTTCGCGTTGACGTTCAAACACACTGAGCAACAGAGTGATGATGATGCCAACAATCGAAATGATGATGGACAGGAACAACAAGCCATAAATGAGGCCCAGCAATTGGTTCACGTTGCCGGAGTTTTTGTCGATGTATTCCTGTTTGTTTAACAGTGTTCCCTGACCGTACTTGTCGACGGCTTTTTGTAAAGCGGACCGCGCATCTGACGACGACACCCCGGACTTCGTTTTGATGTACACGCCAATGTCGAATGAAGCGACAGTGCTATTGGCGGTCAATTGCTTGCTAATGAGGTAATCGCCGAATTCGCGCTGTTCGTAAATACCGGCGATGGCCAATTGATGCACGCTGGCATCGGGGAGAATGACAGTGAGTTTTTGGCCCACAGCGAGCATCTGAGACTCCGCCTTCTTGCGTGAGATGAAGATGCTGTCGCTGGTCAGTTTGGAGAAATCGGTATCGATCAGGCCGAAATTCCACACTGATGAGACGCTCTCTGGTGAAACACTGATGAGGAATTGTCCTTTGTCGCCAACCTTGGCTGCGATAGTGCCGATTCCGGAAGCGGACTCAACTTGTGGCAGGCGAGCGATATCTGTTGCCAGCGATGTGCTCAAACCTCCAAAGCCGCGATTATTCGTAGCCACCACAAAGTTGCCCTTCAACTGTTGCGTGAAGACATCATTGATCTGGCCCTTGATGGAAGCAGCGAGAGCAGTGACAGCAGTAACCAAAGCGACTCCGATAAGCACTGGTGATGCAGTGCGCGCGGTGCGCTTCGGATTGCGGGCGGAGTTCTGACGCGCCATAGAACCAGTGATTCCACGGAAGCGCGCGGCGGGACGACCCAAGAACAATGAGACGGGGCGAGCAATGATGGGCCCCAAAACAATGGTGCCAATAAAGACCGCGAGAATTCCGATTCCAAGAAGCGTGGTATCGGCGCCTGCTACCACCGCCACAATCACGACGACCCCGACTGCAATAACTGTTAGTCCCGAGATCAATCTCTTGCGTCCAGTGGCGATGATTTCAATTGCGGTGCTGCGCATCGCGGCAAGCGGCGGCACTTTTCCTGCGCGTCGTGCCGGGAAGAAGGCAGATGCAACTGTGACGAGAGTGCCCACAATCAAGGTTTGACTAATGGTGTTCGACTTCACAATTAGTCCGCTACTTGGAAGATCGATGTTGAGTGCTCGTAACAAGGCGCTCAATCCTTTAGAGAGCCCAATGCCTCCAACAAGTCCAATCAATGACCCGAAGATGCCAACCACAACAGCCTCTATCAGCATTGCGCGAGATACTTGCTTCTTGCTTGCGCCAATCGCGCGCAGTAACGCATTTTCGCGTTGCCGTTGTGCCGCACTAATTGAGAACACGTTGTAAATAACAAAACTGCCGACACCAAGTGCGATGAAGCTAAACACCGAGAGAAGAATTCCGAAGAACGACAAAACAGAACCAATTTGGTTCTGCGTTTCTTTGGTTATTTCCGCACCTGTGAGAGTTTCTACTTTGAGGGTTGAGTCTTTCGCAACAAGTGCCTTGGTGATGCGTTGGGATAATGCAACGTCAGAAAGTGAGCCGTCACCTGCAATCAGAATGTCGTCAACAAACCCTGGTTTTGCAAGGAATTCAGACGCTGTTGTCTCGTCAAACAGAGCAAACGTTGCTCCGCCTGGTGATCGAACATCGCCGTAAGAAACAACTCCAACCAATGTGAATTCACGACTGCCTGCTTGACCGATGATCTTTACTGGCTTGCCAACGGTGAGTTTTCCTTTTTGGAACGATGCCTCATCGACGACTGCTTCATTTGGACCTTTCGGGGCACGACCATCGACCACCTTCCATAACGAAACAAATGATTCGGTGTACACGCCACCGAACGTCGGCGGACCCTGTCCGTCTGTACCCAGTGGCTTTCCATCTGCTCCCACAATGCGAGCGAATGCCTGAATGTCGTTTGCTGCTGCCTTGACTCCGGGTACTTGGCGGACGGTTTCAATGAGGGTCGCCGGGATGCGCTGGCGTTCTTGGGCGCCAAAATCTGCCTCAATTACTTGGGACGAACGAACGTACGCATCAACATTTTTGAACACGTCGGTGAACAGGTTGTTGAAGGTGGAGTTCAACGTGGCAGAGAACACGGAGGTTCCGGCCAAGAATGCCGTACCAATGATGACTGCGAGTGAAGTGAGAACAAGTCGAGCCTTGCGACCCAAGATGCCCTTGAGAGCTATGCGAAACATGTGGTCCTCTTAGTTGCCGAGGCTCTTCATGCGGTCTAATACGCGCTCGGCAGTTGGCTCGGTCATTTCGTCAACGATGTGTCCGTCTGCAAGAAAGATGATGCGATCTGCGTAGGCAGCCGCAACTGCATCGTGTGTGACCATCACGATTGTCTGTCCGAGTTCGTCAACAGCCTTTCGCATGAACGAAAGAATCTCGGCACCTGTTGTGGAGTCGAGGTTGCCCGTTGGTTCGTCGGCAAAAATAATGCGTGGTTGTGAAGCAAGTGCACGTGCCACCGCTACTCGCTGTTGCTGTCCACCAGACAATTCACTGGGGCGGTGAGTCAAACGGTCCTGTAGATGAACGGTGCGGATGACTTTTTGTATCCACTCTTCGTTGCCTTTGTTGTTGCCCAACATGAGTGGCAAGCGAATGTTTTCATCTGCTGTAAGTGTTGGCACCAAGTTGAATGACTGGAAAATGAATCCGATCTTCTCGCGGCGCAATTCTGTGAGTGACTTGTCCTTCAAAGTGGACAAATCGACATCGTCGATGAGTGCGGATCCTTTGGAGAGCTCATCGAGCCCGGCGATGCAATGCATGAGAGTTGATTTTCCCGATCCGCTGGGACCCATGATTGCGGTGAATTGACCGGAGTAGAAGTCAACTGAAACATCGCGCAACGCATAGACCGCATCGTCACCTTCTCCATAAATCTTGAAGGCACCTTTTGTGGATGCGGCGACCGTAACTGTGGGGGAAGTCATAGTTTCATTCAACCTGAAACTGCCACTTTTTGTTCCTTCACATTGCAATTTCGCAACGCAAAAGGGCCGTTACGCGCATCAAGTGATGCAGGCAACGGCCCTTGCGGAAATACTGTGTTTACTTAGGCTGTGGCAATACGCGAAGGTATGGCTTCACGGTCTTCCAACCCTGCGGGAAGAGGCCCTTTGCCTCATCGTCAGAGACTGCGGCGCCGATAATGACGTCTCCACCGTCGGTCCAGTTGGCTGGCGTAGCAACCTTGAACTTTGCGGTGAGTTGCAATGAATCGATGACGCGAAGAATTTCTTCGAAGTTACGACCAGTTGAAGCGGGGTATGTGATGGAGAGCTTGATCTTCTTGTCTGGTCCAATGATGAACACCGAGCGAACCGTCATGGTGTCGCTTGCATTTGGGTGAATCATTTCGTACAAGTTCGAAACGTTCTTGTCGCTGTCGCCAATCATGGGGAAATTCACAGGGGTTCCCTGAGTCTCGGCGATGTCTTCTTCCCACTTGATGTGGCTGTCGACTGGGTCAACTGAGAGGCCGATGACTTTCACATTGCGCTTGTCAAACTCAGGCTTGATGCGTGCGACGTAACCAAGCTCTGTGGTGCACACGGGTGTGAAGTCCTTTGGGTGGCTGAAAAGGACGCCCCAAGAATCACCTAACCACTCGTGGAAGTTGATGGTGCCTTGGGTGGTTTCAGCGGTGAAATCTGGGGCTGTATCGCCGAGACGTACTGACATGGTGTTCCTCCTGATTCGGAATATTGGAGTCACTCTACGGGCAAATTGAGAAAACCCGACAAAAGTAGTCAGGAATTAGAAACCCTTGTGATTATTAGAGGAGATGCCTTTCAGAAGGAGAGAAGGTGGGGAGTCAGCCCATCTACATCTGCGCATCCCAATAGGTTCATGGTGCGCACCATGTCGCCCTGAAACCATTCCAACAAACGGTCAACACCTCGCTCACCGCCGGCGCCCAGCGCATATAAATACGGGCGACCGGCCATTGCGCATGTGGCGCCTGCAGCAACTGCTTTCACAATGTCGCTGCCACGTCGAACACCGCCGTCACAAATGATTTCAGTTCGTCCTCCCACTGCATCTGCAACGGGTGCAACAAGTGAGAACGCAGCGGGTGCTCCATCAAGTTGGCGACCACCGTGGTTCGACAGGGCAATCGCTTCCACGCCAATATCTGCCGCGTGCACGGCGTCGGCAACACTTTGAATGCCTTTCACAATGATGGGGCCATCCCATTGTTCGCGCAACCAATCAATGTCAGCCCACGACAACGCGGGATCAAACTGACTGTTGATGTAGTCAGACAAGTTCACGGGTGATGCGCCGTCACCTTTATCGCTACCCACCACATTTGCGAAACGAATCGGTTCGTTCATGATGAACTTCAATGTCCAACTTGGATGAACAGCCCCATCAATGAACGTACGTATTCCTATCTTTGGCGGAAGTGAAAATCCACGGCGTACATCTCGTTCTCTACGGCCAAGAACCGCAGTGTCCACGGTGAGCATCAGTGCCTCGTACCGTGCATCGTGCGCGCGCTGCACCATTTCTTTCACCATGGCGCGGTCTCGCCACGCATACACCTGAAACATGAGTCGGCCGTCGCTTACCGCACGAACTTCTTCAATAGAGCGCGTGCCAAGAGTTGACAACGCATAGGGAATTCCGGCCCGAGCAGCCGCCCGAGCAACAGCTAATTCGCCTTGCGGGTCGGCGATTCGGGTGAAGCCGGTTGGGGCGAAAATAAAGGGCATGGCGCTGGGCTTGCCCAGAATTGTGGTGCCCGTATTGACGCTCTGAATACCGCGTAATACACGTGGAACAAATTCGCACTCAGCGAACGCGCGAGCATTCGCTGCAAGTGTGCACTCGTCTTCAGCTGCTCCGTCGATGTAGTCAAACACGCCACCGGGCAGGCGTCGCTTTGCAATGCGACGTAGGTCATCCACATTGGCCGCGCGCGCCAACCGACGTTCAACCGCGCTGCGTTCAAAAGATTTGAACTGAATAACCGACCGAAGTGTCTTGAAAGGATTAGCCATTGAAAGCGCGCTCCAAGGTTGCACTGATGAACGAAATGATGTCGTCAACATTGAGTGGGTGCGCTGACAACTTGCGCATCGGACCATTGTCTTTTCGAAGAAGTGGACCATCAAGAAGCAATGTAGAGAGGCCGTGCACAGTGGACCAGAACATCAACGGCGTCAAATCAACGCCGTTTCCATTGGCTGCTTTTGGATTTGCCATGTGGGACAAACGCATCAGTGATTGGAAAGACTTGTCGGCAGCTTCGCGTGTTTGTGGATGTGTGGACACACCACAGATGTCCGATTGAAACATCACTCGAAAATGTGCAGGGTGGGCAAGCGCGAAATGTACGTATGTCTCTGCTGTTGCCCGAATGGGATTGGGCGACTCAAGCGCGGGCTGCAATGCAGCATCAAGCATGAGGAATCCCTCTTCGGCCAGAGCCGCAAAGATTCCGGCACGATCGCCGAAGTAGTGGTACGGAGCTTGATGGCTTACGTCAGCGCGTCGGGCTACCTCGCGCATGGATAATGACTCCACACCAGAAGTGCCAATAATGCTGATGGCGGCGTCGAGGACGGCACGGGGGAGTTCGGTCTGATTCGATGTCACTGGCACCTCCCTCTAAAACTTGACATTGTCAAAATAACCCACTAGACACTGTCAAGTGATTTCTGAAAAAGCATACGCACGTCGTTGGTGGGTCATGGTGGTGCTCGCCATCAGCCTTTTCTTGGTGGTGATGGACAACCTCATTGTCAACGTGGCCCTACCCACCCTGCAACATGAACTGAATGCATCAACAACGGCGCTTCAGTGGATTGTTGATTCATACAGCTTGGTCTTTGCCGGCTTGCTGTTGGTGGCCGGTGGCCTAGGCGATCGGTTTGGTCGTAAGGGCTCACTACAAATGGGACTTGTCATCTTCGCGGTATGCAGCACCATGGGTGCATTTAGTGGAAGCACTCACATGCTGATTTTTTGGCGCGGGGCCATGGGTGTTGGTGCAGCATTTGTCTTTCCAGCAACACTTGCGATTATCACCAACTTGTTTCTCGACCCAGTTGAGCGCGCAAAGGCGATTGGTATGTGGTCTGCAGTATCGGGAATGGCAGTTGCATTCGGCCCCATCGTTGGTGGTTTCTTGTTGAAACATTTCTGGTGGGGTTCGGTGTTCCTTGTGAACATTCCGTTTGTTGTTCTTGCGCTTGTTGCCGGTGCATTCATCATTCCGAAATCTCGCAGCCCACATAATCACGCACTTGACTACGTGGGATTCTTGCTTTCAACATTCACAGTCTCATCTTTGGTGTACACCGTGATTGAGTCGCCACATTGGGGATGGGGAAGTGCTCGATCCAACATTGGATTCGCAATAGTTGTTGTTGCACTTGCGATATTCGTGAAATGGGAGTCCACTCGCGAAGAGCCATTGCTTGAGGTTTCAGTCTTCAAAAACCTCCGATTCAGCGCAGCTTCTGCAGGAATTACCATTGCGTTCTTCTGCTTGTTTGGGTTCACATTCTTGGTCACGCAGTACTTCCAGTTTGTTCGTGGTTACGACGCACTCACCGCAGGTATTCACACATTGCCCTTCGCATTCGGCGCAGGTCTTACCGCGCCGTTCGCTGCACGTGCCGCGCTGAAGTTCGGAACCAAGCGAGTGGTCGCACTTGGTTTGTTCAACATGGCACTTGGGCTAACTCTTGCAAGCCGCATGGACCAGAACACTCCATATTTCGGATTGGTGATTGTGAGCATGGTGATCATGGCAAACGGTTTGTCACTAGTTACTTCGCCTAGCACCGACGCAATTATGGGCGCACTGTCAAAAGACAAGGCAGGCGTTGGTTCTGCAGTGAATGACATGAGTCGCGAAGTTGGTGGCACCCTAGGCGTTGCTGTGTCAGGTTCGGTGTTCGTGTCGTTGTACGGCCCCAGCATTGTGCGCGCTTTCGGCAACATTCCTGGTCTCGTAAAGAACTTGCCTGCAGGTGTATTCGCCAAGGCGCAAGAGTCGGTGTACGCGGCGTATGCAGTGGCCTCAAGCGACAAGTTGCCAGCACAGATGCACGACACCGTGAAGGCTGCAGTGAGCCACGCATTCCTTGACGGTTTCGGTCGTGCTTGTGTTGTTACCGCCATAACGGCGTTGGCGGGTTGTCTCTTTGCGCTTCGCTTTTTGCCAGCACACGCAACGCCAAATAACGACAACTAATTACTGAGTTTTTACTTATTACTTTCCAGTAGACCGACCGTCTAGAAGTACGCTTGATGCCATGTCAGGCGCTTCACATACAGCTCAGTTGTTGGCTGGTGCGCCTGCGCGCGATGCCATATTGAAGGGCCTTCATCAGCGCATCGTGGCAGCCGGATCTCCTGCCATCACGCTCGCAACAGTTCTTGTGGGCGATGACGGCCCCAGCCACAAATATGTAGCCAGCAAGCACGCCACTGCACATTCCATCGGCATTCGCTCAGTGGGTGTGGAACTGTCAGCATCTGCCTCACAACAAGAAGTTGAAGCCGCAGTCGCCGCATTGGCTGCCGATGATTCGGTGCACGGTATTTTGGTGCAAATTCCGTTGCCTTCACATATCAACGAAGACGCCGTCCTTGCACACATCCCTGCTGACAAAGACGTTGATGGACTCACCGAAGCATCGCTTGGTCGACTTGTACGCAACACACCCGGCCACATTGGCTGCACACCGCTCGGAGTACTGCGTTTACTGCAGCACTACAACATCCCTGTTGCTGGCAAGAACGTTGTGGTCATCGGACGTTCATTGCTGGTGGGTCAACCACTGGCAATTTTGCTGTCGCGTAAAGGTATCGATGCCACCGTCACCCTCGCGCATTCTCGCACGCAGAATTTAGAACTCATCTGTAGAAGTGCCGACATTGTTGTCTCGGCAACTGGCATTGCGCATTCCGTCACTGCATCGCACGTGCAGCCAGGCGCCACTGTTATTGATGTCGGAATTTCGCGCACTGAGAACGGCTTAGTGGGTGACGTTGATGCAGAAAGTGTGGCCGCAGTCGCCGGTGCTCTCACTCCCATGCCTGGTGGAACTGGGCTGATGACAGTGGCATGCCTCATGGAAAACACTGTCAACGCTGCAGTAATGCAAGGGATTTCACTATGAAGTTCCGCATAACTTCCGTCGGTGCGCTCGTTGTTGCTTGTTTCACCATGTCGTTGCCTTCCACACCGGTTCGTGCGGCAACAACTAACGAACAGCCCGAAATGATTGCTCATGCAGTTGTTGCGCCAACATCGCCTCAAACTGCAGGCCCCTCGGGATTGCAGGCGCCGTACAACCAGGTGCCATGGGGCCTTGACCGTATCGACCAACGCAGCAACACACTTGATCATTCGTATTCATTCAGCGGCAATGGCGCTGGTGTGAAGGTGTACATCGTTGACTCGGGGGTTAACGCATCACACCCAGAATTCGGCACTCGTGTCCTTGATGGCTGGAGCTATCGCGCCGACACCACAGCTACGTCGGGCAGTTATCGCAACTCAAACGAGAGCTATCACTCGGCGCGAGTGGCCAACAACATTTCTGCGTGCGCCTCAAATCCCACATTGCAGCAATTTGATCCTGCAACTTTTGACGACAAAGTGAATGCTGCTGGTGCTGACACCACCGACAAAGGCAAAACCGATAACGACGGACATGGCACACACGTAGCCGGCACCATCGGAGGCGAAATCACCGGTGTTGCCAAAGGCGTTTCTATTGTGCCTGTGCGCGTGCTCGACTCATGTGGTGCCGGCACTACCACCATGGTGCACAACGGACTTCGCTGGATTTTGGCAGATCACTTGGCTGGTGAAAAAGCAGTTATCAACATGAGTATTGGTTTTGATGCTTCGGCCACCACCATCGACGCTGACATCACTGCGCTGTTGGGAGAAGGCATCGTTGTTGTCGCAGCAGCAGGTAACGACGCCACATCTGCGTGCAACACAACTCCTGCTGGTACCGCAGGCACCATTTCTGTTGGCGCGATTCAAAGCAACACCACAGAGGCGTACTACTCCAATTACGGAGACTGTGTCGACATATTCGCACCGGGTTCAGACATTGTTTCAACGTGGCCAAAAAATGGGGCCAACACCAATACCTACTATCTCGAGACCGGTACATCCATGGCCGCTCCACATGTTTCTGGCGTGGCGGCATTGCAATTAGTTGGTCGAACGGTGACAGCGTCCACGCCAAGTGATATTTGGAATTGGCTCAAACTGAATTCCACATGTGATGTAGTGACGTACAACAATGTGAGCGCATCTCCGCAAACTGCCAACCGCCTACTGAATACAGGAAGCACAGCCGGGGCAGCCTGCAAGCCAACAAGCGTTAGCGCATCGGTGGCCAACAGTTCCGTCACGCTCACGTGGACTGAACCTGCGAGCCCCAACGGATCTGCCACCACTGGGTACACCGCCACACTATCGCCTGGCGGCCAAACCTGTTCTACGAATGCCAGCACCTTTACGTGCACCATTTCGGGCCTTACAGCAAACACCACGTACACCGCATCGGTGCGCGCCATTAATGCAGTGGGCTCAAGCGCCCAAGCAGCAACTGTCGATGCCACAGTGGTTGCTGCCCCGAGTGCCGTAACAAACGTTGTGGCAACCAGTGGTGACACCACTTTGTCTGTGTCGTGGACTCCTGCTGCCGGCAGTTCAGGCGTTACTTACACAGTTACTTCAACGCCCGGTACCGCAACATGTACCGCAGTTGCAACAACATCATGCACGCTCACGGGACTTGCTAACGGAACTACGTACACAGTGAGTGTTGTTGCCTCAAACAATCTCGGAGTATCTGCAGTCGCTAGCGCAACGGGAACACCCGATGGTCCTCCTTCAGCACCGCTGAGCGTGACCACCTCTGTTGGTAACAAGTCAATCACGCTGTTCTGGCCAGCAGTAACCAACGTGCCCAATGTGAGCTACAAAGTCACAGCATCACCCGGTGGATCCACTTGTGAAACAAAAGACACCACGTGCACCTTTATCGGTCTTCAGAATGGTGTGTCGTACACGTTTGAACTCATTGCTATTTCGGGAACAGGCAAGGTGTCGACAGCGTCATTGTCAAGTGGACGTCCCGGATTCACTGTGTTGCTCACAGAAGTAAAGAAGAAATCCAAAACTTCGCTCAGCAAACTTGTGACAACCGCGTCAAAAGGAAAGAAGACGTGGAGCGAGACCGGTCTGTGCTCAATCTCTGCTGGCAAATTAGTGGCACCTAACAAGGTGGCAACGTGCAAGGTGAAATTGAAGGTGGCAAAAACATCTTCGTATCCGGCAATGAGTACAACGGTCAGTGTGTCCGTAAAATAGAAACGGAAAGGTTTCTATGAAGTTCACTCGCGCAATTGCGTCAACACTTTTGGTGCTGGTACCACTTACTTCGGCATGCGGTTCTAGTGCTTCGTCTTCCGACACCACAGAGGCCGTTGGCAAGATGACACTCACTCCTGCTACGCGCATCATCGATGTTCGTACACCAGAAGAATTTGCAGCGGGGCACATCAGTGGTGCCACCAACCTTGATTACGAGGGTGGGGCGTTGGTTGCGGGCCTTGCTGGGCTTGATAAAGACGCTGCATATTCGGTGTATTGCCACAGCGGTCGCCGGTCAGCGTTGGCTGCACTGGCCATGCGGGAAGCCGGATTTTCCAATGTCACAGACTTGGGCGGAATAGAAGCGGCCGCAAAAACGCTTGCACTACCTATCGTTCAATAAGAAAAGATCGGAGCCAGTTGTGGCCACCATTGCACTTACCGAAGCAAATTTTGAATCCACCATCGCCGCAGAGGGTCTCACCCTCATTGATTTCTGGGCTGACTGGTGTGGCCCTTGCAAGATGTTTGCACCCATTTACGAAAAAGTGTCGGAAGAGAACCCCGGTGTCACTTTCGCCAAGGTGGACACTGAAGCCGAGCAAAACGTTGCTGCAATGTGCGGCATCCAGTCCATCCCCACCATCATGGTGTTCCGCGATGGCATCTTGCTCTTCAACCAAGCTGGTGCTTTGCCAGAACACTCTTTGAAGCAAATTGTGGAAGCCGCACAAGCTCTCGACATGGACGAAGTCCGTCGAGAGATTGAAAACCAAAAGTAGAGCGGTTAATTTCTTCCCTCTATGGGGGAAGGTCGGCAACGACTCACGCGTGTAGCGGCACGTCTAGTGGTGATTTCTTCACTCGTACTTGCAGTCGAGCTCGCGCACTCCACACCCGCACTGGTGAATGCATCCATCACCATCTCGTCAGTAGATGCAACGGGTCGAGTGGCATTGGGTGATTCGCACACATGTGCCATCACCAACGAGAACAAAATCTGGTGCTGGGGCGACAACAGTTATTTCCAACTGGGTGTTGGAAGCGGTGGTTCAACTCCTGCCGACAGCCCAATTCCGCTGCAAGTCAACGCATTAGGCGGCGCTCGAGTACCTATGAAGATTGCTGCTGGGAGCAGACACAATTGTGCCCTGGCGACCGACGGAACCGTGTGGTGTTGGGGAGATAACGGTTCAGCTGCGTTGGGCGATGGGACGATTGTGTCGAAAGGAACGCCCACCCAGGTATCACTGGCGGCCACTGCGACAATGATTGCGGCTGGAGGGTCGAGTTCATGTGCGGTTCTTTCCGATAATCGTGTGCAGTGCTGGGGAAAGAACACATACGGACAGCTCGGCATCAATACCGATGGCACCACGGAAATCTCGCCACAAGTAGTCACTCACATTCCTGATTGGTTCACCGTTGCATCACTAGAGATTGGCGCCAACCACACGTGTGCAGTCAGCGTGGCTGGCGCTGCGTGGTGTTGGGGTTATTACCTTGACGGCCGTTTAGGAACTACACAATCGTCAAACGTGGTGGTGCCAGCAGCAACATCGGCATTGGGTGGTGCAGCACAGAGCATCTCCGCGGGCGGTGCACATACATGTGTTGTTCTCACCAATGGTTCACTCACGTGTTTCGGTAAGAACAACAACGGACAGTTGAGCCAACCATTAACCACTACCTCAAACGCGACTCCCACCGTAGTAACCCTTTCAGGAAACGC